>NZ_RZQL01000177.1 GCF_003997935.1 Mesorhizobium sp. M7A.F.Ca.US.006.01.1.1
CCATCAAGCTGTGCAACCGCTCCGATGTCCCCCGGCCACGGCCAATTGGCCGGCTCCCCGGCGAAATTGAAGACACAGAGCAGTCTTTCGCCGCCGCCCTCGCGAATGAAAGCGAGCAGGTCACCCTCGGCGTCGAGAAACCGGATCGAGCCGGATATCAGCGCCTCATGCTCCCCGCGCAAGGCCAGCGCAGCCCGGTAGGACGCGAGCACAGAGACCGTGTCGGCATTCTGGACGTCGACCGCGCGGGCGCGATGGCTGGCCGGTATCGGCAGCCAGGGCCTGGCCGTGGAGAAGCCCGCATTGTCGGCGCCGGCCTCCCAGACCATTGGCGTGCGACACCCATCCCTGCCCTTGACGCCTGGCCAGAAGCGGATGCCGACGGGATCGCGCAGATCCTCATAGGCCAGCTCCGCCTCCTCCAGGCCCAACTCCTCGCCCTCGTAGAGGCAGATCGAGCCGCGCAGGCAGGCAAGCAGCATGATCGAGAATCTTGCGACCGCATCGGGATCGCTGTCCGGCCTTGTCCAGCGGCTGACATGGCGCACCACATCATGGTTGGAGAACGCCCAACAGACCCAGCCGTCGAAGACGGCCGCCTCGAAGGCTTCGACGCAGCCACGCACATGCGCGGCCGAGAACTGCGGACCGAGCAGGTCGAAGGTGTAGCACATATGCAGCTTGTCGCCGCCTGAGGTGTAGGCGGCGAGCGTCTGCAGCGATCGGCCTTCATCGCCGATTTCGCCGACGACAGCACGATCCTCGTACTCATCGAGCAGCGCCCTGAAGCGACCGAGAAATGCCAAGTTTTCGGGCTGCGTCTTGTCGAACAGATGCTCCTGGTAGAGGTAGGTGTTGGTCTCGCTGTTGGTGCCGGCGACGCTCGACGCCAGCGGCGGATTGCTGCGCAGCCAGCGGTCATGGACATAGTAATTGACCGTATCGAGCCGGAAACCGTCGACACCGCGCTCCAGCCAGAAGCGCACCGTGTCGAGAAGCGCGTCCTGGACCTCCGGATTGTGGAAATTCAGATCGGGCTGCGAGGCGAGGAAATTGTGCATGTAGTATTGCCGGCGGGTCGAATCCCATTCCCAGGCCGGGCCACCGAAGACGGAGAGCCAGTTGTTGGGCGCGCTGCCATCGGGCTTGGTATCGGCCCAGACATACCAGTCGGCCTTGGGGTTGTCGCGGCTGGCCCGGCTTTCGACAAACCAGTCGTGCTTGTCGGATGAATGCGACAGCACCTGGTCGATGATGATCTTCAGGCCGAGACGATGCGCCTCGGCGACCAGCGCATCGAAATCCTCGAGCGTGCCGAACATCGGATCGACATCGCAGTAGTCCGACACGTCGTAGCCCATATCGGCCATCGGCGACTTGAAGAAAGGCGACAGCCAGACGGCGTCGACACCAAGCGAGGCGACATGAGCGAGCCTCGACGTGATACCGGCGAGATCGCCGCTGCCATCGCCGGTCGTGTCCTGGAAGGAGCGCGGATAGATCTGGTAGATGACGCAACCGCGCCACCATCCGGTCTTGTCACTCGCCGCCATTGCGCTTCTCCCTTGTGCCGGCCTGCGCTCGTTCGATCATGAAGATCATCGTCCGCCCGGATATTGGCCGCGAGATATCCGCCGCATCCGGCGCTTCGATGGCTGGAGCCCAGAAGAATCCGTCTCGTTCAGGCAAGGTGAACATGCAGGCCCGGCGATCGCCGTTGATAAGCACCGCAAGACGGCGGTCGTCCTCGGCGGCCAGGATCATGACCAGGCGGTGCCGCTGCGGATCCTGCCAGCTCTGTTCGTCGAGCGGCGCGCCTGTCTCGGTCAGCCATGCGACGTCCGGTATCTCCGAACCTGCCGGTGGCTGGCCAGTGAGGAAGCTTGTGTCGGAAAGCCCCGGCATCGACCGGCGCAGCCTCGAGAGTTTCGCCGTGTAGCGCTCCAGCGCCTGGTCGCGGCCGGCCCAGTCGAGCCAGGTGATCTCGTTGTCCTGCGCATAGGCGTTGTTGTTGCCTTGCTGGGTGCGGCCGAATTCGTCGCCCGCGGTCAGCATGATGGTGCCGCGCGAGACAAACAGCGTGGCGAGCAGCGTGCGCTGATCGTTCTGGCGAGCCTCCGACACGGCCGGATCGTCCGCATCCCCTTCGACGCCGTTGTTCCAGGAGAGGTTTTCATTGTGGCCGTCGCGGTTCTGCTCGCCATTGGCTTCGTTGTGCTTGCGTTCGTAGCGCACGATGTCGGCGAGCGTCATGCCGTCATGCGCGGCGATGAAATTGACGGTCCGACTGGCGTTTTGCCTGTTCGTTGCGAACACATGGGACGAACCGGCAAGCCGGGTCGCCAGGGCGCCGACCATGCCGGCGTCGCCGCGCCAGAAGCGTCTGACATCGTCGCGATACTTGTCGTTCCATTCGAGGAAGGGCGCTGGAAAATTGCCGAGCTGATAGCCGTCGGGGCCGATGTCCCACGGCTCGGCGATCAACACACGGTCAGCCAGCAGCGCGTCCTCGCACATCGCCCTCAGCAGCGGCGCCTCGGCATCGAATGTGCCCTCGACCCGCCCCAGAATGGGAGCGAGGTCGAAGCGGAAGCCATCGACACCGGCATCCCTGACGAAATGGCGAAGCGTGTCGAGGACCATCTCCTGGACCACAGGATGGTCGCAAGCGACCGTGTTGCCGGTGCCGGTGTCGTTGGCCAGCCTGCCGTCAGGCGTGTGCCGGTAATAGGCCTGGTTGTCGAAGCCGCGCAGCGACAGCGTGGGACCAAGCCTGTCGCTCTCGCCGGTGTGGTTGAAGACGAGGTCGAGGATGACGCCGATGCCGGCCTCGCGCAGCACAGCGACCGTGTTTCGCAATTCCATGACGCCGCCAGGCGCCAGGCGCGGATCGAGGGCCATGAAGGTGACGGGATTGTAGCCCCAGGCGTTGCGCAGCCCAAGCGGCGGCAAATGCCGCTCGTCGATCGACGCGGTCACCGGCATCAGTTCGACCGCGCCAACGCCGAGTTTTTTCAGATGCTCGACAATCACGGGATGGGCGAGAGCGGCAATGGTGCCACGCAACTTCTTGGGAACGTCCGGATGCAGCATGGTGAAGGCGCGCACCGGCACTTCGTAAATAAGGCCGCCCGGCTGGAAGAGCGGCGGCGCAGCCTGCACCGGCTTCGGCAGCGCGGCGGCAATCGCCTTCGGCATCAGCGGCGCGGTATCGGCGCCCTCGCCCCGGCGCTGGGCCAGCCGCCAGTCATAGACGTAGGACCTGTCGATCTCGACGGCATAAGGATCGGTCAGGAGCTTGGCGGGATCGAACCACAGCCCGCGCTCCGGCGCGTAGTCGCCATCGGCGCGAAAGCCGTAGCGGATGCCCTGGCCAAGGCCCGCGACGAACAGCGCATGGACGCCCTCGCCTTCCGGCTGCAGTTCGAGCCGTTCGATTTCCCGCTTGTCCTGCTCGTCGAAAATCGAGACCCAAAGCCGACGGGCGGCCTGCGACCACGCGGCAAAGCGGATGCCTTCGCGGGTGACTGTGGCGCCGAGCTGGGTCATGCGGGCTCCCCCTTCTCCCCTGGTGGGAGAAGGTGTCGCCGCAGGCGACGGATGAGGGGTGTTCCAGCTTGGCAAGGACGGCGATCCTTCGCGCACCCCTCAACCGTCTCGGCGCTGCGCGCCGATCCACCTTCTCCCACAAGGGGAGAAGGGAAAGCGCGCGCAGCCACCTTCAAGTAATCACGCTAGGCTTGGGGCGGCCGGTATGGCTGTGAATCCCGGCAATATCATCGGCCGCGGCAATCAGATCGGCAAGGGCAGCCTGGGTGTCGAGATCGTGCCTCGCTCTGTCCGGCTCGTAGCGCTCGATGTAGACGCGCAACGTGGCACCTGACGTCCCTGTACCGGAGAGGCGGAAGACGACGCGCGAGCCGCCTTCGAACAGCACCCTGATGCCCTGATGCTCGCTGATCGAACCGTCGACCGGATCGTGATAGGCAAAATCGTCGGCGCCGGCGATTTTCATGCCGCGCACGCTGGTGCCAGGCAGCGAAGCGAGTTTGGCACGCAACTCGTCGACCAGCGCGTTGGCGCGGTCGCTCTCGACCTCTTCATAGTCATGCCGCGAATAGTAGTTGCGCCCGTAGGTCGCCCAGTGCTCGGTGACGATCTGCTTGCAGCTTTCGCCGCGCGCGGCAAGGATGTTGAGCCACAAGAGCACCGCCCACAGGCCGTCCTTTTCGCGGACATGGTTGGAGCCGGTGCCGGCACTCTCCTCGCCGCAGATGGTCGCCATGTCGGCATCCAGCAGATTGCCGAAGAACTTCCAGCCGGTCGGCGTCTCATAGATGCCGATGCCGAGTTTTTCAGCAACACGATCGGCCGCGCCACTGGTCGGCATGGAGCGGGCAATGCCTTTCAAACCGGCCTTGTAGCCGGGCGCCAGGCGCGCATTGGCGGCAAGCATGGCGACCGAATCCGACGGGGTGACGAAAATGCCCTTGCCGATGATCAGATTGCGGTCGCCGTCACCATCGGAAGCGGCGCCGAAATCCGGCGCGTCCGGTCCCATCATCTCGTCATAGAGGTGTTTGGCGTGGACAAGGTTCGGGTCCGGGTGGTGGCCGCCGAAATCCGGCAGCGGCTTGAAATTGCGGCAGGTGCCATTGGGCGCGCCAAGCCGGTTTTCCAGGATCTCCTTGGCGTAGGGACCGGTCACCGCGTGCATAGCGTCGAAGCGCATGCGGAAGCCGGACTTGAAGAGTTTGCGCAGAGCGTCGAAATCGAACAGGCTTTCCATCAGCTCGGCATAGTCGGCGACCGGGTCGATGATCTCGACCGTCATGCCGGCGGCCTTGACCGTGCCGATCGTGTCGATATCGATCGGATCGATGTCGGCGATCTTGAAGCTTGAAATCGTCTTGGTCTTTTCGAAGATCGCGTCGGTCAGCTTTTCCGGCGCCGGGCCGCCATTGCCGGCATTGTACTTGATGCCGAAATCCTCATGCGGGCCGCCCGGATTGTGGCTGGCCGACAGGATGATGCCGCCAAAGGTCCTGTATTTGCGGATGACATGCGAGGCGGCCGGCGTCGACAGGATACCGCCCTGCCCGACCATCACCTTGCCGAAGCCGTTGGCGGCTGCCATGGCGATGGCCTTCTGGATGACCTCGCGGTTGTAAAAGCGGCCATCGCCACCGATCACCAGGGTCTTGCCCTTGAAACCGTCAAGCGCGTCGAAGATCGACTGGATGAAATTCTCGGCATAGTGCTCCTGCTGAAAGACAGGCACCTTCTTGCGCAGGCCCGACGTGCCGGGCTTCTGATCGGAATAGGGTTTGGTGGGGACGGTTCGTATCATGCTTCAGGCAACCCTTTTCGAAAGCAGCGAGCGATAGAGTTCAACATATTTGTCCGCGCTCTTGTCCCACGACACGTCGGCCTTCATGCCCTGGCGCTGCAGCGATTCCCAGACCGCCGGATTGGCATGCGCGTCGACGAGGCGGCGGATAGCGTGCAGCAAGGCGCCGCCATTGTTGGGCGCGAACTGGAAGCCGGTGGCAACCCCGGCGGAGACGGCGGCCTCATTGGCGTCGATGACCGTGTCGGCCAGGCCGCCGGTGCGGGCAACTACCGGCACGCAGCCATAACGCAGGCCGTAAAGTTGCGTCAGCCCGCACGGTTCGAAGCGTGAGGGAATGACGATGGCGTCGCAACCGCCCTGCATGATGTGCGACAGCCCCTCGTCATAGCCGACGACGACGCCGATGCGGCCCCGATGCCGGGCGGCGGCGGCAAGCAGCGCGCCTTCGAGACCGGCATCGCCGGAACCCAGGATGGCCAGGCGCGCGCCGGTGGCAACGATGCCATCGATCACCAGCGCCAATATGTCCATGCCCTTTTGCCAAGTCAGGCGGCTGACCACGCAGACGATCGGGCTGTCATCCGGCTCAAGGCTGAAGCGGTCTTCCACGGCGGCTCTGTTGGGCGCGCGCGCCTTCAGCGTGCTTGCCGTGTAGGGGGACACCAGATGCTTGTCGGTTTCCGGATCCCAGATGCCGGTATCGATGCCGTTGACGATGCCATAGAGATCGCTGGAGCGCATGTTGATGAGGCCGTCGAGGCCCATGCCGAATTCAGCCGAGCGAATTTCCTGCGCGTAGGTCGGGCTGACCGTGGTGATCGCCCAGGCGGCCTGCAGTCCCGCCTTGAGGAAGCCGACACCGCCATAATATTCGACGCCGTCGAGCGCCATTGCCGCCGCCGGCAAGCCAAGCTCGCCGAAAATGCCGGCGCCGAACTGGCCCTGGAAGGCGAGATTGTGGACGGTCATCATCGAAGGCACGCCGATCGCCTTCCCGTAGCGCATGTAGGCCAGTGTCATCGCCGACTGCCAATCGTGAGCATGGACGATGTCGGGCTGGTAGCCCGAGATGGCGCCGCCGGCGATGTCGCCGCCGACCTGGCTTAATGCAGCGAAACGGCGCCAGTTGTCGGGCCAATCGACGCCGGTCGCATTGCCATAGGGACCGCCGGGACGGTCGAACAGATGCGGCGCATCGAGCACGAACAGTTCGAGCCCGGCGATCTGGACCGAGTGGACGGAGGCCTTGCCGCCCTGCAGCAAGGGGTATTGCAGAACCGCCCGCTTTTTCTTGAAGGCGGCCATAACGGTCGGAAAGCCGGGAATGAGCGTGCGCATTGTCACGCCCTTGGCCGCCAAGGCAATGGGCAGCGCGCCGGTCACGTCGGCAAGCCCTCCGGTCTTGATCAGCGGAAAGATCTCGGGCGTGACCGACAGAACCTGCATGCGTTAGAGCCCCAGCTTGTCGATCATGTCCTGGGTGACCAGGCAGATGCCCTTTTCGGAAACGCGGAAGCGCTTGGCGTCGAGAATAGGATCTTCGCCGACCACCAGCCCTTCCGGTATCCTAACACCATGGTCGATGACCACGCGCTTCAACTTTGCGTTCCGGCCGACATGAACGTCGGGCAGCATGACGACTTCTTCGAGCGTCGAATAGGAATTGATGCGCGCGCCGGTGAAGATCAGGCTTTTTTTCAGCGAAGCCCCCGAGACGATGCAGTCACCCGAGACAAGCGAGGAGATGGCCGAACCGCGGCGGCCATCCTCATCATGCACGAACTTTGCCGGCGGCTTCAATTCGGCATAGGTCCAGATCGGCCAGTCGCGGTCGTAGAGGTCGAGCTCAGGCGTGATATCCGTGAGGTCGATATTGGCTTCCCAATAGGCATCGACCGTTCCGACGTCGCGCCAGTAGGCCTCGTTCTCGGCGGTCGAGCGGACGCAGGACTTGGCGAAGCGGTGCGCGATCGCCTTACCGTGCTGGACGATATAGGGGATGATGTCCTTGCCGAAGTCGCGGCTCGAGCCCGGCTCGACCGCATCGCGGCGCAACTGCTCCATCAGGAACTTGGTCTTGAAGACATAGATGCCCATCGAGGCCAAAGCGAAATCCGGCTTGTCGGGAATGCCGGGCGGATCGGCGGGCTTTTCGACGAAGGCGATGATGTTGTCCTTGCCATCGACATGCATGACGCCGAAGCCGGTGGCTTCCATGCGCGGCACTTCGAGGCAGCCGACGGTGACGTCGGCATTGGCGTCGACGTGCTGGCGAAGCATCATCTCGTAGTCCATCTTGTAGATGTGATCGCCGGCCAGGATGACCATGTATTCAGGCCCGTAGGCCTCGATGATGTCGATGTTCTGGTAGACGGCGTCGGCCGTGCCTTCATACCATTGCGTTTCCGAGACGCGCTGGCTGGCCGGCAGGATGTCGAAGCTCTCGTTTCGCTCGGGCCGCAGGAAGTTCCAGCCGCGCTGCAGATGGCGGATCAACGAATGTGCCTTGTACTGGGTGGCGACGCCGAGGCGTCGAATGCCGGAGTTAAGCGCGTTGGAGAGCGCGAAGTCGATGATGCGCGTCTTGCCGCCGAAATAAACGGCCGGCTTGGCACGCCGGTCGGTCAGTTCCTTGAGGCGGCTGCCACGGCCGCCGGCCAATACATAGGCCATGGCATCGCGCGCCAGCGGCTGGGTCCGTTTCAAGTCTGCCATTTTTACCCTCCCAAGTTACTCGATCTCGCCGTTTTACTCAGTCTCGACGGGCTCAGTCGGCAACGAGCTCGAGCATGATCGTCGACAGCGGCGGCAAAAGCATCGTCGCGGAAATGCTTCCTTCCTCCGCCCGCGCCTCGACCATGCCGCCATTGCCCTTGCCGGAACCGCCATATTCAGAAGCGTCGGTGTTGATGATCTCGCGCCATTTGCCAGCCGTCGGCAACGGCACCCGATAATTATCGCGCGGCACCGGCGTGAAATTGGAAATGACGGCCACCGGGCTGCCGCCCGGCGCACTGCGCAGCCAGGCAAAAACCGAATTCTGGCTGTCGTCGACAATCAGCCAGGAGAACCCTTCCGGTTCGCAGTCGCGGCCATGCAGCGCCGGGCGCGAACGGTAGAGATAGTTGAGATCGCGCACCGTCTGCCAGACACCGCGATGGGGCCGGAACTCCAGCAGATTCCAGTCCAGCGCGCGCGCCTCGCTCCATTCGCCGCGCTGCGCGAACTCCTGTCCCATGAACAGCAGCTTCTTGCCGGGATAGCCCCACATGAAAGCGTAGTAGGCACGCAGCGTCGCGAATTTCTGCCAGTCGTCGCCGGCCATCTTGCCAAGCAACGTGCCTTTGCCGTGCACGACCTCGTCATGCGAGAGCGGCAGCACGAAATTCTCCGAGAAGGCGTAGGTCAGGCCGAAGGTGAGGTCGTTGTGGTGGTGCTTGCGGAAGATCGGCTCCTTGGAGAAATACTCCAGCGTGTCGTGCATGAAGCCCATATTCCACTTGAAGCCGAAGCCGAGGCCGCCTTCATGCACCGGCGCCGAGACCTTCGGCCATGAGGTCGATTCCTCGGCGATGGTCATGACGCCCGGATGGTGGCCGTAGACCTCCTTGTTCATCTTCTGGAGGAAGCTGACCGCCTCGAGGTTCTCGCGGCCGCCCTTCTCGTTGGGTATCCATTCGCCGGCCTTGCGCGAATAGTCGAGGTAGAGCATCGAGGCGACCGCGTCGACGCGCAAACCGTCGACATGGTATTTCTCGGCCCAGAACAGCGCATTGTTGACGAGGAACGACACCACCTCGCGGCGGCCGAAATTGTAGATCGCGGTGTTCCAGTCGGGATGGAAACCCTTGCGGGGATCGGCATGTTCATAGAGCGCGGTGCCATCGAAATTGGCCAGGCCATGCGCGTCGACCGGGAAATGCGCCGGCACCCAGTCGAGGATGACGCCGACGCCGGCGCGGTGGGCGCCATCGACGAAACGAGCAAAGCCGTCCGGGTCGCCGAAGCGGGCCGACGGCGCGTAAAGGCCGGTCGTCTGGTAGCCCCAGGACGGGTCATAGGGATGTTCAGAGATCGGCATGAATTCGATGTGGGTGAAACCGGTCTCGACCACATAGGGGATCAGCCGGTCGGCCAACTCGTCCCATGACAGGAACGTACCGTCGTCGTGAAGCTGCCAGGAGCCGGCATGGACCTCGTAGATCGAGATGGCTTCGCGCCGATGGTCGGCATTGCGCCAGAAATTGCGATGCGCCTCGTCGCCCCACTCATGCGCCGGCGGCACGGCCACGACCGAAGCGGTGGCCGGACGCAGTTCGGACTTGAAGGCGAACGGGTCGGCCTTCAGCGGCAGCCTGACGCCATCGGGGCCGATGATCTCGTATTTGTAGGGCCGTCCGGCACCGATGTCGGGTACGAACAGTTCCCAGATGCCGGTGTCGCGGCGGTCCCGCATCGTGTGCCGGCGGCCGTCCCATTCGTTGAAGTCGCCGACCACCGAGACCCGCCGTGCGTTGGGAGCCCAGACGGCGAAATGCACTCCCGAAGCGCCTTCGTGATCAATGACATGGGCGCCGAGCTTGTCGAACAGCCTTAGGTGCGAGCCCTGGGCGATGTAGTAGTCGTCCAGGGGCCCGAGCACCGGACCGAACGAATAGGGATCGGTCAGCCACCAGTCGCCGCCGGCGTTCCTGGCATGATAGCGCAGGGGCTGCCGCTTCTTGATCGAGAGCTTGCCTTCGAAAAAGCCGCCATCGTCGCGCCTGGACAATTCACCCGCGATGATGCCTGTCAGCGTGTAGGCGGTGACGAATTCGGCATTCGGAACAAAGCACCGCGCATACAGACTCTTGCCGACCTCATGGACGCCAAGGACCGCGAATGGATCTCCGTGCGTGCCGGCAACAATCGCCGCAACATCGCTGGCTGGCGCCAGTCCGTCCGGCCCGCTTGTCGCAGCGGTCGCGCGCGGCTTCTTCATCAGGCAGTGTCCCTCCCCGGGCACCAAGTGTTTGTTTCAAGTGATGTGAATCCGACTTTCAAATCACATCACCGGGACCACATTGTTCGCGGCCTCATGCAATCACATCAGACAGGCACGTTCCAGATTTCTTTCGCATATTGGCGGATCGTGCGATCGGAGGAGAACCAGCCGACACGTGCAACATTGCGGATCGCCCTGGCGCACCAGTCGGGACTGTTGCGCCAGACCGCATCGACCTCGCGCTGCGCGGCGGTGTAGGCATCGAAATCCGCGGCGACCATGAACCAGTCGCTGTTGTAGAGACCGTTGACGAGGTCGCGGTAACGCTCCGGATCGTCAGGCGAAAAGACCCCTGACGAAACAGCAGCAACCGCCTGCGCCAGCTCGGGCGATCCTTCGATGACCGCACGAGGATCGTAGCCATTGTTGCGCCGCTCGGCGACCTCAGCCGTGGTCAGGCCGAAGATGAAGATGTTGTCGTCGCCGACGCATTCCTTGATCTCGACATTGGCACCATCGAGCGTGCCGATGGTCAGCGCGCCGTTCAGTGCGAACTTCATGTTGCCGGTGCCCGACGCTTCCATCCCAGCGGTCGAGATCTGCTCGGACAGATCGGCAGCCGGCATCATGATCTCGGCCAGGCTGACATTGTAATTCGGCACGAACACTATCTTCAGCAGACCGCGCACGGCCGGATCGCGGTTGATGACCTTGGCGACATCGTTGGCGAGTTTGATGATCAGCTTCGCATTGTGGTAGCTGGGCGCTGCTTTGCCGCCGAAGAATTTCACGCGCGGCATCCAGTCACGCTCGGGGTGCGAGCGGATCTGGTCGTAAAGGGCGATCGCCTCGAGGATGTTCAGAAGCTGGCGCTTGTATTCGTGGATGCGCTTGATCTGGATATCGAACAGCGCCGAGGGATCGACCTTGATGCCGAGCCGGTCGGCGACGAGGTTGGCCAGCCGCGCCTTGTTGGCGCGCTTGACCGCGGCGAACTTGTCGCGAAAGGCGGCATCGCCGGCGAAACCGTCGAGATCCTTGATGGCGTCGATGTCATCGAGAAAGCGGTCGCCGATCGCCTCACGGGCGAGCGAGGTCAGTCCGGGATTGCACTGGATCAGCCAGCGACGGGGCGTGATGCCGTTGGTCTTGTTGTTGATGCGATCGGGATAGAGCTTGTGCAGATCGGCGAACACCGTCTCCTTCATCAGGTCGGTGTGAAGCGCCGAAACGCCGTTGATCGAGTGCGAGCCGACAAAGGCCAGATTGCCCATGCGCACCCGGCGGTCGCCATTTTCCTGGATCAGCGAGATGCGGCCGATCTGCTCGTCCGAGAACTGGTTGGAGGCACGCGCCTCCAGAAGCACTTCGGCGTTGATGGCATAGACGATCTGCATGTGGCGCGGCAAAAGCCGCTCGAACAGCGGCACCGGCCAGCTTTCCAGCGCCTCAGGCAACAGCGTGTGGTTGGTGTAGCCGAAGGTGCGCTTGGTGATATCCCAAGCCTGATCGAAATCCATGCCATGGACGTCCATCAACAGGCGCATCAGCTCGGGCACAGCGATGGCCGGATGGGTGTCGTTGAGGTGGATCGCAGCCTTGTCGGGCAGCGACTTCAGGTCGCCATATTGGCTGAGATGGCGCTGGACGATGT
Source organism: Mesorhizobium sp. M7A.F.Ca.US.006.01.1.1 (assembly GCF_003997935.1). Taxonomy (GTDB): domain Bacteria; phylum Pseudomonadota; class Alphaproteobacteria; order Rhizobiales; family Rhizobiaceae; genus Mesorhizobium. The sequence goes on from NZ_RZQL01000177.1 coordinate 11,992, forward strand.
CCTGCAGCGAGGCGGTGGAGAAGAAATACTCTTGCCTGAGCCGCAGTTCCTGCCCTGCCTTGTGGGAATCGGCGGGATAAAGCACGCGCGACAAGGCATCGGCCTTGTTGCTTTCGGCAAGCGCGCCGATGTGATCGCCGGCATTGAACTTGTCGAGCAGGATCGGATCGACCGGCATGCCTGACCAAAGCCGCAGCGTGTTGACGCGGTTGGCCCGCCAGCCGACGACGGGCGTGTCATAGGCGACGGCCAGCACATGCTCGGTCGGTTTCCAGACATGGCGTTCGAGCCGGCCGTCCTTGGAGGTGATCGATTCCACCGAACCGCCGAAACCGACCTCGAACGAGCGCTCACGGCGTTCGAATTCCCAGGGGTTGCCATGGTCGAGCCAGGTCTCGGGCAGTTCCACCTGCCAGCCGTCGTGGATCTCCTGGCGGAACATACCGTTGGCATAGCGGATGCCGTAGCCATGCGCGGGAATGTCGACGGTCGCCATGCTTTCCATGAAGCAGGCGGCGAGCCGACCTAGGCCGCCATTGCCGAGCGCCGCATCCGGTTCGAGCCCGGCGACAAGGTCGAGGTCGACACCGAGGGACTTTAACGCTTCGCGCATATTGTCCATCAGGCCGAGATTGGAGAAGGCATCACGCATCAGCCGGCCGATGAGGAATTCGAGCGACAGGTAATAGACGCGCTTTTCCTGCTGGGCGTAGGCCTCCTGCGTCGCCTGCATCCAGTGATCGACGATGCGGTCGCGCACGACCTTGATCGAGGCCGTCAACCAATCATGTTGCGTGGCGACGTTGGTGCCCTTGCCTACTCGGTATTTGAGGGCTTTCAAGACTTCGTCGGCGAGCGTCTTGGGATCGGGGGTTTCGAGAATGGGAGCTTTGGATGTCATCGCGTTTGCCATGTCGCCTTCTCGTGCACTTGCCATGATCATACCGGCTTTCACCATTCCTCCCAGCCCATGCTAGCTGATCTCGGCATATCTTCAATCGATTTAAACAGCCGCGAGTGCGGCTGAGCCTGCGGCAATTTGGGCCATCGGAGCCTCAAGCCGCCAGCGCTGCCTCGGGCGGAACCTTTGCTCCGGTCATGAAGGCCACGGCATCGGACATCGTATATTGCTTGGGATCGATGACGCAGAGGCGACGGCCGAGGCGATGGATGTGAATGCGGTCGGCCACTTCGAAGACATGCGGCATGTTGTGCGAGATCAGCACGATCGGCAGGCCCCGCTTCTTGACGTCGAGGATCAGTTCGAGCACGCGGCGGCTTTCCTTGACGCCAAGGGCGGCCGTCGGCTCGTCCATGATCACCACACGACTGCCGAAGGCGGCCGCGCGCGCCACCGCAACGCCCTGCCTTTGGCCGCCCGAGAGCGTTTCCACAGCCTGGCTGATGTTCTGGATGGTCATCAGGCCAAGCTCGGTAAGCTTGTCGCGGGCGCGCTTTTCCATCGCCGGGCGATCGAGCATGCGCAGCCAGTCGCCCAGAAAACCCGGTTTACGGATTTCGCGACCAAGGAACATGTTGTCGGCGATCGAGAGCGCCGGCGACAGCGCCAGATTCTGGTAGACGGTCTCGATGCCGGCTTCGCGGGCCTCCATTGGTGATTTGAAGGCGACGGGTTTGCCTTCAAGCCGGATCTCGCCTTCATCGGGTACGGCCGCGCCGGAAATCGCCTTGATGAGCGACGACTTGCCGGCGCCGTTGTCGCCGATGACGGCGAGGATTTCGCCGGGATAAAGGTCGAAGTCGGCATTGTCGAGGGCGGTGACACGGCCATAGCGCTTGACCAGGCCACGCGCGGTGAGGATGGGTTCCTGGGTCATGGTCATGCCGACACCTTTCTGATCCATTGGTCGACTGCCACGGCGCCGATGATCAGCACACCGGTGAGCAGCACTTTCCATTGCGGATCGGCGCCCAACATGTTGAGGCCCATGGAGACCACGCCGACGATCATCGCGCCGAACAGCGTGCCCAGGATCGAGCCGCGTCCGCCGAACAGGGAAATACCGCCGATCACCGTTGCGGTGATCGCCTGCAGATTGTAGTCGGTGACGGCAGCCGACGGCGAGATCGAGCCGTTGCGGCCGATGGAAACCCAGGCAGCGAAAGCGGCGATCAGCCCGGCAAGGGTGTAGACCGTCATCAGCACCTTCTTGGTCTGGATGCCCGACAGCTTCGCCGCCTCCTGATCATCGCCAACGGCGTAGACATGGCGGCCCCATGCCGTGTGATTGAGCACGTACCAGAGGATCATCACGAGCACGACCGTGGCAATGACGCCGAGCGTCAGCACCGCAGTGCCGACCTTGAAACTGATGGCAAAGAGATGCAGCAACGGCGCCTGGGTGTCGACGTCGGTGTCGCGGATCGTCTCGTTGGCCGAATAGATGAAGTTCGTGGCCATGACGATGTTCCAGGTGCCAAGCGTCACGATGAAGGGTGGCAGCTTCATGTAGGCGACAAGCACCCCGTTGAGCAGCCCGCAGGCCGCCCCGGCGGCAAGCCCGATCGCCACTGCGAGCGCGCTCGGCATGCCGTAGCTGACAGCGCAATTGCCCATGATCACCGCTGAAATCACCATGATCACACCGATCGACAGGTCGATGCCTGCGGTCAGGATGACCAGCGTCTGCGCGGCACCCAGAATGCCGATGATGGCGATCTGCTGAAGGATAAGCGTCAGCGTGTAGGACGAAAAGAACCGCCCACCGATGGTGATGCCGAAGACGATGATCGCCAGAACCAGGACGATCAGCGGCACCGCGGCCGGCGTCGAATGCAAGAAATGCTGGATGCGCTTGACGGCCGATTTGTGCTCGTCAAAAGCAGCAACGCTGGTGTCGCTGCTCGAGAGAACCTTCTCGAATTCCTGAGCTTGAGCCATGTTTACTCCCCGTAGGCTTCAGCCAAACGCCGACGCCAGTCCAGGCCTTTCCGGTCTGCTGCCGGGATTGTTCGCGGTCACGCGAGCCATCGTCCACCCGAAGCGGCCGGGGATCAAGCCCCGACCGCTCAGGTTCCCTGGATGCCTGTCAGAC
>NZ_RZQL01000178.1 GCF_003997935.1 Mesorhizobium sp. M7A.F.Ca.US.006.01.1.1
ATCCAGGCCATTCCGGACCGCGTCAAGGCGGCCTTCCTGTCGGCGGAAGACAAGAATTTTTACAATCACCCGGGCATCGATGTGACCGGCCTCGGCCGCGCCATCATCGTCAACCTGCAGAATTTCGGCTCGGGCCGGCGTCAGGTCGGCGCCTCGACGATCACCCAGCAGGTGGCGAAGAACTTCCTGTTGTCCTCGGACCAGACCTACGAGCGCAAGATCAAGGAGATGATCCTCGCCTTCCGCATCGAGCAGGCCTATCCCAAGGATCGCATTCTCGAGCTCTACCTCAACGAAATCTTCTTCGGCTTCGGCGCCTATGGCGTTGCCGGCGCGGCGCTGACCTATTTCGACAAGTCGGTCAACGAACTCTCCGTGGCCGAGGCCGCGTATCTGGCCTCCCTGCCGAAGGGACCGAACAACTACCACCCCTTCAAGCATGCCGATCGCGCAATCGAGCGTCGCAACTGGGTCATCGACCAGATGGTCGAGAACGGCTACGTCACGCGTGAGGAAGGCAACAAGGCCAAGGCCGAGCCGCTGGGCGTGACGCCGCGGCGCAGCGGCACATATCTGTTCGCCGGCGAGTACTTCACCGAAGAGGTGCGCCGCCAGATCATCGCCCGCTACGGCGAGAACGCGCTCTACGAAGGCGGCCTCTCCGTCCGCACCACGCTCGATCCGAAGATCCAGCTCATTGCCCGCAAATCGATGCAGAACGGGTTGATGAAATACGACACGCTGCGCGGCTATCGCGGGCCGGTGACATCGATCGACGTCTCGGGTGACTGGGGCGTGCCGCTGGGCGCCGTCAAGGGGCTGGAGGATGTTCCCGAATGGTCGCTCGCCGTCGTGCTCGACAGTTCGGCGACCGGCCTGTCGATCGGCCTGCAGCCTGCACGGCAGGCGTCGGGCGACATCGTCAAGGAACGTGTCGAAGGCACCATCAGCAAGGAGGACATGGGTTTTGCCATGCGCCATGTGGTCGCCGGCAAGACCGTCAAGGCCAGGTCGCCGGCGGAGGTGCTGAAGCCGGGCGACGTCATCTTCGTGCAGAAGAACGATGGGGCCGAAGGCACCTACAGCCTGCGCCAGGTTCCGGAAGTGGAGGGGGGCCTGATCGCCATGGATCCGCACACCGGCCGCGTGCTGGCCATGGTCGGCGGCTTCTCCTATGCGCAGTCCGAATTCAACCGCGCCACACAAGCCATGCGCCAGCCCGGCTCCTCGTTCAAGCCGATCGTCTATTCGGCCGCGCTCGACAATGGCTATACGCCGGCCTCGGTGATCATGGACGGGCCGATCACCATTCAAAGCGGCAACACGAGCTGGACGCCGAAGAACTACGACGGCACCGTTGCCGGTCCGGCGACCCTGCGCTCCGGCATCGAGAAGTCGCGCAACCTGATGACGGTGCGGCTTGCCAACGACATGGGCATGAAGCTGGTCGTCGAATATGCCGAGCGCTTCGGCGTCTACGACCATCTGGCGCCCTATCTGCCGATGGCGCTGGGCTCCGGCGAAACCACAGTGATGCGCATGGTATCGGCCTATTCGATCATGGCCAATGGTGGCAAGTCGATCAAACCGTCGCTCATCGACCGCATCCAGGACCGCTACGGCAAGACGGTGTTCAAGCAGGATGAACGTGGCTGCCAGGGTTGCAATGCGCCTGAATGGCAAAACCAGCCGGAACCGGAGCTGGTCGACAATTCCGAGCAGGTGCTCGATCCGATGACCGCCTACCAGATCACCTCGATGATGGAAGGCGTCGTGCAGCGCGGCACCGGCGCGACCATCGGTGAACTCGGCCGCCACATTGCCGGCAAGACCGGAACGACCAACGACGAAAAGGACGCCTGGTTCATCGGCTACACGCCCAACCTCGTCGTCGGCCTCTACATGGGCTACGACACGCCGCGCGGCCTCGGCCATGGCGCCACCGGCGGTGGTCTCGCGGCCCCGATCTTCAAGGACTTCATGCGGGTGGCGCTGGACGGCACGCCCAATGTCGACTTCAAGGTGCCCGAAGGCATGAACCTGGTCGCCATCAACCGCAAGACCGGCATGCGTGCCGCATCGGGCGATCCCGGCACCATCATCGAAGCCTTCAAGCCGGGCACCGGTCCCGCCGACAGCTATTGGGTGATCGGCATGGGTGCCGACGGCTCCAATGCCACCGGTGGCGCGCTGTCGCCGCAGGCCAATCAGGCCATCCAGTCCGGCGGCGGCGGCCTCTACTGACGATTTTCAGGAGCGGATGGGCTGGCCTTGGCGCCAGCCCATTTTGCTTTACAGCCGGCGGCGGCCTGCCTATGTATCGCGCCGACCGATTTCAGCAAACAGGACAGAACAGCCAGCCATGCGCGCGGAAACGCAGAACATTGTCGACGAGATCAGGCAGGCGATAACCCTGCTGAGGAGGCATCTTTGACTGGGATCAAGCCATAAAGCGGCTTGAATACCTCAATGTGCGCGCCGAGGACGCCAGCCTCTGGAACGAGCCGCTGGAAGCGCAGAAGCTGATGCGCGAACGCCAGGGCCTCGAAGAAGGCATCGCCTCGGTGAAAGGCCTGACGCAGGCGCTGGAAGACAATATCGGCCTGATCGAGCTCGGCGAGGAAGAGCGCGATGAGGGCGTGATCGCCGAGGCGGAAGCCGCGATCCGATCGATGCAAGGCGAAGCGAAGGCCCGCCAGGTCGAGACGCTGCTGTCGGGTGAGGCAGACTCCAACGACACCTATCTCGAAATCCATGCCGGCGCCGGCGGCACCGAAAGCCAGGACTGGGCCTCGATGCTACTGCGCATGTACACGCGCTGGGCCGAGCGCCGTCGCTTCAAGGTCGAAGTGCTGGAAATGCATGACGGCGAAGAGGCCGGCATCAAGTCCGCCACATTGATGATCAAAGGCCACAACGCCTATGGCTGGATGAAGACGGAATCGGGCGTTCATCGCCTGGTGCGTATCTCGCCCTATGACAGCAATGCGCGCCGGCATACGTCCTTCGCCAGCGTCTGGGTCTATCCGGTCATCGACGACACGATCGAGATCGACGTCTCCGAATCCGATGTCCGTATCGATACTTATCGCTCGTCCGGCTCGGGCGGCCAGCACGTCAACACCACCGATTCTGCGGTGCGCATCACGCATCTGGCCACCGGCATCGCGGTCGCCTGCCAGGCCGAACGTTCGCAGCACAAGAACAAGGCCAAGGCCTGGGAGATGCTGCGCTCGCGCCTCTACGAGGAAGAGCTGAAGAAGCGCGAGGCGGTTGCAAACGCCACCGAAGCATCGAAGAGCGATATCGGCTGGGGTCACCAGATCCGCTCCTATGTGCTGCAGCCCTACCAGTTGGTGAAGGATCTCCGCACCGGCGTCGAGAGCACCAGCCCGTCGAGCGTGCTCGATGGCGACCTCGACGATTTCATGGAAGCCTCGTTGTCGCAGCGCATCGAGGGCGGTGCGGGCGAAGCCGTGGCAGACCTGGACTAGGATATGCCCATATTCAGGTGAGGCCTGCAAACTCGGCCTGACCTGAATCTGAACATACCCTTGCGCACCACAGCGACGGAGGAGAGAGTGCCGAGCAAGCTCACCGGAAAGTGCTTTTGCGGCGCGGTTCACTACGAGGTCGCCGACGAATTCCTCTATGCCGCGAATTGCCATTGTTCGGACTGCCGGCGCACCACCGGTTCGGCATTCAAGCCTTTCGCCGGTATCGAGCGTGAACAGCTTGTCCTCACCGAAGGCGAGGACAAGCTCCTGATCTTCGGCGACGAAAGCGGCCATAACGCACATTGCGGCCGGTGCGGCTCCTTGCTTTATTCGCTCGTGCGCGACGGCGCCTACGTCCATGTCGCCATGGGAACGCTCGTCGACGACCCGTCCATCCGTCCAACCGAGCACATCTTCGTCGGTTCGAAGGCGGGCTGGTTCACCATCACCGATGACCTGCCGCAGTATCAAGAGCACGTGATTGCTGGCTCTGACCAGCAATAGGCTGGAACCACAGCGGGCCAATTCCGTTTATTCGACGCCCGTTTGCCGGGAATTGACCTTGGCCTCATCTCGTCGGCGGTAGCGGATACCTGACGTCTGTAGAACGATGTCGGGAATGCATGTTCTTGCGCCGACCAAGGAATCAGCCCAGCATCCAAGGGCTGGGAGAGAAAAAGCATTTATGGCCGGACGCGGCATATCTGCGACCCGACGATCCGGCCAATGGGAAGATACGTTCCGGGAACGGGCAAGCGAAACGCTTGATGCTCGTTTGAAAGGAACGTTTCCATGTCTGCTGCCACACTCAGATCGGCCAATGCCGTTCAACCGGCTGGCCGACTTTTGTTTTCCCTCTTCGCGATCGGCGCGATGGCAATGCTGACGGCACCTGCCTTCGCGCATGACGCCACGCCCACGGCGGCAAAGCCACAAGGCTGGAGTTATCCGTTCGCATGCTGCGCCAACTATGATTGTCGCACGACCCATACAGGCGAAGTGCTGGAGAAACCCGAGGGCTATGTCATCGCCGGAACGGGTGAGGTCGTTCCGATGACCGACAAGCGTGTCAAGGACAGCCCGGACGGCGAGTTCCATTGGTGCGCACACCAGGGAGGCCTCGACGCCGGCAGGACAATCTGCCTGTTCGTGCCGCCGCGCTCTTATTGACGACAGGAACGCACTCGGACGTCCGCCTGATCGGGCTTGTTGATACGCGACGGGCGGCGGGTGAAGCCTGCTGACAGACAGTTGTCAGGAACGCCTCTTTATGATGCCTTGCCGCACAGGGTGGCGGGCGACAGGAGGAGTTCGTGATGACCATCAAGGCAAGCTGTCATTGCAAGGCGACGACATTCGAGGTTTCGCAGTCACCGCAGACGGTGACGCAATGCACCTGTTCTTTCTGCTCGAAACGCGGCTCGCTCTGGGCCTACTACGTGCCTTCGCAATTCAAGCTCACCAGCCCGATGGAGAACGTCTCTTTCTACCGCTGGGGGTCGAAAACCGTAAAGCACGGTTTTTGCGCCACCTGCGGCTGCGGCACCCTTGCCGAAACGCCGGACTGGTCGACCGGCGAGCCGGATTTCGACAATCCCAAGATCAGCGTCAACGCGCGGCTGTTCGATGATTTCGATCTCGACAAGGTCGAAGTGGTGGTCATAGACGGCAAGAACCTCTGGTAGCCTGATCCAAACCTTTCCGGCACGGCGATGCGGCGCCACCACCGGGTATTGGTCTCCCGGGAAAAGCCGTGAGCGGCGCTTTAGCCGTTCCGCTTTTCGCCGCAATTCGTGGTACAAGTCGCGGGAAGGGCTGATTTGGCGCCACCGCAAGGCGTGACTTGGAGAGGGACCATCCTATGAAAAAGACTGTGCTCGTCGTCGTGGCGACGGCTGTGCTGGTGAGCGCCTGCACCACCACCGATCCGTATACGGGCGACCAGAAGATTTCCAACACGGCGGCCGGCGCCGGCCTTGGCGCCCTGGCGGGTGCCAGCCTTGGCCTGCTTGCCGGTGGCAACGACCGTCGCAACGCACTGATAGGCGCCGGCATCGGCGCGCTGGCCGGCGGCGCCATCGGCGCCACCATGGACCAGAACGAGGCCGAACTGCGCCGGCAGCTCGAGGGTACCGGTGTCAGTGTCACCCGCAGCGGCGACCAGATCATCCTCAACATGCCGTCCGACATCACCTTCAACTCGGATCAGGATGCGGTGAAGCCCGGTTTCTACCAGGTCCTGAACTCTGTCGCGCTGGTGCTGAAGAAGTTCAAGCAGACCACCGTCGACGTGTTCGGCCACACCGATTCGACCGGTGGCGACCAGCACAATTTCGATCTCTCGCAGCGTCGTGCTTTGGCGGTGGCGAACTATCTGTCCGGTCAGGGCGTGGATCAGCGGCGCTTCGCCGTCACAGGCTTCGGCAAGACGCGCCCGGTCGCATCCAATGCCACGGCCGAAGGCCGCGCCCAGAACCGCCGCGTCGAGATACAGCTTTCGCCGCTCACCTGATTTGTACGGCAACCAATACGAGACGGCCCCTTGCGGGGCCGTTTTTGTTTGAGCGGATATTGGCGCTGTTGGATTAGCTGCTGCTAAAATATAACTTTCCCGCAGCTTGGGAAAGGAATACCATCTCGCTGTTCCTGAGGGGATGAGGCGGTGTCACTGGCCGCGCAATCAGCATTTTTCCGCCTCGGTCTTGCACGGTCAGATCAGAAATCTGGGAGGAATGCATGACAAGAACAGCCAGCCTTGGGCGCTGCGGCGTCCTCGTTTTGACAGGTTTGGTAGGCGCGTGGCTGAACGTTGCTTCGGCTCGGGCCGAAGACGCCAACAAGGCCGACATCGAAGCCTTGAAAAAGTCGCTCGCCAAATATGACGATTACACCGTCGCCGTCCGCGATCTCTATCTATCGACGGTCGGCTGCGTCTACTACAGCGGAGAAAAGATACCGGGCGCGATGGATTACCCGAAGGGCGCCATGGGTATCCACTTCGTCAATGTCCCGAGTGTCGGCCAGAAGCTCGACCCGCTGCACCCCAATGTGCTGATCTACGAACCGACCAAGAAGGGCTTGCGGCTGGTGGGCGTGGAATGGCTGGTGCCTCTGACGCCGGACATCAAGGAGCCTCCGAAGCTGTTTGGCCAGACCTTCATGGGGCCGATGGAGGGACACTATCCACTCATCCCGAAGGAGTTCGTCCACTATGACCTTCATGCCTGGCTCGGGGACAATCCGAACGGCATGTTCAGTCCGACGAACCCGAACGTGAAATGCTCGAAGGCCGAGTTTCCGATGCTGGAAAAACCGACCAAGATGATGCCTGGGCCGATGTAACGGGCGAGGCAGGCTGGAGCTCTACCGAGAGGGCAAGCCGGATGGCTGGCTTGCCTTCGAAGCGGTCGGGATCAGACCTTGGCGACGATCCGCATGAAGGCCGGCATGTCATCGCCGAAGCCAACCGTGGAATCGTTGTCTTCCTGGTGGCGTTGGCGGGCAGGGCGGCTGTTGTCGCGCTGCGGCCGGGTGTCACCGCGTTCCGGTGCGCGCTGTTCGTTGCGATCGGATGATTTGCGCTCGGTGTTTTCCGAACGGATCGCTTCCTTGCGCGAGCGCCGTTCACCGACGTCGGCGGCTGCGGCCTCGGCCACCGGCTGGTCCTCGCGGACTGTTTCCGGTGCCGTGTCTTCGCTGCGCTTGGCGTGGCGTTCGCGCGGTTTGCGCTCGCCGCCCTTTTCCCTGCCGCGGTCGTCGTCCTTGCGGCCGGCGCGGCGCGGTGCGCCCTTGCCACGGCGCGGAGCGTCGTCCTCGCCGCCTTCGCTGGCAACCACCGTTGACAAGTCGCCGTCATGCCATTCGATCTTGTTGCCGATCAGCCGTTCGATGGCGTCGATGTATTTGGTGTCCGACTTGGTCGCGATGGTGAAGGATTTTCCGGAGCGTCCGGCGCGGCCGGTGCGGCCGATGCGGTGGACATAGTCCTCGGCATGGATCGGCACGTCGTAGTTGAAGACGTGGCTGACATCGGGGATGTCGAGACCGCGCGCGGCGACGTCGGAAGCGACGAGGTAGCGCAGCTTGCCGTCGCGGAAATTGGCCAGCATCTGCATGCGCGCCCGCTGGTCCATGTCGCCATGCAGCGCGCCGGCGTCGAAATCATGCTTCAGCAGCGAGCGGAACAGTTCCGCCACCTCGACCTTGCGGTTGCAGAAGATGATGGCGTTCTTCAGTTCGGCGTCTTCGGCCTTGATCAGATTGCGCAGCGTCTCGCGCTTGTCCCATGGTTTGGAGCCGGACTTGACCAGCCGCTGGATGATGTTGGTTGCGGCGGATGCTGCCTTCGAGACCTCGACGCGCACCGGCGCGTGCAGGAATTTCTCGGTCAGCTTGGTGATTTCCGGTGGCATCGTCGCCGAGAAGAACAACGTCTGCCTGGTGAACGGGATCATCTCGCAGATGCGCTCGATGTCGGGGATGAAGCCCATGTCGAGCATGCGGTCAGCTTCGTCGATGACGAGGATCTCGACGCCGTTGAGCAACAGCTTGCCGCGCTCGCGGTGATCGAGCAGGCGACCGGGCGTCGCGATCAGCACGTCGACGCCGCGCTCCAGCTTCTTGTTCTGTTCGTCGAATGAGACACCGCCGATCAAGAGCGCGATGTTGAGCTTGTGGTTCTTGCCGTAGCGGATGAAATTCTCTTCGACCTGCGCGGCCAGTTCGCGCGTCGGCTCCAGGATCAGCGTGCGTGGCATACGGGCGCGGGCCCGGCCGTTTTCGAGGCGGGTCAGCATCGGCAGCACGAAGGAAGCCGTCTTGCCCGTGCCGGTCTGGGCGATACCCAGAATATCCTTGCCGAGCAAGGCGTGCGGGATCGCACCAGCCTGGATCGGCGTCGGCTTGAGATAGCCGGCGTCGGTGACTGCGGAAAGGACCTTCGGCGACAGGCCGAGGTCTGCGAAGGTCAACGCTTCTTGAGCGGTCGTGGTGTCTGAGGACAAGTGTTGTTGTCTTTGGCTGGTTCGGGGAAGCGCAACGGCGTCTAATGGCGTCTGTCGCGGCAAGCGCCACGCGCCTGCAAGATTGGTATTGCAATTAGGAGCAAGCCCTCGATTTGTCAACAGAAACGGGCAGCAATGGCACGATTGTGAAGTTGTAACCTTAATCGGGATGCTTAATCGACCTGTCGGTCGCAGCGCCGGCTCAATAGCGGAACTGTTCGGCGAGAATACGCTCGTTCCAGGAATGATTGGGATCGAACAGCAACGTTGCTGTCGCAGTGGGTGATTCTCGCACCGTTACCGAGGTCACCGCCTTGACCTCGGTGTGGTCGGCGGCGGCGTTCACCGGCCGCTTTTCCGGCTCGCGGATGTCGAAGCGCACGGTCGCCTTGTTGGAGAGCAGCGCGCCGCGCCAGCGGCGCGGGCGAAACGGGCTGACCGGGGTCAGCGCCAGCAGCGGCGCGTCGAGCGGCAGGATCGGTCCGTGCGCCGAAAGATTGTAGGCCGTGGAGCCGGCCGGGGTTGCGATCATGACGCCGTCGCAGTTCAGTTCCTCAAGCCGGACCTGTTCGTCGACGGTGATGCGGATCTTGGCCGTCTGGTACGATTGACGCCACAGCGCCACCTCGTTGATCGCCAGTGCCGAAATCGTTTCGCCTTCCGAGGTCACGGCCAGCATCTCCAGCGGGCGGATCGTTTCGGCGACGGCGGCTTCGAGACGCTCCGTCAGACCACCGGAACGATACTCGTTCATCAGGAAGCCGATGGTGCCACGGTTCATGCCGTAGACCTTCTTGCCGGTCCCCATCGTGTCGCGCAGGGTCTGCAGCAGGAAGCCGTCACCCCCAAGGGCAACGACGATCCCGGCCTCCTCGACGGACGATTGGCCATAGCGCGCCGACAGGCTTTCCAGCGCCGTCTTGGCGTCAGCGGTGTCGGACGAGACGAAGGCGATGCGGCTGGCGGCTTTGCTCATGGCTCCCCGATGACGACCGGTGGCAGCGGCAGGGCCGCGCCAAAGTCGGGTTAGCATGGGCAGGGTACGTCTGCAAAGGGAGCTGCCATCGCGGATGCAGCCATGCCGGATGGCACCGCCATCCGGGATGGCGAGGCGACCGCAGGACGGCGGATGCGGACTTGCCGTTCGCGCATCATGTCAAAGGCTACGCGAATGTGATGGTTAAGACCGGCCTTAAAGTCTCGTAAAGCCGGATCGGTCATGTTAGCCGGCAGTGGATGGGTGGCGTGGGGGCTAGCCAGTCGAGGCCGACATATTGCCGGTAACACGCCTGATCATCGTCTTTCTGATGCTGGGAAGCTTCGCGCTGCTCTTTGCCGAACTGGTGCGCCAGTCGGAAGAGACGAGCTTCCGGCCGCAGCCCACGGCGTCGCGCTGTGGTGATGCAGCCGGGGCGCCATGCCCGCAAAGGGCGCTGTAACCCTGAAATGTCCTGATCATCCTCGCGATGACGGGCAGCATCGGCGGCCGCTTCGATGCGCGACATCGCGTGGCAGTTTCTCTCCCTAAGCAGAGGGCGGTCGGCCGCCGCAACCCCATCGTGAGGGCTTGCTCGTTGCGCTCGCGGCGCTTGGCGGTGTAGATGATTGCACCGATTGGCGGGTAGGTTTTTGGGTAGCCTCATATCCGCTGTTGTTGGGAAACAAGCCCTGCGGCTCGTTGACTGGCCGGGTGTCTGGAGCGGGGTTTCCATGTCGCGCAGCGTGTTGGTTTCTGGTGGCTGCGGTTTCCTCGGCTCACATCTGGTCGACCGTCTGTTGCAGCGAAGCGATCTGGAAAAGCTGGTCGTCGTCGATAATCTTTGGACCGGGACGCGAGACAACGTCGCGCATGTCGCCGATCCGCGTTTCGATCTGCAGATTGCCGATGCCGAAAGCTTTTCATCCCTTCAGCGCTTCGATGAGATCATCCATCTGGCGTCGCCGGCTTCGCCGCTTTGGTACATGCGCGAGCCGGTACGCACGATCAAGGCCAACATCGGCGGCGCGCTCAATCTTCTGACGCTGCTCAAGCCCGGCGGCCGTCTCTGCTTCGCCTCGACCTCGGAAGTCTATGGCGACCCCCTGGTTTCACCGCAACCCGAGAGTTACAGGGGATCGGTGGATTGCACCGGTCCCAGGGCCTCTTATGATGAAAGCAAGCGCTGCACCGAGGCATTGCTGTTCGAACAGCAGCGGGTTAGCGGGCTCGACATTCGCGTCGTCAGGATTTTCAACACATATGGGCCGCGAACCCGCATCGATGACGGACGTGCTGTCTCGAACTTTGCCATCCAGGCTCTGACAACCGGGGTTCTGACGGTTTATGGCGACGGCTCCCAATCGCGCAGTTGGGGTTATGTCGACGACATCGTCGAGGGGCTGGAACGTTATTTCTGGCGCGACGGCATCTCGCATCGCGGCCCTCTGAACATCGGCAACGACCACGAGGTTTCGGTCCTGCGCATCGCTGAGTTCGTCAGGTCGCTCGTCCCCGGCAGTCGCATCGAGCACCACCCTCCGGCTCCCCAGGATCCGACAAATCGGCGTCCGGACCTGACTTCGGCGCGGCATGTCCTTCCTGGCTGGGAAGCCAGGACGAGCTATCAGGAAGGCATCGGGCGTACCTTCGATTGGTTCCGCCAACGAATTGCGGCCGCGGGCATTGCGGCCTCAACGGCCTGACGCGCCGTGGCGGCCAAGTTTCTTTCCTGGCTGCCCACTCACTCACCACCGCACCGGGCGCATCAATCGGCGAGCCATGGCCGTGTCCGCGAAAAGATATTGACTGTATGTTTAGTCATAGTTACTCCTGAGGTTGAGAATTGAGTTGGACAGCCGGCGCCAGCCGGTGAATGGCCACCATGAAGAGGGGACTATCTCGACTGCGATGCGGCTTGCCGTTGCCGGCGCGCCGCATGCCGCGAGTGCGATGTCGACGGCCGCTCTCGTGCCGTCGATAGGCATTGCCGCGGCCATCTTTCGTCAGCAGGAAACGGACCTGAGGCCGTAGCGCCGCCGGTCCCAACAATGGGAGCATGCAGTATGAACTGGAAACTGACCGTGACGGCCATCGGCCTGTCGCTGCTGACTGTCACGGGCGTGGCCCGTGCCGACGGCGAGCTCAACATCTACAATTGGGGCAATTACACCAGCCCCGACCTGATCAAGAAGTTCGAGGAGACCTACAAGGTCAAGGTCACCGTCACCGACTATGATTCCAACGATACCGCCTTGGCCAAGGTCCGGCAGGGCGCCTCCGGCTATGACATCGTCGTGCCCTCGGCGAGCGTCGTGCCGGTCTGGATCAGCGAAGGTCTGCTCCTGGAGACCGATCCCAACAAGATGGAAAACTTCAAGAACGTCGATCCCAGGTGGGTCGACGTTCCATTCGATCCAGGCCGTAAATATACCGTTCCATGGCAGTGGGGCACGACCGGCATTTCGGTGAACAAGTCGGTTTATGCCGGCGACCCGAACACATCGGCGATCTTCCTCGACCCACCCCCCGAACTCGTCGGCAAGATCAATGTCGTTCCCGAAATGGGTGACATCATGTTCCTCGCCATCGCTTACGAGGGCGGCAAGTATTGCAGCAGCGACATGCAGATGCTGAAGAAGGTGCATGACAAGCTGGTCGAGGCGAAGGCGAAATGGCTTTCGCTCGACTATGCGGCCGTCGACGGCCTGGGCAGGGGCGATATCGCCGCAGGCGTCAACTGGAACGGCATATCGCTGCGCGAGCGGCTTGAGAACGACAAGATCGTCTATGGCTATCCTAGGGAAGGCTATCCGATCTGGATGGACAATGTCGCAGTCCTCAAGGACGCCAAAAATGTCGACAACGCCAAGCTGTTCCAGAATTTCATCATGGATCCGCAGAATGCGGCACTGATCTCAGCCTTTGCGCGTTATTCGAACGGTATCAAGGGCTCGGAAGCCTTCATGCCCGACGACATGAAGACCGCGCCGGAAGTCAACATTCCCGCCGAGTTCGCCGCCAGGGGCCAGTTCATGCTGTCCTGCCCGCCCGACGTGCAGGCGCTCTACACGAAGATCTGGACCGACCTGCAGAAATGACCTGACCAGGCTTTCCCGCGCCGCTGCACGCGGCGCGGTCATCTCCCGTCCATGCCAAACGCGATGCGCAGATCGCAGGAGACTTCCCATGACCGATCTCGACCTTTGCTACATGCCGGCCAGCGAGGCGCTGCGGCTGTTCAAGGCGAAGAAGCTTTCGCCTGTCGACTTGATGCAGGCCACCATCCGCCGCGCCGAGGCCACCAAGGCGACGATCAACTGCCTCACCTTCACGCATTTCGACGAGGCGATGGACCTGGCCAGGAAAGCCGAGGCGAAATACGCTAGGGGCGCCCGGACCGGGGCGCTCGAGGGGCTGCCGATCGGCATCAAGGACGAGAGCTACATCAAGGGCAAGCCGACCTCGCATGGCTCGCTGCTGTCCAGGGATGCCATCGGTGACTATACCTCGACGATGAACGAGCGCATCATCAAGGCCGGAGGCATTGTCCATGCCCGCACGGCGACGCCTGAATTCAGCTGCGCCGGCTATACCTGGTCGAAACGCTGGGGCGTGACGCGCAATCCGTGGAACCCGGATTTCACACCCGGCGGTTCGTCCGGCGGTGCGGCGGCAACGCTGGCGTCCGGTACGTCGTCGATCGCCACCGGTTCGGACATTGCCGGGTCGATCCGCATTCCCGCGTCGGCCTGCGGTTTGGTCGGCTTCAAGCCGCCTTACGGCCGCAATCCGGATGAGCCGCCGTTCAATCTCGATTTCTACTGCCACACCGGACCTTTGGCGCGAAACGTCGGGGATGCGATCCTGCTGCAGAACGTCATGGCCGGACCGAGCCCGCTCGACATCGCCACGCTCCGCCCCAAACTGCGCCTGCCCAGCGACTACAAGCCGATCAAGGGCTGGAAGATTGCTTTCTCGATGGACCTCGGTTCTTTCGAAGTCGACCCCGATGTGCGCAAGAACACACTTGCCGCCTGCGATGTGTTCCGCTCGCTCGGCGCCACGGTCGAGGAAGTCGATCTGGGCTGGGGCGACGAAGTGCTGAAAGCCGGCATGGCCTATCTGGAGCATCTGTTCGGCGCATCGCTGTCGCAGCTGCTGAAGAAGCACGGCAAGGACATGACGAGCTATGCCAGGCAGTTCGCCGAGGATGGGCAAAAGTCGAAAGCTACGGACTTTGTCGGAACACTGGAAGTGGCGGCCAGGATGTACCAGACGCTGGGGCCGCTGCTGGAGACCTACGATGTGCTGATCTGCCCGACCAACGCGCTTCCCTCCGTGCCTGCGGAGTTCGATCAGACAACGGGTACGGTCGAGATCAACGGCAAGCAGGTGAACCCGTCGCTGGGCTGGGTGATGACGACGCCGTTCAACATGATGAGCCGTTGTCCCGTTCTTTCCATCCCTTCGGGCCGGGCGGCAAATGGCGTGCCGACAGGCATCCAGATCGTCGGCCGCACCTATTGCGATGCCGATGTCTTCCGCGCCGCCATGGCCTATGAGAGGGCCAAGGGGCAGTGGTACACAAACGCCGAAACTCGTCCGTCGTTCTGATCGGGCGACGCGGCCCTTGCCGCGATGGTGGTTGATCTGCGGTCTCGGTTGTGGTGAGCCGACGCCGGACACCTGGAATAGACGGATCCGTGGCGGTGCCGGTGATCGCCGCCAGAAGGTCCGAAAGGAGCTGGACGAAGATGGCGCAACAAAAGGCTGCGGCGGCGAAACGCAAAGGCGCAATGGCGAAGAATGGACGTGCGGCAAACGATGCCGCGCCGCCCAAGGACCGTCGGCGCGAACGCGGCGAAGCCAGCGTGCAGCGGATCATCGATGCCACCATCGAGCTCATCGCGGAGGAGGGGCTGGCAAGCGTCACCATGCAGCGCATCGCCGAACATGTTGGCTCGTCCAATGCCCTGGTCGTCTTCCATTTCCGCAGCAAGGAGAACCTGTTTCGCGCCGTCCTGCAGTATCTCAGCGATCGATATGATGAGCTGTGGGTGACGCTGGTGCGGGCGCCCGGCCTGTCGCCGGTTGAGCGGGCCCTGGGCGCGGTCGATTGCGCGCAACGTTTCGCCCGCCAGCACCCGAAATGGGTTTCGGTCTTCGTCGTGTTCTCCAGCGACCGCAAGAGCATGCAGATCTACAACGAGATCGGCCTGCCGAGCGATCTCGCCTACACCGCCGAGGCGCGCGAGCTGCTGATCGAGATTTCGCGCAGCGGCGGTTATACCGGCGTCGACATCGACACCCTGTCGGAGAGCCTGAATTATCTGGTTCATGGCGCCTGGTATTGGGA
>NZ_RZQL01000179.1 GCF_003997935.1 Mesorhizobium sp. M7A.F.Ca.US.006.01.1.1
GCGATGCTGATGGCAGTTTTGCGGCCGAGACCACGGCTACCGCCTGTAATAATGGAAACTGTGCTCATATCCGTTCTCCATAAATCTGTTTGTTGGTCACAGAGATCTTATGACAGGGGCTGCGGCCCGACGGTTGTCGGATCCTCGGCGAGCCTTGCCTATTTCTCCAAGCCAACGCCTGATGCGGGGTGCAGAATGCGATCGACCATCTGCGAGGCAGAGCCGAGATAGTTTTCCGGATCTGTGAGGTAACGCAGACGCTCGCGCCCAAGCGGGACCGATACGTCTTGTGTGTCCACGAGAACGTCGAAGAGCGGTTTTCCGGCCTCGACCGCACGCCGGCAGGCGGCATAGACGAGGTCGTGTGCGGTCTGGCGACCGGTCAGAGGAGCCAGCGCCATCATCACCGCTTCCGCCACGATGAGGCCTTTCGAGATCGCCAGGTTCGCCAGCATCCGGTCTGGGTGAACAGCGAGGCCGGAAAGCATGAAACTCGCTTGCAAAAGAGCCCCGGACGCGAGGGCAAAGCTTTCGGGAAGGGCGGACCATTCAAGATGCCATGATCCTGTGGCGCGCTCGAAATCATGCACCATCGCGTCGAGCATCAATCCCGAATGCTGTCTGACCATTTTTGCCGCAGCGATGATGATCTCGCAGGAGATGGGATTGCGCTTCTGCGGCATCGTGCTAGATGCGCCGCGATGTCGGGCGAACGGTTCCGAGACCTCTCCGATCTCCGTCGCCATCATCACAGAGACGTCGAAGGCGATCTTGGCGAGGCTACCGCTGATCAAGGCCAACACCTGCACGACTTCCACCATGCCGTCTCGGGCCGCGTGCCAGGTGATCGAGGGCGTTGCGAGACCGAGAATCTTGGCGAGCTCCGACTGCACGGCCAACCCTGGTCCGCCAAGGGAAGCGAGAGTTCCGGACGCCCCTGAGAATTGCACCACGAGAACACGCGGACGCAATTGCATGAGGCGTTCGCGATGTCGTTCGAGAGCCGACAACCAGACGGCGGCCTTGTAGCCGAATGTGATCGGCAGCGCCTGTTGCAGATGAGTTCGCCCCGCCATCGGCGTGTCGCGGTGATCGGCGGCAAGCCTGCGCAACGCGGCGATCGTGTCGTCGAGCTGCAGTTCGACGAGATCCAGCGCTTGCCGGACCTGCAAGACCGTGGCCGTGTCCATGATGTCCTGCGTCGTCGCACCCCAGTGCAGATAGCCACCGGCCTCGCCACAGGCATCGGCCAGCTGCTCGACGATCGGCAGGATGGGATAGCCGACAAGTTCAGTCTCGCGTGCGAGGCGGACCATGTCGAAACGGATCGTCCGGGCCGCGAAGGCGATCGAAGCGGCAGCCGCCTCAGGGATGAGACCAAGACGCGCTTCGGCCGCGGCGAGTGCAACTTCGGTCTCGACACATCGGCCGACGAAGGCGTCACTGTCCAACAACGAGCGCATCTCGTCAGCTACGAAGCTGCGCCCAAACAGCGGCGAATCGAGGAGGGAAAGCGCGCTCACCGCCGGTCTCCGTTCCGCGGAATGGTGCGCACATCCACCAGGACGGTCGATCCGACTACCGTGAAAGAGGGTTTGGAAGGGCTATCGATTGGCACCATCGGTCTTGCTCCGCTGAAGTTGGGCACCGGCACGTCTGGCACCCGTCAATTCTGTTTCCGTCAGGCGATTTGGACATGCTTGGTGACGGTATATGGCTCCAGAATTTCGATCCCGCCCTCAGTGCCGATCCCGCTATCCTTCCAGCCGCCGAGCGGTGCCTCGGGCAGGTGCGTCAGACCGACGTTTACAGAGACGGCGCCGCATCGGAGCTCATCGACGAGACGACGCTGCCTCTGGCCGTCATTCGTAAAAACGTAAGCCGAGAGGCCGAATTGGAGCCCGTTGGCAGCTTTGAGCATCGCCTCCTCATCTGTGAAGGGTAGGATCGGCGCGACGGGTCCAAACGGCTCCTCATGAAGAATAGCGGCTTCGGCAGGCACATCCGCCAAAACCGTCGGTGCATAAAAGAAGCCGCGCCTGTCAAGGCGAGCTCCACCGGCAGCGACCTTCGCACCTCGCTGCCGGGCATCATCGACGAGGCGGGTAATGGCTTCGATACGCCGCTCATTTGCGAGAGGCCCCACATGCGTGGCCGGGTCCAGGCCATCTCCCACCGTCAAACCGGTGGCGACCTCGGCAAAGCGCCTTTCGAAGCGCTCGGCGATGCTTTCCTCGACGAAAAAGCGTGATGGAGAGAGGCAAATCTGGCCGGCATTGGCGAACTTGGCCATTGCCAGAAGTTCCGCAGTCGCCTCCGGGTCTACGTCGCCGCAAACGACAACCGGTGCATGGCCGCCGAGTTCCATCGTCACGGACTTCATGTGAAGTCCTGCCATTGCCGCGATTCGTTTGCCGATCGGGATCGAGCCTGTAAAGGTTACCTTCGCGATCACCGTCGACTCGATGAGTTGGGTCGAGACCGCGTTGGCATCACCGAAGACGATGGCGAGCGCCGCCGGGTGAACGCCGGCCTCAAGCAAAGCCTCTCCCATCGCCAGGACGCAACCGGGCGTTTCCTGCGATGGCTTGCAGATAATCGCGCAGCCGGCGGCCAGCGCGCCGGCGAACTTCTTGGCGGCGAGCGCCATCGGAAAGTTCCAGGGCGTGAGTGCCGCGACGACGCCTATCGGATGCGGCTGCACCTCGATGCGCTGGCCGGCTTGCCGTCCCGGCACGATGCGGCCTGCGATTCGCCTAGCTTGCTCTCCGCCCCATTCGATGAAGTCGGCGGCGCGAAGAACCTCATCGCGCGCCTGGCACAGAACCTTGCCCTGTTCCAGCGTCAAGATGCGGGCAATCCGATCGGTGTCGCGCCGGATGATGCTCGCGGCATCCTTGAGGATGCGGCCGCGCTCCCAGGCAGGTACCGCCTGCCAGGATTGCAGTCCGCCCTGCGCGGTGCTGATCGCGTTTTCGATGTCGGCCGGCGACCCGTAGGCCACCTGACCGAGACTGTCGCCCGTCGCGGGATTGATTACGTCGACGGCAACGCCTTCAGAACCCTCGCGGTGCTCACCGTCTATCAGAAGCTGAAATGCGCTGCTCATCTGAATGTGATCCTTTTCTGGTCCTTGAAGCCGCGAACGGTTCCGATCAATCCTGCAAGGCGGTGACGATCGCCATCGTGAAGGCGGGGATGTCGGAGGGCATGCGGCTGGTGATAAGGTTGCCGTCCACCACGACCTCCTCGTCCACCACGGTCGAGCCGGCGTTCTTGAGGTCAGTCCGGATCGAGTACCAGGCCGTTGCACGGCGCCCCCGCAAGACATCGGCTTCCACGAGGAGCCACGGTCCGTGGCAAATCGAGGCAATCGGCTTGCCGGCATTGGCGAAGTCCTTCACCAGGGCTATTGCCTTTGGATCCATCCGCAGCTTGTCGGGATTAACGACGCCGCCCGGTAGAACGAGCGCATCGAAGTCTCCCGCGTCGATGTCGGAGATTAACTCGTCCGGCGTGATCGTCTCGGGCGACATATCCGAGTTGCCGGTCTCGGAATTGTAGATGCAGCCGCGGATCGGATCGCACTTCGGCGCAGCAAGCGTGACCTTTGCGCCAGCGTCCATAAGCAGCCGCCGTGGACTGTAGAGTTCGGCATCTTCGAATCCGTCGGTTGCCAGTATCAGAATGTTTCGGTTCGTCAGCTTCGTCATGGGCTCTCTCCTTGCTCTCAATGTGCGAGCTGCCTGCTTCAGTTGCGGAGAAATTATCGCAGCCCACCTGAGCGGAATTGTCGTGAAATTCAGATTTCTTGCCTAATCCGCCAAAGCGGCTTGCGTGAACGACTGTCCGCGCTCAGTATGCCGATGTTTTTGTCGATCGGAGTCAAAAGCGATGAACAGCACTTTGCTCGAATACGTCCGCCGCTTCGCAGATAGCGATGCCGACGAATTCGGCGTTGCCCGCACGCCGTTCCCCGGCCTGTTCGCCATGCGTGCGACGGCTCCGAGCGAGCTTCAATATGCGATTTCGAAACCACTGGTGGCGCTCGTTCTTCAGGGGGCCAAGCGTGTTACGATGGGGAACAGGAGTTTCGAATTCGGGGCTGGAGACTCGTTGCTGATCGCTGCCGACGTACCAAATGTCAGCCAGATCACGCGAGCCAGTGCCGGAGTGCCATACTACTCGCTCGTTCTCGATATCGATCCGGCAATAACTCAGTCCCTCGTGATGGAGATCGGCATTGCCCAGGCCGAGGTGGGTGCTTCCATTCGCGTGGATCCTACCGAAGCGGAAGTCGCTGAAGCGGCCCTGCGTTTGATGAAACTACTCGATCGTCCAGCTTCAATCCCGGTCCTGCAGAACCAGCTTCTTCGTGAGATGCACTACTGGCTGCTGACAGGTCGCCACGGTGCCGGCATCCGATCGCTCGGGGTCACCGACAGCCATGCAAACCGCATCGCGCGGGCCGTCGCGCTTATTCGAGCCGCCTATGCAGAGGCGCTGACGGTGGAGAAACTGGCCGAAGTCGCCGGCATGAGTCTTTCATCCTTCCACCATCACTTCCGCGTCGTCACATCGCTGTCTCCACTCCAGTTCCAGAAGCAGCTGCGCCTGATAGAGGCTCGGCGAATGATGATTTCCGAGGGGGCGCCGATCAGCAACGCGGCATACGCAGTGGGCTACGAAAGCGTCCCTCAGTTCACGCGGGAATATGGCCGGTTGTTTGGAGCCTCACCCGGGAAGGATGTTCGCGACAGCTTCGGCAAGAGCCAGATCGCTGCCTAGGTCACGAGCTTAGACTGCCTATAACCTGCTGGCGTGCGAACTGTGTCGGCGGGATGCCGACAAATCGGGTGAACGCGACACTGAAGGCGCCGGCCGCCCGATAGCCGACGGTTTCCGCAGATCTTTCACCCCGCCGCTGCCACGCCGCAGAATTTTCCTGGCGAGGGACATCCGCCACGATAGCAGATACTCCATCGGCGGAATGCAGACCTCCCTGCGGAAGAACACCGATCGCGGTTCTAACGGCGACCACCGCCGCCTCAGGATCTGTCAGAGTTCGTTAGTGCGGAACGCCAACGAACACTTCTGTTCGTAGGCAAAGGCGGCAGTGAACCACCTCGCTGTGCGGCTGCGGCGGGCGAGACCTATTTCATAGCAGATGCGATCGACTGCGCGGACGTGGTTTTGCTCGCCTCTCTCAAGGTTGATTGGGCACAAAGACCGGCGGCTCCGCTCTTTGTGCCCAATATGCCATTTTGTGGTGTGAGCGAAGTGGATCGTTAGTGCGGGCTAGGTCGTAGGCGTTGCGCCGGTCGATGCGGTAGCTGATGCGGGACAGCCACAAGTACCCGTTAACGCTGGCTGACGAATTTGGTCTTCTGGTAAGGTCCCAGGATGGTCTGGCCGCCTTCCGTCCCGTATCCACTGTCCTTCCAACCGCCCAACGGCACCTCAGGGATATGGGTCGGAATGTCGTTTATGCCGATCGTGCCGACCTGCAGGCCGTCCGACAGACGGCGTTGTCGTTTCGCGTCGTTCGTGAAGAGATATCCGGAAAGGCCATATTCCAACCCGTTCGCCTGTCGCAGCATTTCAGCCTCGTCATCGAAGCGGATAATGGGGGCAAGCGGTCCGAAAGGTTCTTCCCGCAAGATCCTGGCCTCGGCGGGAACGTTCTTGAGGACTGTGGGGGCATAAAAGTTACCGATGTTGCCGATGCGCTCTCCGCCAGTGAGAATCGCGGCGCCTCGCGCACGGGCATCTTCCACTAGGGCGGAGATTGCCTCCAGGCGCTTGGGGCTCGCCAACGGGCCCATCTGAGTTTCGTCAAGCGTGCCGTCGCCGACCCGAAGCTGTTTGGTATTTTCGACGAAGCGTTCAACGAAGCGGTCGTGCACCTCGCTCTCGACGAAAAAACGCGTCGGGCAGATGCAGATCTGACCTGCGTTGAAGAACTTCTTCGGAACGAGATAGTCGGCCAGTGCCTCCGGATCCGTGTCCTTGCACACAACCACAGGGGCATGTCCGCCCAACTCCATGGTGACGGGCTTCATTGCTTTCCCGGCTGCCGCCGCCAGAAGTTTTCCAACCGGGATGGAGCCGGTGAAGGTGATCTTCGCAATCTCGGGCGCCGGAATAAGATAGGATGAGACTTCGGACGGTACGCCGAAGACGACGCCGACGGCAGCAGGCGTCACGCCGGCGTCCAGCAGCGCGCGCACCAGACCGAGCACGGAAGCCGGAGTCTCCTCCGAAGGCTTGCAGATGATCGCGCAACCCGCTCCCAGCGCGCCGGCGAACTTCTTGGCGGCAAGGGCCATTGGAAAATTCCAAGGTGTAAACGCCGCAACGACACCGATCGGGTGCCGCTCGATTGTGATGCGGTTCGCCGGGTCCCGACCGATCAGACCCTCGGCAATAACTCGACGGGCCTGTTCTCCACTCCATTCCATGAAATCAGCCGAGCGGTCGACCTCGGCCATCGCCTCTCGGAGAGGCTTACCCTGTTCCAGAGTCATTGCCAGGCCAAGTTCGTGCTTGCGGGCTCTAAGCAGGTCGGCTGATTTTTTGAGGATCGCGCCCCGCTCCCATGGAGTCTTTGCACTCCATTCGGAGAGCCCACGAACAGCCGTGCTGAGCGCGAGGTCGAGATCGGCAGTCGACGCATGTGCCACGGCGCCGATCACTTGTCCGGTCGCGGGATTGAACACGTCTTCACAAAGCCCTGTGCTGCCTTCTCTTTCTTGACCGTCGATCAAGAGTCTGAAATTGGACATGTTGGCGAAGTCCTTTATTTTGCGTTGAACTGTGCGAGGGGGTTGGCGATTTCGGACGGGGGAATCGACAATTGGCCAGCAGCCAGTGTGTCCGAAATCAGAACGCGTGCGAGATGCCGATCAAACTCGGAAACATCCATTTCGCCATCGCGTTCAATCACCTCACGGATCGGCAGGCCCGTGGCAACAGCCAACTTTGTTAGGCGAGCCGCTACATCATAGCCTACCATCGGCGCGAGAACGGCGCCTAGCACTGGGGAGTGATCGAGAGCGCGCCTGAGGTTCTCGGGATCGGCTCTCAAGCCGGATATACACCCCGATGCCAGAACAAGCTGTGCATCCGAAAGAAGCCTGATTGAGTTCAGGACCTCATGCAGAACAAGCGGCTTGCAGGTATTCAGTTGCAGCGCCCCAGCTGCGTTGGCTGCAACGACAGTCGCCGAGCTGCCAAGCACCCTCAGACAGACCTGGATGACAGCTTCGCAGACCGTGGCGTTGCGTTTGGAGGGCATAATCGAGGACGACAACCCATCATCAGGCAGCATCAGCGATGGCGTGCCGCTTAGGCTCGAAGTGAGAAGTCTTATATCGTTGCAGACCTTCAGTATGGCCGTGGCAAGAACGTTAAGCTCTCCGCAGATGGCTGCGAAGGAATCGTGAGCGGCCATGAATTGCGAGGGGTGCGAGCTTGGGCGCAACGCTCTTCCTACAAAGGCGCCAAGCTCTTCGCAGACCAATCCGGCGAAGCCCGGCGTGCCATTGACGCCACTGCCGCTTGCGGTTCCTCCTTGCGGCAGTTCACCAAGCCTTTCAGCATGCAACTCGATCCCGGCCCAAGCTGCGGCGATCTGCCGTTCCCAGGTCCGAAACTCACTGCCCAAGGTTATGGGCAAGGCATCCTGCAGGTGGGTCATGCCCAGCTTGATGTAGGCGTGAAACTCGTCAGCTCTCTCTGAGAGCGCTGATTTCAGTCGGTCCATCGCCGGCGCTAGCGATCCAAAAACCGCGCGCACCGTGCAAATATGCATAATCGTGGGGAACGTGTCGTTTGAGGACTGACCCATATTAACGTGATCATTGGGGTGGACAGGAAAGCGCGCGCCAAGGGAATGTCCCAGCAATTCGTTCGCGCGATTGGCGATAACCTCATTGGCGTTCATGTTGGTTTGCGTGCCAGATCCGGTCTGCCAGAGCGAGATTGGGAACTGATCATCGAACAAGCCTTCCTTCATTTCCTGTGCAGATAGGATGATTGCGTTGGCAAGCTCTTCAGGAAGCTTTCCAAGCTTAAGGTTCGCGCGAGCTGCTGCCGCCTTTTGCGCGCCAAAACACCGGACGACGTCTTTCGGAAGCTGTTCATCGCCAATTGCGAAGAGAATTCTTGAACGCTCAGTTTGGGGTCCCCAATAAGCTCCATCAGGGATCGAAATTGCGCCATAGGCGTCCGTTTCCGTTCGAGTGCCCATAGAACCTCACCTTCCAATTTGCGTTGGGTTATTGTACGATTGTTCGTACAAAGTCAAGGTTGGTCGACTTGCCTCTGCAAAAGGCGAAAGATAACGTCGAAAATCATGGATGAAGGAATTACTGCAGGTGGCGCGCCATCAAAGTCAGCCCAAGTACCGAATCGTAGAGGACTATCTCAGGGGTCAATTGGCCGATGGCCATTTCCCGGTGGATGCGCTTCTTCCAACGGAAGAAGTCCTGCGCATCAGGTTCGGCGTCAGCAGAGCGACGGTGCGGGCGGCACTGAACAATCTGCAAGCCGATGGGATGATTGCAAGGACGCCTGCCATTGGTTCGCGCGTACTTGCACCAAGGCAACGCAGGGCGTTTCAAACGGGTTGGAACTCGGTAGAGGACTTACTGCAGCACACCAAGGTTGTGCAACTTCACGTGCAGTCCATCGAGGAGTTGGTTCTTGATCCGGCGCTTGCGGAAGAGATTGGCTTCGGTAGCGGACGGGGCGTCGTCAAAGTCCAGGGCGTACGATGGAACAAGGACGACACAAACGCCCCTCTCTGTCTCGTCGAAATTTTCTTCGACACACTTTACAGCGGGATTGTCGACCAGATTCGCTCGGCGAATAGGCCGATCGCAGATCTGATCGAGGATCGCTATCAAGTCAGGATAGAGCACATTCGTCAGGAGATATCAGCCGGAGAGTTGCCACCGGACATTGCAGGCGCGTTGTCGGCTACCGAGAAGGGCCCAGCACTGATCATTAAGCGCTGGTACTCGGACAGGGACAATCAGATGTTCCAAATGACGCGAAGCCAATATCCGGCTGAACGTTTTCGCTATGTGGTCGAATTCGGACGATCACACAACTAGCGCTGCTGAACCCGGATAGGACAAGAATTCCGATGGAAATGTAATTAGACACGTTCGACGCACTCGCGTCGGCTGGGCATTCCGGACAATTCGACAATTTGCTTTGTGAGATACGCGCTAGCTTTCGCTTGCCGCTGCGGAAGCGTCGTGACGCAGAATCCCGCTGATCATTATGTTGCGGCGGTGGTGAGAAGCCTACCTGAAGCGCATTCGGCCGACTTTTGCCGTCAAAAATCCGCTTCATTTAAGAAACGGAAAGAATGCAATTGACTTTGTACGAACATTCATACATTTAAGCCGGCAGACAAAAGCGGGTTGGCCTCTGGCAGACCCAAGGGAGGCTGGAGTTCATGCTGCAGGCGCGTGGCGTCACGGTCCGGTTCGGTGGGGATATTGCCGTCAACCGCGTGAATATCGATGTGCGTGCCGGTGAAATCGTCGGTCGACCGGCCCCAACGGCGCTGGCAAAAACGCGCGGCCGCCTGCCTCCACGCGCCGCCACACAAGGTCAAACAAGAGAGGTTGCAAGCTCTCTATCTGAGCTGACCGACCAAAGATCCGCCACACGGCCCAAATGGTCGACGGTGTCCATGGGCAATTGAACAGGAGCACCAACAAGATGCAATTGAGCGAGCTCGACATCAGTAAGGGCGCCGGGCGTTTGGCCGGCAAGGTGGCGATCGTCACCGGAGGCGGCAGCGGCTTCGGCGAGGCGACCGCCAGACTGTTCACGAAACAGGGCGCCAAGGTCGTGATAGCCGACCTTCGCGCCGATGCCGGCGAGCGTGTCGCTTCAGATATCGGCGATGCAGCCCATGCCGTCTCGGGCGATGTCAGTTCGGCCAAGGATGTCGGGGCAATTGTATCGGAGACGCTCAGGCACTTCGGCAAAGTCGACATAGTGGTCAACAATGCCGGTATCACCCATGTCAATCAGCCGCTGCTGGAGACTGACGAGGCCTCCTTCGATCGAGTGTTTCGGGTCAACGTCAAATCGGTCTACCTCTTCGTGCAGGCCGTGGTTCCGCAAATGCGCGATGCCGGCGGTGGCGTCATCTTGAACATAGGCTCGACGGCTGGACTCCGTCCCCGTCCCGGGCTGACCTGGTACAACGCGTCGAAGGGGGCGGTGAACCTGATGTCCAAGTCGCTCGCCGTCGAGCTCGCGCCATGGAAGATCCGGGTCAATGCGCTGTGTCCCGTGGCAGGCGACACGCCGCTGCTTGCCGACCTGATGGGTGTCCCGGATACGCCAGCCAACCGCCAGAAGTTCATCGACAGCATCCCGCTCGGTCGGCTGTGCAGGCCATCGGATGTTGCGGCTGCGGCGCTCTATCTAGCATCGGACGAAGCGGACTTCATAACCGGCGTCGAATTCCCCATCGATGGGGGAAGAACGGTTTGAGGCCATGCTGACCACGAGCAGGGTAGGTGGGAGGCGCTTGCCCATTGGTTCGACCGGGAAGCGTGGCAACGCAAATTCTGACGGACTGCCATAGGGGCCCAAATCCAATTGCCTTGCATCAGGGCTTCCGCTGCTGATCGCACCCCACACGTTTGAAATGCCTACCAAGGAGGATACGATGAACATCGCGACTGCAATACCGGAAGCCGTAAGGACGGATGACTTCCGCATGTTGATCAACGGCGATCTCAAGGGTTCGAACCGCCTTTTCGAAGTTTACAATCCAGCGACCAATGCAGTGATCGCACACGCGCCGGAAGCAACCAGAGACGACCTCGACGAAGCTGTCGCTGCTGCAGGAATAGCCTTCAAGTCCTGGTCGAAACTTAGCTGGGATGAACGTGGCGCCTATATCCATCGCTTTACCGACGTCATCGAGCAGCGGCGCGAGGAACTCGCGACCATGCTCACGCTTGAGCAAGGCAAGCCGCGGCACAGCTTCGCCACGCGGGAAGTCGATCTTGCCATTCACTGGTTGCGGGGCATGGCCGATCAGCGGCTCCATCATGAAATACTGGAAGACAATGACGAACATGTCGTGGAAGTTCAACACACCCCGCTGGGCGTGGTCGGGGCAATCACGCCATGGAATTTCCCGGTTCTGCTAAGCCTCTGGAAGATCGCGCCGTGCCTGGTCACGGGTAACACGATGGTTCTCAAGCCATCGCCGTATACGCCGATGTGCACGCTCTGGTTCGGGACGATCGCCAAGGACATCTTCCCGAAAGGCGTTCTGAACATCGTTTCGGGCGGCAATGATCTGGGGCAATGGATGACCGAACATCCGGGCATCAGCAAAATCAGCTTCACTGGGTCGTCCGCGACCGGCAAAAAGGTGATGGCCTCCTCTGCGGTAAACCTGAAACGCATTACCTTGGAACTGGGCGGTAACGACGCAGCCATCGTGATGCCGGATGCTGATCTGGACGAGGTCGTACCCCAGCTGTTCGGAGCAGCCTTCGGCAATTCCGGTCAATGGTGCATCGCACCAAAGCGGATCTTCATCCATTCTTCGAACTATCGCACCTTCGCCGACAAGTTCGTGGCCTTCGCGAAGGAAAAGAAGGTAGGCGACGGCATGCTGCCGGATACCGACCTCGGCCCGATCCAGAACAAGATGCAGTATGCAAAACTGCTGAACATGTTCGAGGACATTCGCGAAAAAGGTTACAACGTTCTACTGGGCGGCTGCATTGACGAAAGCCTTGCAGGCAATTTCGTCCCGGTCACCATCGTGGACAATCCGCCGGACGACAGCCGCATCGTTCGCGAAGAGCCGTTCGGTCCTGTGGTTCCATTGCTCCAGTATGATGACTTCGATGAAGTCGTGGAGCGCGCCAACAACACGGATTACGGCCTGGGAGGATCGGTATGGGGGCGTGATCGTGCAAAAGCGATCGAGATCGCCAGACAGCTCGATACCGGAACGGTGTGGGTCAACGAAATCCAAGTTCACGGCATAACCCTACCGCTCGCGGGTCACAAGCAATCCGGCATGGGCGTCGAGAATGGTGTGGAAGGGCTTTGTGACTTCACCAACACCAAGACGTTGATGTTCAGGAAATAGAGCCCGCGCATCGCTGTCCGTTCTGAGAGGGAATGCCCTCCGGGTCGGCATTCCCATGAACAACAACGATCAGCGCCCTTTTTCTCAGGAGGAGTACTACGCATGCACCGTATCTTACGCCTTGCTTTTATTGTCATCGTCTCTTTCGGCGGTGGGCTCCAGGCTTTTGCGCAAGGGCTCGACGAATTGCCGCCCGACATTGCCGCTTTCTACCAAGGGCTCGACGCCGAACAGCCCGTCGCACCTTCAGCCTACCGGGACTTCAAGCCACGCAAGGGCCCACCATGGACCATCGGCTATGCGAGCTCCTACGCTGGAAACACCTATAGAGCCGCGGCGATGGATCGTCTGATGAACAAGCTGCTTCCGGCGTACAAGGCTGCCGGACTGGTCAGCGATGTAATCGTCACGCAGTCAAATCTCAACGATGCAACCCAGATCCAGCAGATTCGCCAACTTGTCGATCAGGGGGCGGATGCGATCATTCTCTGCTGCTCCAACCCGGTCGCGCTGAACAAGGCGGTCGAGTACGCTTACAAGAAAGGCGTACTGGTCGTGAGCTGGTCGGGCTACCTAACGTCGCCCTATGCCATCAACACCTCGGCCAACTACACTGACGGCGGCTATCAGGTGGCGAAGCAGCTTATCGAGGAAGCTGGCGGCAAGGGCAATTTCCTGCTCGTTTCCGGCATTCCGGGCGCCGCGTCGTCCGAATCCTTCGACAATGGCGCCCGTAAGGCCCTGGCGGAGTTCCCCGATGCCAAGCTTGTCGGACAGGTGGCAGGCAATTGGACTGATCAGATCGCCCAGACCGAAGTCCAGAAATGGCTGGCTACGAACTCCATTGATCTGGCCGGCATCATTACCCAGGGTGCACAGGAAAACGGTGTGCTCAAGGCGGTTCTCCAGTCGGGCCGCAAGGTAATGCCTATGTCTCAGACCGGCGAAGCCGGCGCTGCCTGCTACATGAAGAAAAACCCTGACTGGCTAAAATATGCGTTCCACATGTGGCCGCCAGCGGATGAGATGGAGCTGGGGTTCAACGTCTTGATCCGGACGCTCGAAGGCCAGGGCCCCAAGGTGCAGTCGGTTATCCGTTCGGTCTATCGCGTCAGTGCAGCCGACTATACGGCGAAGATATCCAACGATTGCTCGTTCGACGATCCCTCTTACGTCGAGCCGGGGATTCAGGACTGGTTCCCCAGCGACCGTGCAGCCGGCTATTTCCTTCGGCCTAGCGATCCGCTGACCTGGAAGCCCGGCAATTAAGGGAAGCGCGGCAATTAGGGTCACAGGCGAGTGGATCTATCGATCCGCTCGCCGACTTCAACGAGGAACTCGGTATGGATGGCATCCGCATAGTAAACGTCAAAAAGTCCTTTGGGGAAACCCATGCGCTGACGAATGCCAGTCTTGCCGCCGCTATGGGGGAAGTCCACGCGATCGTTGGGGAAAACGGCAGCGGCAAGAGCACACTGGCCAAAATCATTTCGGGTGTGCTTACTCCCGATGCTGGAAGCGTAACGGTGCTTGGGGATGCTCCGCGCGACCCGGGGCACAGCAGGCAGCTCGGAGTTGCAACCATCTTTCAGGAGATGATGCTGGCGGAAGAGTTGTCAGTCGCCGAAAATGTCTTTGCTGGTGCCGACGGCTTCCTTTTGAAGAAAATGTCGTCGGGGGCAAAAAATCTCGCCACGAAGGCCCTGATCGAAAGGCTTAGCGGACAGCAGATGGATCCGACGACCAAGGTTGCGGACTTGCCTCTACACCTGAAGCAATGGATCGTTCTCGCCCGAGCAATTCGAACCGAGCCGCGGGTGCTCATCCTCGACGAATCGTCTGCTGCGCTCGACCTGGCAGCCACCGAGCGCCTTCATCAGGAGATTCGCCGCCTCCGCGATAGAGGAGCCTGTGTTCTCATCGTCACGCACCGCATTGCGGAACTTGTAAAGATCGCGGACAAGGCAACCGTCCTGCGGGACGGAGAAACAGTCGGCACGCTCTCGAAATCAGAGATCACCGAGAAGAATCTATTGCGGCTGTTGTCAGCCGGCAAAGTACAATCTGTACAGCAGGCTGGAAGCTTGCAGGCCGCTCGGGCGCAAGCGCAGACCTTATTGCGCTGCGATGGATTCCAGCTCGCTTCCGGCACTGCCGCCTTTGACTTTTCGCTTCGCGAAGGGGAAATTGTGGGAGTGACTGGGTTGGATGGGGCGGGGCAGACTGAGTTCGTCCGTGCGCTCGTGGGTGTCGACCAGCCGTTCGCCGGGATCGTCGAAGCCCGGAATGCGGAAGGCGAACCGGTCCTCATATCATCGGTTAAGGACGCGTATGAAGCGCGCATAAGCTATGTTTCGGGCGATCGGAAGAAGGAAGGCATATTTCCCGCCCTTTCGACGTTCGAGAATTTTGGAATAGCCCTCTACGCTCGCCATCGGCAGAAGAACGGCCTTATCGATGCCAAGTCGCTCCGAAAATCCTTTCTCGATGAGGTTGCTCGCCTTGGAATCAAGGTAGGCGCTGCCGGCAACCGGATTACCTCCCTGTCCGGCGGCAACCAGCAGAAGATTCTGATTGCGCGCGCGTTTTCTTCCGGGCCGAAGGTGATCGTCCTCAACGACCCTGCGCGGGGCGTCGATATCGGTACCAAGCAGGAATTGTACCGGC
>NZ_RZQL01000180.1 GCF_003997935.1 Mesorhizobium sp. M7A.F.Ca.US.006.01.1.1
ACGATCTATGACGAGATCGTCAAGGTGTCGAACGAGGATTCCGTGGCCAATGCCCGCCTCGTCGCCCGCCTCGAAGGCGTGCCGGTCGGCATCTCGTCGGGCGCCGCCCTGCAGGCGGCCATCGTCGTCGGCTCGCGCCCGGAGAACAAGGGCAAGAACCTGGTGGTGATCATCCCGTCCTTCGCCGAGCGCTATCTGTCGACCATCCTGTTCGAGGGGCTGGGATCGTAACCCGACGCTTCTTCGTGACCAAGCTGGCCCGCTGAAAAAACGCCCGTGGCCGCCATCGGCAGCTTGAGCGCGACACCGCTTCCGGTTCATATCGCTCCCGGCCCTGCTTTGCGCGGCCGGGGGAGAATTTATGTACAAGCTTTATACTCGTCCTGGCAGCGGCGGCTTCGTCGTCGAGGCGGCGCTGGTGCTGGCGAACGCACCGTTCGAGCAGATCGACGTGCCGAAGACCGACCGGCCCGATCCCGCCTTCCTCGACATCAGCCCGTTGAACCAAGTGCCGGTGCTGACCTTGCCGGACGGAAGCTCGATGACCGAATCGGCGGCGATCTGCATCCTGCTTGCCGAGCGTCATCCCGATGCCAATTTGGCGCCGGCAGTAGACGCGCCTGCCCGCGCCGATTTCCTGCGCTGGATGGCATTCATGTCGTCGGTGCTCTATCCGGCGGTGCTGCGTTTCTACTACGCATACCGCTACACTGCTGATCCCGAAGGCACCAAGGCGGTCAAGCAGGCAGCCGTGGTCGAGATGGACCGTGGCTTTGCCGTTCTCGATGCCGCGCTCGAAAGTCGTGACTGGCTGGTCGGTGACCGGATGTCGCTGGCCGACATCTATCTGGTCATGCTGGTGGCCTGGCATCCCGACATCGACAGCGCGCGGACGGCATGGCCGAACATTGAACGCCTGTGGGCGCGGCTGCGCGACCATCCGCTGATGAAGACGCTCAACAGCTCGCACGAGATGTGGCGGGGCTGAGGCTCAATTTCTGAGCACTGCCCGTTTTCCCTGCAGGAACCGGCGCACCGCCGGGTCGCGCTCGAGGCCGATCGCCCGGTCATAGGCTTCGCAGGCTTGCGGCACCTGACCAAGCCTGGCCAGCAGACCGGCGCGTGCGGCCCAATAGGGCTGATAGTCATCAAGCCGCTTGTCGTCGCCCAGCACGTAGAGCGCCGCCAGTCCCGCTACGGCGCCCTCTGCTTCGGCTATCGCCACCGCGCGGTTGATGGCCACCACCGGCGATCCTGCGATCGAGAGCAGCGCGCCGTAGAGTTCCTGGATCGCCGCCCAGTCGGTGCGGCCGGTGAGCCTTCGTGCCGCATGCGCGGACTGCACGGCCGCCTCAAGCTGGTAGCGGCCGATGACGCCCTTGTCCGCGGCGTGGGAAAGCAGCGCCTCGGCCTCATCGATGAGGCCGCGGTCCCATAGAAGGCAATCCTGTTCCGCCAGCGGTACGAAGTCGCCGGCGGCACTGCGCCGTGCGGCGCGGCGGGACTCAGCAAACAGCATCAACGACAACAGGCCCAGCGCTTCTGGCTCCTCCGGCAACAGTGAAGCCACCAGCCGGCCGAGCCAGATGCCTTCGGTCGCCAGATTGCGCCGTCGCGTCTCGGTGCCTGCCGGGTCGGACCAGCCTTCGGCGAAGGCGGCGTAGATCGCTTCCAGCACCGCGTCCAAGCGTTCGCCGAGTTCGGCCCGCTCCGGCACGCGGAACGGAATGCCGGTATCACGGATGCGGGTTTTGGCGCGCACCAGGCGCTGGCCCATCGTGGCCGGCGAGACCAGGAAGGCGGAAGCGATCGTCGCCGCGTCGAACCCGAGCACGGTCTGCAGGATGAGCGGCGAACGCACGCTCGATTCGATCGCCGGATGGGCGCAGGCGAACATCAGCCGCAGCCGTTCGTCGGGCAGGTCTTCGTCGGTCATGCGCGCCTCCGCCTCCTCGGCAATCAGCTTGAGATGCTCGCGCCCGGCTTCGCTGGTCAGCCGCCGCCGCACCGCATCGACGCGGCGCCGCTTTGCCACCGCCAGCAGCCAGGCTTCCGGTTTCTTGGGTACGCCGGTTCGAGGCCATCGCTCCAGTGCGGCGGCAAAGGCATCGGCCAGCGCGTCCTCGGCGCCAGCCACGTCGCGGGTGCGCGTCGCGAGCCAGGCGACAAGCTTGCCGTAGCTTTGCCGGGCGGCGGTTTCCGCCGCCGCCCGCGCGATCTCCAGGCCATTTTCCATCACATGGTCTGTTCCCAGATCGGCCGCAGCTCGACTGTGCCGGCGCTGGCCGCCGGGCAGCGCGCCGCCCAGGCGATCGCGGCGTCGGCATCCGCGGCCTCGATCATGTAGAAGCCTGCAAGCTGCTCCTTGGTGTCGGCATAGGGGCCGTCGAGGACGTTGGTCTTGCCACCAGCCACCCTAACCGAGGTGGTCGCCTGACTCGGGCGCAGCCGGTCGCCGGCCAGCCACGCGCCGGATTTCTTCAGCGCTTCGGTATAGGCGCCATAGGCGGCACTCATCTGGTAGGTCGCCTCGGCCGGGGCATTCGCCATCGCGGCTTCGTCGGCGTAGATCAAAATCATGTATCGCATGGTCTTCTCCCGTTGTTTCGAAGGCCGCTTCGTAGCGAGCCGGACGTATGTCGCGCGGCCTAGACAGATTTCGACAGGCGTTGGAAAAATCTTTCGGCTCCGAAGACATTTCACGCAAGCGGCCATGTGCGCATCCCTCACTCAACCATTCGTCTAACGTATGGGATTGCGGGTTGGCATTTGCCGTCTGCCGTCTAAACTCGCCCCTGTTCGCGTCAGGGAGGTGATGCGGCCGCTACTTCAGGGAGGAAATCAGATGTTCCATTTCAGGACGAAATTCGTTGCGGCCGGCGCCGTGGCGCTCTCACTTGGTCTTGGCTCTGTCTCAGCCAAGGCGCAGGAATTCATCAATGTGCTGACCGGCGGCACATCCGGCGTCTATTATCCGCTCGGTGTGGCGCTGTCGGAAATCTACGGCAAGGGCATCGAAGGCGCCCGCACCCAGGTGCAGGCGACCAAGGCTTCGGTCGAAAACCTCAATCTGCTGCAGCAGGGCAAGGGCGAGATCGCCTTTGCGCTGGGCGATTCCGTCAAGCTGGCCGCCGAAGGCAATGCCGAGGCTGGTTTCCCCGGCAAGCTCGACAAATTGCGCGGCATCGCCGCCATCTATCCCAACTA
This sequence comes from Mesorhizobium sp. M7A.F.Ca.US.006.01.1.1, assembly GCF_003997935.1. Taxonomy (GTDB): domain Bacteria; phylum Pseudomonadota; class Alphaproteobacteria; order Rhizobiales; family Rhizobiaceae; genus Mesorhizobium. Next base: position 3,208 of record NZ_RZQL01000180.1, read on the forward strand.
CATCCAGATCGTCGCCAGCCAGGAGTCCGGCATCAAGACGCTGGCCGACCTCAAGGGCAAGAGCCTGTCGGTCGGCGCGCCTGCGTCCGGCACCGAGCTCAACGCGCGCGCCATCTTCGCCGCCGCCGGGCTGAAGTATGAGGATCTCGGCCGGGTCGAATACCTGCCCTTCGCCGAATCGGTCGAGCTGATCAAGAACCGCCAACTCGACGCCACGCTGCAATCGGCCGGGCTCGGCGTCGCCTCGATCCGCGACCTCGCCACCTCCTTGCCGATCAATGTCGTTGCGGTTCCGGCCGAGGACGTCGCCAAGATCGGCGCGCCCTATCTTTCGGTGGTCATTCCCAAGGGCACCTATGAGGGCCAGAGTGAGGATGTCGCCACCGCCGCCGTCGGCAATTTCCTCATCACCCGCGCCGATGTCTCCGACGAGACCGCCTACCAGATGACCAAGCTGATATTCGACCATCTCGACCAGCTTGCCGCGGCGCATGCCGCCGCCAAGGCGATCGACCCGGCCAAGGCACTCGACGGCATGCCGGTGCCGCTGCACCCCGGTGCCGAGCGGTACTACAAGGAGAAGGGGTTGTTGAAGTAGGGCGGGTCCGTCGGATGAGCGAAGCATCGTCTGGAACAACGACCGACGGCAAATCCGCCACCTTCCATCTGCCCGCTGTCGAAGAGCAGGTCGAAGGGCTGCCGCCGGGCTTCGGCGACGGCCTTGCCGGCAAGGCCGCCTTTCTCGTCGCCGTCGCCTTTTCCGTGTTCCAGATTTATGTCGCCGCCTATGGCAGCATTCCGAGCCAGGTGGTGCGGGCCATGCATGTCGGCTTCCTGCTGCTGCTCGGCTTTGGCCTGATCGCCAATCTGCGCGCCAAGAGCATGCCGGCGAAAGCCGCGTTCTGGACGCTCGGGGCGCTCGGCTTCGGCACCGGCCTCTACAATTGGGTGTTCTACACCGATCTGATCCGCCGCTCCGGCTTCCTGACCACGCCGGACCTCATCGTCGGCGCGGTGCTGGTGGTGCTGGTCTTCGAGGCAGCGCGGCGGCTGATGGGTCTGCCGCTGGCGGTCATCGCCTTCATCTTCCTTGCCTATTGCTTCGTCGGGAATCATTTGCCGCCGCCGCTCATCCATCGCGGCTATGATTTCGCCCAGCTCGTCGACACCTTCGCCTACGGCACCGAAGGCATCTACGGCACGCCGATCTATGTCTCGGCCGCCTACATCTTCATCTTCGTCGTCTTTGCCGCCTTTCTCGAACGCGCCGGCATGATCGCGCTGTTCAACGATTTCGCACTGGGACTTGTCGGCACATGGCGCGGCGGCCCGGCGCAGGTCTGCGTGCTGTCCTCGGCGCTGATGGGCACCATTTCCGGCTCGGGCGTCGCCAATGTGGTGGCCAGCGGCCAGTTCACCATCCCGCTGATGAAGCGCTTCGGCTTCCGCTCGGCTTTTGCCGGCGCCGTCGAGGCGACCTCCTCGATGGGCGGCCAGATCATGCCGCCGGTAATGGGTGCGGTCGCCTTCATCATGGCCGAGACGCTGAACGTGCCTTATGCCGAAGTGGTCAAGGCGGCGATCATCCCGGCGCTGCTCTATTTCGGCGCCTGCTTCTGGCAGGTGCATCTGGAAGCCGGCAAGGCCGGCCTGCATGGCATGGCCAAGGCGGACCTGCCCAATCCGTGGGACGCGGTGCGGCAACACTGGCCGCTGGTGCTGCCGCTGGCGGCGCTCATCTACCTGCTGTTTGCCGGCTATACGCCGATCTTCGCCGGCACGATGGGCCTGGCGCTGACCATCGTGCTCATCCTCGGCACGCCGTTGGCGGCAGCGATTGGGCCGCTCGCCTTCCGCATCGTCTTCTGGCTGGCGCTCGGGCTTGCCGCCGCCTCGTTCATGAAATTCGGCGTCAACCTCCTCGGCCTGGTCATCGCCGCGCTCGTCATTGCTTGCTTCACCTTCAAGGGCGGCCGCGAGACCCTGCAAATCTGCGTCGACTCTCTAGCAGAAGGGGCGAAGAACGCGCTGCCGGTCGGCATTGCCTGCGCCATCGTCGGCATCGTCATCGGTACGCTGACGCTGACCGGCATCGCCTCGACATTCATCGGCTGGATCATCTCGATCGGCGAGGACAATCTGTTCCTGTCGCTGGTGCTGACCATGGTCACCTGCCTGGTGCTGGGCATGGGCATTCCGACCATTCCCAACTACATCATCACCTCGTCGCTGGCCGGGCCGGCGCTGCTCGAGCTTGGCGTGCCGCTGCTGGTCAGCCACATGTTCGTGTTCTATTTCGGCATCATGGCCGATTTGACGCCCCCGGTGGCGCTGGCGGCGTTCGCCGCCGCACCGATGGCCAGGGAAAGCGGCCTGAAAATCGGCATCCAGGCGACCAAGCTGGCCATTGCCGGCTTCGTCGTGCCGTTCATGGCGGTCTACACGCCGGCGCTGATGCTGCAGGACGCAGGGCCGATCGCCGCCCAGTTCGGCTATCCCGTCGAGGTCGGCTACATCGTCGCCAAGGCGTGCATGGGCATCGTGCTGTGGGGTGCCGCCGCCGTCGGTTTTCTGGTCACCCGCATGGCGTGGTGGGAGCGGCTCGTCGCCTTCGCGGCCGGCGTGCTGCTGGTCGCCGCGGTGCCGCTCACCGACGAGGCCGGCTGGGTGCTGGCGCTGGCCTGGATCGGCTGGCACTGTTTTCGCGCGCGGCAGGCTTCAGTCAGAACATGAGCCTGTGCCTCCTGGCCGCGGGCAAGACGGTAACGCTCTCCGTCGCCGCCTTCACGCTGTCCTGGACGCATTCGGTGGAACGGACGCGCTGGCAAGAAGACTGGAAGGTCACGTCCTCCGGCCTGCAGGTGGTCGAAGCCCGGATCGAGGGCTCGGGCGCCGGCATGGAGCCACCGGAAGGCGCGGTGCTGAAGGAGGGTTGGTGGAGCTATGCGCCTGATGTCGGCCCGCAGCGGCGCGTCGTGCTCGCCGCTTCAGGTGCAACCAGCGACGGCTGGACACTGTGCACGGTTCAGGGCTGCCGGGAATTGGGGAGGACGGCAGGCGGACCGATCGTGCTCGAGCCGTGCCGGCCGGATGGCACGAGCCAGCCGCGGTAGCGCATAGCCACACCCTCAGCCAAGGAACCGCTTGCGCAGCTCCGGAGAAGGAATGTCGCAAGCATCCTTCCTGCCGAACAGGGCGTAGCGGTTCCTGGCGATGCGATCATAGAGCCAACCACGCAGCGGGCGCGGCAACAGCAACAGTGCCTTGGCCGCCCGCCAAGGCCAGCCGAGTTCCGCCATGACGGCGACAAAACTGTCCAGCCGCGTGAAGGCGACGCCGTCGATCAGGACGAGGTTGGTTTCGTAAGAGTCCGTGCGCAGTCCGTGCTTCCGGAACAGCGCTTCACCGAAGGGCGACTGCGCGGTGGCGAAGCGGAAACGGCCTTGGCGATCGAGCCTGACCACCATGCGCACAAAGCCTGAGCAGAGCACGCAGACGCCATCGAAGACGATCAATGGATGGCTTTTATCGAACAGCTCAGGGGGACTTGATTGGGGACGGTCGGTCACGCGGGCCTCGGCTGCTCGTGTCCTATGACACCAAGCCAGCCGATGGCGGTATCAAAGCCGTGGCGATGTCGCACGGCGCCTGTCGGCGAGAGCGGGACGCTCGGCGCGATAGGTGGTGGCGCGGGTAGAGGCGGCCGGCCTGCAGATCCGGCTGTTGTGGCGATTTTCGAAAGCCATGATCAGTGCGCGCCCAGCGAGTTGCCGCGACGGGCGCAGGCCGGGCCGGGGCCGCGCATGTAATAGCGCTCGGGCCGGTAGGTCGGCGCGACGAATTCGCGGATGGCGGCGGCATAGCCGATGAGGTGCGCGAGGAAGTTCATTACCCTTGTCCCTGTCCCGATTTTCGGATGTCCCTTCCGAATTGCGGTCATCATAGCGTCGAGGCGTGAATAGTCGGTGAACGTGATGTTAATATCTGGTCGAAAATGCCTTGCTTCGTGGCTGGAATGCGGCTGATTCGGGGTCTTTCCGTGCAGTTGGTCGGCATTCCGGCCAATGTGACTTTTGCATCACATATGTTTCGTTTGAATGTCGCCTGCGCGCGGTTCTGTTTCAACTTTTGCCGAACCCGCGAAATTTCCGTGCTGGGGGCCAGAACCACTCAGGCGGCCCCTTGGCATCCAGATCGGCGCGGGAGCGCGGAACTGGAGCGCGATCTGTCCGTTCTCACCTTCATCTGGTTCTGAAGGGAAGATATCATGGCGCCGCGTCCGGCCTGGAGAGGCTATCTGAAGCTTTCGCTGGTCACCTGTGCCGTCGAACTGACCAATGTCGTCACCCATACGGAGCGGGTCTCGTTTCGCATTCTCAACCGCAAGACCGGCAACACGGTGAAGCGCCTCTATGTCGATGCCGAAACCGGCAAGCCGTTGGAGGAGGATGACGAGATCAAGGGTTATGAACTCGACGATGGCAATTTCATCCATATCGAGGAAGACGAGATCGAGGCGGTGCAGATCGAATCCTCGCACACGATGGCGCTCGACGGCTTCGTCGACAAAGCTTCGATCCAGCAGATCTATCTCGACACGCCCTACTATGTCGCGCCGGCCGACAAGGTGTCGGAAGAGGCGTTCGCCGTCATTCGCGATGCGATGGCGGGCAAGAAGATGGCCGGGCTGGCGCGTATCGTGCTCTACCGACGCGAACGGCCGGTGGTGATCGAACCGCTCGGCAAGGGCATGGTGCTGACGACGCTGCGCTACGACAACACGGTACGCCAACCGGACACCGTCTTCGGCGACATCGAGCCCGTGAAGACCGATCAGGAGATGACCGATCTGGCCGAGTTGATCATCGACAAGAAGAAGACGAAGTTCGATCCCTCGAAATTCGACGACAAATACGAGGACGCGCTGCTGGAGCTGATCCGCGCCAAGAAGGCCGGCCACAAGGCGCCGAAGGCCAAGGCGGCGCCCAAACCTTCCAATGTCGTCAATCTGTTCGACGCGCTGAAGAAGAGCCTGTCGGACTCCGGGTCATCGAAAACATCTTCGTCGGCGAAGGCCAGGCCAGCGGCCAAACGCGCCAAGTCGAAAGCCAGCGCGCCCAAACGCAAATCGGCGTGAGGAACCCCAACGAATGGCCAGCCTCGAACAATATCATTCCAAGCGCGATTTCAAGAAAACCGCCGAACCGGCCGGCAAGGTCGCCCGGACCAGGAAGGGCGAGGCCGGCGGCATCTTCGTCATCCACAAGCACGCCGCGACGCGGCTGCATTACGACCTGCGGCTCGAGCATGACGGCGTGCTGTGGAGCTGGGCGGTGACGCGCGGCCCTAGTCTCGACCCGCATGAGAAGCGGCTGGCCGTGCATGTCGAGGACCACCCGATCGACTATGCGCCGTTCGAGGGCACCATTCCCAAGGGCGAATATGGCGGTGGCTCGGTGATCGTCTGGGACGAGGGCACCTGGACCCCCGAGATCGATCCGGCCAAGGCGATGAAGAAAGGCCATATCAGCTTCGAGCTGCACGGCCACAAGCTGCACGGTCTCTGGCATCTGGTGCGGCTGAAGCCCCGCGCGGGCGAAAAACGCGACAACTGGCTGCTGATCAAGTCGGACGATGCCGCCGCGCGTCCCGGCGAGGACATCCTCAAGGAAGCGCCTGAATCGGTGAAATCGGGCCTGACCATCGAGGAGGTCGGCGAGGGCAAGACCGCGAAGGGCGAGAAGCCGAAAGTCTGGCATTCCAACAAGCCGGCCGCCGTCAAGACAAAAGCCGGCAAACGCCTCGACTTTATCGAGCCGCAGCTGGCCACGCTCGAGCGCGATGCGCCGCCGGGCAAGGACTGGCTGCACGAAGTGAAGTTCGACGGCTATCGCATGCAGGCGCAGATCGCCGGCACCGATGTGCGGCTGCTGACCCGCACCGGCCTCGACTGGACGAAGAAATTCGGCGGCGAGATCGTCGCGGAGCTGGCCGGGCTGAAGTGCAGCGACGCCATCATCGATGGCGAGGTGGTGGTGCTGGCCGACAGCGGCGTCTCGTCTTTCGCGCTGCTGCAGCAGGACCTGTCGGCGAAGCGGACCAATCGCTTCATCTATTACGTGTTCGACCTGATGCGGCTCGATGGGCAGGATCTTCGGCGCGAGCCGCTGGTCGAGCGTAAGCAGGCCTTGCAGGAGTTGCTCGGCCAACAGCCCGACAATGCGGCGGTCCGCTTCAGCGACCATTTCGCCGAACCTGGCAAGATCATGCTGGAGCATGCCTGCCGCATGGGCCTGGAAGGCGTCGTCTCCAAGCGTGCCGACGCACCCTATCGCAGCGGCCGCGGCCCGACCTGGGTCAAATCGAAATGCACGGCGCGGCAGGAATTCGTCATCGGCGGCTACCTGCCGTCGGACAAGACCGGGCGCGGCCTGCGCTCGATCCTGGTCGGCTTCCACGAGGGCGGCAAGCTGCATTATGCCGGCCGGGTTGGGACTGGTTTTTCCGGCAAGGGCGCCAATGAGCTGAAGGCAAAACTCGATGCGTTGACGGCAAAATCATCGCCCTTCTCCACCGCCGTGCCGAAGGGCAAGGGCCTGGTCTGGGTCAAGCCTGAACTTGTCGGCGAAGTGGAGTTTCGCAGCTGGACCTCGGACCGTATAATACGCCACGCCTCGTTCCAGGGGTTGCGCGAGGACAAGCCGGCGGAGGAAGTCGTGCAGGAAAAGCCCAAAGCGGCGACAGGCAAGCCATCGACAGGCAAGAGCACGGCCAAGCCGGCATCAGGCGGCAAAGCCGCCGGGTCGATGACGACCACGGTCAAACTCTCGCATCCCGACAAGCTGCTGTGGCCGGACGAAACCATATCCAAGCAGGGCCTGCTCGACCATTACGCACAGGTTTGGCCGCGCATGGAACAGTTCGTGGTCAACCGGCCGCTCAGCCTGGTGCGAGCGCCCGACGGTGTCGGCGGCCAGCGTTTCTTCCAGAAACATGCCTCGGCCGGCATGAGCGACAAGATCGCGCGCATGAAGGACCCGACCGACGGCGAGGAAATCCTGTTCATCCGGGATTTCGATGGTGTTGCCGCACTGGTCCAGTATGGCGTGGTCGAGATCCACATCTGGGGGTGCACGATCGATGAGATCGAGAAGCCCGACCAGATCATCTTCGATCTCGATCCCGATGAAGGTGTCGACGTGAAGGCGGTGCGTGAGGCGGCACTCGATATCAGGGGCAAGCTCGACGAGCTGTCGCTGCCAAATTTCGTCAAGACTTCGGGCGGCAAGGGCTACCACGTGCTGGTGCCGCTGAAGCCAGCGGCGGATTGGGATGCGGTGAAGAGCTTCGCCCATGACTTTGCCCGCGCGCTGGAGCAGGGTGCCCCGGACCGCTACACGGCGACGCTGTCGAAAAAAGCGCGCACGGGAAAGATCTTCGTCGACTATCTGCGCAACGGCAGGGGCTCGACGACGGTCGCGCCCTATTCCTCGCGCGCCAAGAAGGGCGCCACCGTGTCGATGCCGGTGACCTGGCCAGAGATCGAGGCCGGCTTGCCGCCGAACGCTTTCCCGATCGGCGACAAGACGACGCTGAAGCAGCTGGCGAAAGCCGATCCGTGGAGGGAGTTTTTCGGGCGGGGGAAGGTGTTGAAGCGGATTTCGTCATCCTAGGGCGAAGCAAGGAGCGAAGCGACGCGGCGCAGACCCTAGGATCCATGCCGGGACGCCAAGAAAAAACACGGCGGCACAGAATCTAGCGATCCTCCCCGCTGTGGTGGTAGATCTGCACCGTTGCGGCGCTCTGAGGTCACGGCATGGATCCTAGGGTCTCCGCGACGCCGCTTTGCGGCTGCTCCGCCCTAGGATGACGAAGGGGTGGGCGAGCGCCAACACCTCAGCTCAACCTCAGCTCAGAACACCTTCTCGAAAGCCTGCTTGCCCGGCAGCGAGAAAATCACCGCGCGGCTGTCCTTCTCGCGGCGCGCCCATTTCTCGGCAAGGATCTTGTCGAGGATGGCGGCGCCCAGCGTGCCGGCGAGGTGCGAACGGCGCACGCTCCAGTCGAGGCAGGCGCGGCATACCGGCCGGCGCGGCTTGGTGTAGACGTCGATGCCGATCGCGGCGAAATGCGAAGCCGCCGATGGCCCGAGCCTGATCTCTTGTTCGTCGCGGACCAGTACGTTCTTGGCGACGAGCCGGTCGAGCATCGCCACTGCCTGCTCGCCGGCGAGGTGATCGTAGCAGACGCGCGCCACGCGCATCGCTGCATCGCGCGGACCCGGCCGCACACGCTTTGGACCGACGGCTTCCGCGACGCCTGTGATGGCTTCGATCATGCCCGCCACCTGCGGTCCGGCGAGGCCGTAATAGCGATGCCGGCCCTGGCTCGCCACCGTGAGCAGCCCACCTTCCATCAGTTTGCCCAGGTGCGAGCTGGCGGTCGGCAGCGAGACGCCGGCCTCGAGCGCCAGCTCGCTTGCCGTCAGCGCCGTGCCGCCCATCAGGGCATTTAGCATGTTTGCCCGTGCCGGGTCGCCGACCAGGCTGGCGATGCGGGCGATGTCGGGTCCTTCGCGCATAGTTCGTTCCTCATCGAAGCGTTCTTGTCAGATAATCACTATTCTCCGGTGAGATCAAGGAGACGACGATGGCCGCACGAACCGCTTTCCCCTCAGCCCCGCTCCACAGCCGTCGGTTCTTCCCGTTCGTCAGCTGGTTGCGTTCGCGGCTGCTGGCCCGCTGGTATGACCGCCATCTGCAGCGTCTCGACCTTGCCGAGATCGACGACCATCAGCTGCGCGACCTTGGCCTGACGCGGCAAGACGTGCGCCGCGAATGCGCGAAGTCCTTCTGGCAGCCCTAGCAGACCAGTCGGCACGACGTTTCGATGCCGTTCAAACTATCGACGCAAGCCGAGGAGACCACAATGACCATCACCTGCTTCATCCGCTACGAGATCGACCCGTTCGGCAAGGCGGCCTTCGAGGAGTATGCGCGCAACTGGGGCCAGGCCATTCCGCGCTGCGGCGCCGATCTGATCGGCTATTACGCGCCGCATGAGGGCTCGGCGACGACCGCCTATGCGGCCTATAACATCGAAAGCTTGGCCGCCTACGAAGCCTATCGCGCCCGGCTTGCCGCCGATCCCGCCGGCAAGGCAAACTACGAGTTCGCCAAACGCGAGAGATTCATCCTGAAGGAGGATCGCATGTTCCTGAAACTGGCCTCAGGCCCGCACGCGAAACTGGTGCTGCCGTGATTGCCGTCATCTTCGAGGTCGAGCCGGCGGAGGGTCGGCGCGATGCCTATCTGAGCATCGCCGCGGACCTGCGTCCGCTGCTCGACGGCATTGACGGCTTTCTCTCCATCGAGCGTTTCCAGAGCCTGGCCGATCCGAACCGCATCCTGTCGCTGTCGTTCTGGCGAGATGAGGAAGCCGTGAAGGACTGGCGCAACACCGAGGAACACCGGCAGGCGCAGAAGGCCGGTCGCGGCGGCATCTTTGCCGGCTACCGATTGCGCATCGCCCACGTCGTGAGGGACTATGGGCTGACGGAGAGGGACGAGGCGCCTAGGGATAGCCGGGCGGTGAATGGGTGAGTGGTAGCCGATCGCCGCGCCGTCGCCCCCTCATCCGGCCGCTTCGCGGCCACCTTCTCCCCCAGGGGAGAAGAGTTGCCGCCGACACCAAAAGTCTCCTCTCCCCTCGGGGAGAGGTTAGCCGAGCGAAGCGGAGGCTGGGTGAGGGGGCACTTTGCGCTCACGCATTCCCGATCAGCACGCCGGCCGCGAACACCAGGGCGCCGCCCAGCACCACCTGGAAGGCGGCGCGCAGGAAGGGCGTCTGCATGTAGCGGTTCTGGACAAAAGCGATCGCCCACAATTCGAAGAACACCACCACCGCGGCAACCCCGGTCGCCGTCCAGAAATGCGGAATGAGATAGGGGAGTGCATGCCCGAGACCGCCCAGCGTCGTCATGATGCCGACGGTCAGACCGCGCTTGAGCGGCGAGCCGCGGCCCGACAGCTTGCCGTCGTCTGAAGCGACTTCGGTGAAACCCATCGAAATGCCGGCGCCGATCGAGGCGGCAAGCCCGACCAGCAGCGTCTGCCAGGTGTCATGCGTGGCAAAGGCGGCAGCAAAGATCGGCGCCAGTGTGGACACCGATCCGTCCATCAGCCCGGCCAGCCCTGGTTGCACATAGGTGAGGATGAACTGGCGCTGCTCGGCGGCGGTCTCTTCGTCCTTCACTTCGCCCGGCACATGTTTCTGCTCCAGCCGCTGCGCCAGTGTCTCATGGCCCAGTTCGGCCACTGCCAGATCGTCGAGCAGTTTTCGCGTCGAGGCATCCGCCGTGCGCTTGGCAGCCTCGACATAGAAAAGGTAGGCTTGCCGCTCCATCGCCTCGGCCTGGCTGCGGACGTGCTCGATGCCGAGCGGCCGGACCAGCCAGTCGGGCTTGCGCTCGTAATAGCCCTTCACATGTTCGCGCCGGATCAGCGGAATACGCTCGCCGAAGCGCTTGCGGAAAAGCTCGATCAGCGCATCGCGATGGCCATCCTCTTCCTCGGCCATCTCCTCGAACACTTTTGCCGATTGCGGGAAGTTTTCCGTCAGGCCCTCGGCGTAGGCCCGGTAGATGCGTCCGTCATCCTCCTCTGACGAAATGGCCAGCGCCAGGATCTCCTGTTCGGAAAGCGATTCGAAGGGGCGGCGGCCGAAGCCGAAAACACGGGAAAGCATGAGGAATTCACCCTAGTTTAGAATTATTCTAAACTACGGCTCAAGGGGCCTTGGGTCAATTGCGCGCTTGGGGTCGCGGTCAAGAATTGTTGAAGCTCGCATCCCGGGCCGGCCCTTCATTATCAGTGAATGTTCACCTATATAATTTGACCCTGCCAGAACAAGGAATCCACAGATGACGGCAAAACAGCCTCCGCATCCCTATGACCCAAAGCCCGTTCTCGATCTCATCGCCAGCATCGAGGCCGATCTGCAGCGCCTGAAGGGCCTGGTCGAACAGCAGGTCGAGAAATTCGATCCCGCCAATCCGCACAACAAGGCGCCGGACGGCAAACTGACCGAGGAAGGTGTCGAGTGCTGCTACCGCATGTTCGACGAGGGCAAGTCGCGCTATTCGGTCGCCCAGCAGATGAAGATCTCGTTTGCCGCCGCCAGCCACCGCTTCAACAATTGGCGCAAGCTGGGTGGGAGCAAGAGGCAGAGGACTTTGCTTGGGTGAAACTGGCGAGACGGCGGTGGGGCGGCGCCCCCCTCTGTCCTGCCGAACATCTCGCCCACGAGGAGGGAGATTGGCACCTTCATTAGGTGTGCCCCCCTTCAACGTTGGAAAATTGGCGAAAGCGGATAACCAGCCGATCTCCCCACCTGTGGGGAAGATGTCCGGCAGGCCAGAGGGGGGCAGCCGAGGCGTTGGCGACCGCCTCGCTAAACCTTGTAATGGTCACATTTTTCCTATGGTGCGCCACCTCCCTTTGCGGGCATCATGGGAAGACCCCTGTCCACTGGACCTCACATGACCGCCACCACCCCGCCCGGCA
>NZ_RZQL01000017.1:0-9345 GCF_003997935.1 Mesorhizobium sp. M7A.F.Ca.US.006.01.1.1
GTATGTGACACCGCCCGACGACAAGTCGCTGGTCGAGAATGCCATCAACGGCATGCTGGCCTCGCTTGACCCGCACTCCTCCTACATGAATGCCGAGCAGGCGCAGGATATGCGCGTCCAGACCAAGGGCGAGTTCGGCGGCCTCGGCATCGAGGTCACCATGGAGAATGATCTGGTCAAGGTGATCACGCCGATCGACGACACGCCGGCCGCCAAGGCAGGCGTGCTGGCCGGCGACTACATCGCCAAGATCGACGGCGAAGAGGTTCGCGGCCTGACCCTCAACGATGCGGTCGACAAGATGCGCGGCCTGGTCAACACGCCGATCAAGCTGACCATCCTGCGCCAGGGCGCCGACAAGCCGATCGAACTGACGGTCGTGCGCGACATCATCAAGGTCAAGGCGGTCAAGTTCCGGGTGGAGAACGACATCGGCTACATGAAGATCACCTCCTTCACCGAAAAGACCTATGACGACCTCGAGAACGCCATCGACACCATCAAGAAGCAGATTCCCGACGACAAGCTGAAGGGCTACGTTCTGGATCTCCGCCTCAATCCGGGTGGCCTGCTCGACCAGGCGGTGAGCGTGTCCGATGCCTTCCTCAACCGTGGCGAGATCGTCTCGACGCGCGGCCGCGACCCCAAGGACGTCACCCGCTTCGACGCCAAGCCCAAGCAGGTCGACGACATCAACGGCAAGCCGATGATCGTCCTGGTCAATGGCGGCTCGGCCAGTGCATCGGAAATCGTCGCCGGCGCGCTGCAGGACCTGCGCCGTGTCACGGTGGTCGGCACGCAGTCCTTCGGCAAGGGTTCGGTGCAGACCATCATTCCGCTCGGCGAGAATGGTGCGCTCAGGCTGACGACGGCGCTCTATTACACGCCGTCCGGCAAGTCGATCCAGGGCAAGGGCATCACGCCCGACATCAAGGTCGACCAGCCGCTGCCGCCGGAACTGCAGGGCAGGGACCTGACGCGCGGTGAATCCGATCTCAAGGGCCATATCAAGGGCGCCGACGAGAGCACGACGGGTTCGGGCTCGGCGGCCTATGTGCCGCCGGATCCGAAAGACGATCTGCAGCTCATCTATGCCGAGCAGCTGCTGCGTGGCCAGAAGACCGATCCGTCCTTCCCGCCCAATCCGCAAAAGGCGGTTCTCAACCAGTAAGGATCTGGAGCGGCGCACGCGCCGCTCCATCTTTCTGTTTGAGCCGGATGGAAGCAATGCGATGCTGCCGGGACCGAAAGGTTCCGGCAGTTTGATTCGGGAGGCGAGGCAAGGCCCCCAAGGCATGGCGCGGGGTGCGCCGGGATTGATGAATTCGCGCATGTCTTTTCGAAGCGGCTTCGTCTTCGGAGCCATGCGCCCGGGGATTAGGCTTGGCTGATATCGGCAAGGACATCGAACGCCCGCTCGGACAGGCAGTCCGGCCGCCGCGCGCCGCCGGTAAGCTCAGCGGCGGTGCGATCATGGCGACCGTGGCCGTGCTGGCGGTGGCCGGCGTCTCCGGCGCGATCGCGCTCAGGGAAAAGCCGTTTCGAAAGCCGCAAGAGGTTGCCGTTTCAACGCCGAAAGTGACCGCGGCGGCCGAGTCTGCCGCCGCGCCGCCCGCATTGGCACCGGCGGCACCGAAGCCGGAGGCGTCGGCCAGATCAGGCGGGCCGCAGATCATCCATGTGCAGACGGAGGAGGGCGATGGGCCGCCCAAGGCAGCGATCGTCATTCGCGATCCGTCGACCATCGGCCAGAACCTGAAGATCGCGCATATTCCAGACAAGGCGCTGATCGAGGCCAGCGAGACCGGGCCGTTGCCGGTGCGCGCCGCCGATGGCCGGCGGCCGTTCGACGTCTATGCGCGGCCCTGGTCGGGCGGGCGCGGCGCGCGCGTAGCGATCGTCATCGGTGGGCTTTCGGTTTCGCAGACCGGCACCCAGGCGGCCATCGCCAAGCTGCCGGCTGAAGTGACGCTGGCTTTCGCGCCGCAAGGCAACAGCATCGGCCGCTGGATGCAGGCAGCCAGGCAGAGCGGCCACGAGATCGTCATGCAGGTGCCGCTCGAACCGTTCGACTATCCCAAGGTCAATCCGGGACGCAACACGCTGACGGTGGCGGCAAGCGCGGATGAAAACCTGAAAAGCCTGCACTGGGCGCTGTCGCGGACGACGAACTATACCGGCGTCATGAACTATATGGGCGCCCGCTTTTCCGCCGACGCGGCGGCGATGGAGCCGTTCATCGCCGAGCTCGGCAAACGCGGCCTTGCCTATATCGATGACGGCTCGTCGGCGCGCAGCCTGGCGCCGGACCTGGCGCTGAAGGACGGCGTGCCCTTCGTCTCCGGCGACATGGCGATCGATGCCGTGCAGGATCGCGGCGAAATCCTGAAGAAGCTAGACAGCCTGGAGGCGACCGCGCGGGCCAAAGGCACTGCCGTCGGCATCGGTTCGGCCTTCGACCTGACGGTCGATACCGTGTCGTCCTGGGTGGTCGAGGCCAAGAAGCGCGGCATCGAGATCGTGCCGATTTCAGCGGTGGCTATAGATCCGCAAAAAGGCTAGCCATCGGAAGACGGCTGGAAAGACTGACTGATGGCAAAGACAAAAAAGATCGACCGCGAAACGCTGCCTTACCGTCCCTGTGTCGGGCTGATGATCCTCAACGCCGATGGCCTGGTCTGGGTCGGGCATCGCATCGCCGAACCGGACAGCGAATTCGCCGGCACGACACAGCTCTGGCAGATGCCGCAGGGCGGCATCGACGAAGGCGAGGAGCCCCTGCAGGCGGCCGAGCGCGAACTCTATGAGGAGACCGGCATGCGGGGCGTCTCGCTGCTGGCCGAGGCGCCGGACTGGATCAACTATGATTTGCCGGACCATCTCGTCGGCATCGCCTTCAAGGGCCGGTATCGCGGCCAGACGCAGAAATGGTTCGCCTTTCGCTTCCACGGCGATGTCAGCGAGATCCAGATCAATCCGCCGCCGGGTGGCCACACCGCCGAGTTCGACAAATGGGCATGGCGGCCTATGCAGGACCTTCCCGACCTGATCGTGCCGTTCAAGCGCCATGTCTATGAGGATGTGGTGGCGGCATTCCGGCATCTGGTGCAATAGCCGCGATACAACAACCGCCGTTGCCGCGCCGGCCCGGCGGTTCTATTGATGTCTCCACTACCACGCGAAGGGTCGCCATGAACGACGCCCCCCAAAAGTCGCCGCCAGAAGAGGTCACCGCCACAAGCGAAGTGGCGGCTGGGGCCATCCTCACCATCGATCTCGGTGCAATCCGTGAAAACTACCGGCGGCTGAAGGCGCGGTTGGGCGATGTTGCCTGCGCTGGGGTGCTCAAGGCGGACGGCTACGGCGTCGGCGCCGGCCAGGTCGGGGCGGCGCTGCTTCGCGAAGGCTGCGATGTCTTCTTCGTGGCGCTTCTGGGCGAAGGCGCCGCCTTGCGCCACTCGCTCGGGGTGGGCCCTGCCATTTTCGTGTTGAACGGCATTCCGCCCGGTGCCGAGGCGGACGCCGTGGCGGCGGACGTTTGCGCTGTCATCAACAGCCCCGAGCAACTGGCGGCTTGGGGTGTGGCGGCTCGCCGCGCCGGCCGAAAACTGCCGGCCGCGATCCAGGTCGACAGCGGCATGTCGCGGCTCGGCATGGCGCCCCAGGATGTGGATCGCATCGCCGCGGACCCGCAGGCCTTCGACGGCATCGACATCCGTTACGTGATGAGCCATCTGGCCTGCGCCGACGAGCCGGAGCATCCGGCCAATGAGAAGCAGCGGTCGGCGTTCGAGCGGCTGCGCGCAATGTTGCCGAAGGTGCCGGCGTCGCTGGCCAATTCCTCCGGCATCTTTCTCGGGCCGACCTTTCACTACGATCTCGCCCGCCCCGGTGCCGCGCTCTACGGCATCAATCCGACGCCGGCAAAGTCCAATCCGATGCTTCCGGTGGTGCGGTTGCAGGCAAAGGTGGCACAGACGCGCCGCGTCGAAAAAGGCGCCGGCGTCGGCTATGGCCACACCTATCATGCGCAAGGCCCGCTCAGGCTGGCGACGATTTCGTTCGGCTACGCGGATGGCTGGCAACGCCGCGCCGCGTCCGCCGCCTGGTTCGAGGGCGTGCGGCTGCCTTTCCTCGGGCGGGTGTCGATGGATTCGATCATTCTCGACATTTCCGCCCTGCCGGCCGGCAGGCTGCGCGAGGGGGATCTCGTCGAACTGCTCGGTCCCTCGCAAAGCGTCGATGACGCCGCCGGCCATGCCGGCACCATCGGCTACGAGATCCTGACCAGCCTCGGTCCACGCTTCCATCGGCGCTATGTCGGCGGTTGAGCGGTTTGGCCGCGCTTGACAAGCGGACGCCTGTCGGCAAGGCTCCGGACATGAGCAACCCAGCTTATATCAGAACCTTGTTCAGGGTCTGCCCGATCGCGGGATCGTAGCCCCGGCGCGGCCGCCTTTTGGCGTCCGTCCGAACCGGGGCATTTCTACCTGACATCATCATTCTCAAGCCAGCCAGCTTCCCGGCTACCGGCTTTTCATCAAGCCACCGTTTGCGCGGCGGCAGGCGCGCGTCTGTTCGATGCGCCAAGTCATGAGGTTTGCCATGCAACATGCAACAGGATTGCGTCCACCGAGCCGGCTTCTGGTCAGCGATGCCGACCATCTCAGGCTGACGGGCCTGGCACGGGCGTCGCTCGACCGCGTGCCGGAGACGGCCGAAGAACTGCTTTCGGAGATGGACCGTGCCGTCGTCACGGCAGCGGCTTCCATGCCGGCCAACGTGGTGCGGATGGGTTCGACGGTGGCAATCCGCAACGATGGCGGCCACACCCAGCGTGTCACGCTGGTCTATCCCGGCGAAGCAGACATAAGTGAAAACAGGATCTCGGTGCTGACGCCGATGGGGACGGCGCTTATCGGCGCGACCGCCGGGCAGACGGTGTGCTGGAGCAGCCGTGGCGGCCGGGAACTGTCGGCGACCATCGAGGTGGTCGATACGCCGGCCTGCGGTCGGGAGGGGTCCTGATCATGGAGACGGTGATGACGGGCGCAAATTTCCGGCTGACGACAAAGGACTTCGCCGTCCTAGAAATCATGCTGGAGCGTCGGCGGGCTTTCGCGGATCCAATTGTTCCGATGCTTGAAGACAAACTTTCCAAAGCCGAGGTCGTCGCGATCGATGCGGTCAGATCCGATATCGTGACGCTGAACAGCAGGCTGGTGTTCCGTGTCGATGCCGGTCCTGCCCAGACCCGGACCTTGGTGCAGAACGAGGTGCGCGGTCCGGTCGGCTCCAGCCTGTCGATCATGACAAGGCGGGGGCTTTGCATGCTCGGCATGGCCGAGGGCCAGACTGCAAGGATCGAACAGGCCGACGGCAGGCGGGAGTCGGTCCTGATCGCGACCGTGCTCTACCAGCCTGAGGCTGCGCGGCGTGCCGTCAGGGAGAAATCCCAGGCCGGGGCGCGACGGCCGCATGGGCTCACCCTCGTCTACAGCGCCGCAGCCGATTGGCGGCCCCTTGGCGAGCGAGCCGGAATGCGGCAGACAGGGGATGACGACCCCGGTCCCACGGCGGCGTGAACAGGCAACACTGCATGATCTCGAAAATCGGCATCGATTTTCGCCGGGGATCATGCGCAAATCGGAAATGCGCCGCGTCCAGGCGTCCTCAAGGGCGTGCGACGCGGCAAGGAGTGAACGATGAAGATCATGGTGCTGGGCGGCGGCGTCATCGGAGTGACCACGGCGTACTTTCTTGCCGAGGCCGGCCACGAGGTGACGGTTCTCGATCGCCAGAAAGGCCCGGCGCTGGAAACCAGCTTCGCCAATGCCGGCGAGATTTCGCCCGGCTACGCCTCGCCCTGGGCCGGACCCGGCATTCCGCTGAAGGCGATCAAATGGCTGCTGATGAAGCATGGCCCGCTGGTGGTGCGGCCGGCCTTCGATCCGCATATGTGGACATGGCTGATCAAGATGCTGCGCAACTGCACGGCCGAGCGTTATGCGATCAACAAGGCGCGCATGGTGCCGCTCGCCGAATACAGCCGCGACACGCTGAAGGCGCTGCGCGAAGCGACCGGCATCGCCTATGACGAGCGGACCCAGGGCACACTGCAGCTGTTTCGCACGCAAAAGCAGCTCGACGGCACCGGCGGCGATGTCGAGGTGCTGAAGAAGTATGGCGTGCCTTACGAGATCCTCGACCAGGACGGTTGCATAGCGGCTGAGCCTGGCCTTGCCGGGGTGCGCGAAAAGTTCGTCGGCGGCCTCAGGCTGCCGCACGACGAGACCGGCGACTGCAAGATGTTCACCGACAGGCTGGCCGAACTCTGCGTGGCCCGCGGCGTCAAGTTCGAATACGACGTGACGATCTGGCGCGTCATCCGCAGCCGCAACCGCATTGCCAATCTCAGCACCAGCAAGGGCTGGAAGACCGCCGAGGCCTATGTGATGGCGCTGGGCAGTTATTCGGCGGGTTTCATGCGCAGGGTGAAGCGGCCGATCCCGGTCTATCCGGTCAAGGGCTATTCGATCACCGTGCCGATCAAGGACGCCGCGGCGGCGCCGGTGTCGACGGTGATGGACGAGACCTACAAGGTGGCGATCACCCGGCTCGGCGACCGCATCCGGGTTGGCGGCACGGCCGAGATTTCCGGCTTCGACCTCAGACTGCACGAATCACGGCGGCGCACGCTGGAACATTCGGTCGGCGACCTCTTTCCGGGCGCCGGCGCCATGCGGGACGCGACGTTCTGGTGCGGGCTGCGGCCGATGACGCCGGATGGTCCGCCGCTGATCGGCCGCACCGAGCTCTCCAATCTCTATCTCAACACCGGCCACGGCACGCTTGGCTGGACCATGGCCTGCGGCTCGGGCAAGGTTCTGGCCGACATCATCTCCAGCCGGGTGCCTGACATCGACGTCCGCGACCTCGCGCAGGAGCGCTATCTACGGTAGAGGGTCAGAATGCCTGCCGGACCCAGTCCTCGTCGAAAAGCAGCCGGTAGGCCCACGGGATCGTCACATTGGTGGCGACCGGATTGGAGTGGGCGACATAGTCGTCATAGATCGGCTTCATCCTGGTGTAGAAGGCCGGATCGAGCACCATCATGCCGTTCTCACTGTCGTGGAAGAAGCTGCGGTTGTTGAGGTTGACCGACGAGATGGCGACCAGCCTTTCGTCGATCATCATAATCTTGGAATGCAGCACCACGTCAGGCGCCTTGAACTCGCGGATGTTGATGCGGTTGCCATATTTCTCGACGAACAGCTTGTTGAGCGCGGTGAGGAACTTGCCACCGATATCGCCCTTGAGATCGATGCGGCCGACAATGTCGATCCTGACGCCGCGCGCGAGCGCCCGGTCAACAGCCTGGGCAAGCTTGGGCGTCAGGTTGAGGTAGGGATTGACGATCTGGATATGGTGCTGGGCCGCATCGACCAGCTCGACGAAATAATCCTCCAGTGCGTGGCCGTCCTCGTAGGGCACCGAAATGAAGTGCCGCGCCGTGCCTGAGGGGCGGGCGCCGGCGGACCGGACCGGAATGGAGAAGGGGCGCGCCAGATTGGTGTCGGCGTCGCGCAGCCACATTGTCGAAAGATGCGCGGCCAGCGTTTCGACGGTGGTCGGGTCGGCGAACTCGATGTC
The DNA here is from genome assembly GCF_003997935.1 of Mesorhizobium sp. M7A.F.Ca.US.006.01.1.1. GTDB lineage: Bacteria > Pseudomonadota > Alphaproteobacteria > Rhizobiales > Rhizobiaceae > Mesorhizobium. Next base: position 7,654 of record NZ_RZQL01000017.1, read on the forward strand.
GAAGTCGCTCCAGTTCGAATAGTAGTTCAGCGAGAGCCCGTCGGTCTTGCCGTATTGCTCAAGGTCGGGATAGCGCGACAGATCGATCGGCTGGTGGAACAGGAAGCCGTCATGGATGTTGCGGCCGCCGATGATGGCGCGCGAGCGCGTGGGATCGTCGGCAAGCGTCGCCAGCATCTTGACGTGATGGACCTTGTGCAACTGTGAGATCTGCTCGTCGATCGGCGCGCCATGGTCCGCCCGCCAGCGATATTCCTGCAATTCGACATTGGGGAATTCGGCCGCCAGCCGATGCAGCAGGGAATCGTCCTTGTCGCGCTCCAGCACGTCGGTGACCATGATGCGCACCTTGGTGCCGAGGGCCGCATGGTGGCGGATCAGCCGTTCGATGATGCGGCCGGAGAAGTCGGCCTTGAACTCCAGCGACGACAGATAGATCAGCTTCAGCCTTGGCGCCTTGGAGAAGTCGAGCGGCAGCTCCGGGTCGCCTTTGTCGATGGCGCTGTCGGACAGCGGCGCTCCCATCAACGCCTCGACCTTGGCATTGAAGCCATCGCGCGACTTGCGCAGCAGGCGCGGCTTTCCGATCGGCAAGGCACAGGTCTGCGACAGCCAGCGGCTGGCATAGAAGGCGCGGCTGAGCGCATCGAGGCCGGTGGGATTGGGCGTCGGGCAACGCTCGTAGCGACTGTCGAAGGCGGCGAGAGCCGGATCGGCGCTCTCTTCGCGCCGGATGGTGAGCGGCGCGCCGGCCGGGGCGAGGCGGGAGCGGATCCTTGCCGTGCAGCGGTTCAGGCCGTCACTTGGGAACAGGCTGACCGTGTCATCCTCGCCGGACAGGCGAAAACGGAATGCCGTGCCCATGGCGATGGTCCGTGAACCGCCGCCGGCACGGATCGCCAGCGTGCCGTCGCAGATTCCTTCGATGTCGGCAGGTTGCTTGCCGGCCTGGTGCAGCACGATCTCGACGCTGCGCGCTTGCAGGCCGGAGAAATCGAAGATCCTGGGCGCTGAGGGCCGCGCTGCCGCATCGATGTAGAGCGTCTGCCGGGACACCCGCCAGCGTCCGTCGAAATGGCCCTCGCCGCTGTTGGCGCCTGCCGGCGGCAGATGCATTTCGGCAACCGGCCCGGCCAGTTTTTGCAGTGTCCGGTAGGTCGCCTGGAAATCGCTGTTGGCGATCTCATGGTGGTCGTGGCCGAAAGGGCCGGTGCCGTTGGCGCGGTCCATGGCGCCGAGCTGGTGGTGGGCGAGCAGCGCCAGGAACCGTTTTTCGTAGTCGCTTGTGCCGGCGTCACCGAAAAACTGCGCGGCGGCGATCCGCGGCCCAGCTGTCTCGGCCGAGAGCGCGGGTCGCGCGCAAGCGCTCTGGCCTTGCAGGAGATCGCAGGTATTGCGGCCAGTACCGGCACAGCCGGCAAGGACAGCCAGCCCGAACAGAACGATGGCGATGGATGCGCGACCCTTCACCCGGCCACTCCGGCCTTCAGGGCGCTCAATTGCGCCGGATCGCGCGGCGGCATGAAGCCCTGCGGGAAGACCTTGCAGACGGGAATGGCGAAGGTGGCGATCAGCAGTTCGGCCTCGCCGCGCATTTTACGCGGCGCTGTCTTGTCGTCGCGGATCGCTTTCGCCGAGGCGACCAGGGTGCCGTCGCAGTCGCAATGGTTGTGGCGGGCGGTGTCACACGCG
>NZ_RZQL01000017.1:9355-46127 GCF_003997935.1 Mesorhizobium sp. M7A.F.Ca.US.006.01.1.1
GGCTATGTAACAGGCGTCATGCGTCTGGCAGGCAGCGTCGAGGCGGTTGACCGGCCGGGCCGACAGGTCGCCGGTGCGGGTGCCGGGGCCGCAATAATTGCCGAAGACGAAAGGCGAAGGCCGCGCCATGGCGTAGCGGATCGGTTTGGGCAGTTCGGCCTCCGGGACCTTTGTCCACGGATTGGCGCAAGCGGAAACGAAAAGCAGCGGCAGAATGGCAAGAACGGCTCGCATGTCTATCCGCGCCAGCTTTCTGAAGGATGTCCCTACGCGGCGAACGCACGCTTGATGCCACACTCGCCGGTTTTGTGGCAAGGAAAAGGCGGCACGGCTAAACGAACAGGTTTCGCTCCCGCTCCACCATCTTGGTGATGAAGCTGGCGACGATCTGGACGCGGCGCAGCGGCCGGACTGATTCGTGATAGACCAGCCAGTAGGCACGGCGGATCGGCGCGACCACATCGACGGATACCAATTCCGGCATCGAGCGGGCGACGAAGGTATGCAGGATGCCGATGCCGGCGCCCGAGCGCACCGCCTCGGCCTGGCCGAGCGCTGAGGAGATGGCGAAGCTGGTGCGCCAGTCGGCGCTGAATTCGGCCGCATAGTCGAGCGAAGGGCTGACGATGAGGTCCGGCACATAGCCGATGAGGGTGTGTTGGCCGAGTTCGGTCGCTGTTTTGGGCAGACCATTGGCATCGGCGTATGCGCGCGATGCAAACAGGCCTAGCGAGTAGTCGACCAGCTTACCCGCCACCAGCCGGCCTTCGGTCGGCCGCTCGACGGTGATGGCGATGTCGGCCTCGCGACGCGACAGGGAGAAGGAGCGCGGCACCGGCACCAGCTGGATCGTCAGTTCGCGGTGCAGGGCGGTCAGCGCGCCAAGGCGCTTGGCCAGGAAGGCGACACCAAAACCGTCCGGCGCGCCGATGCGCACCGTGCCGGAGACATCGTCGCCTTCGCCTGATACGGTCGAGCGCGCGGCGATCATGTCGCCCTCCATGCGCTCGGCAATGTCGAGAAAGCGCTCGCCGGCGGGCGTCAGCTCGCTGCCGGTGGTCAGCCGACGGAAGAGTTTCGTGCGCAGCGCTTCCTCGAGTGCCGCGATGCGGCGCGAGACGGTAGCGTGGTTGAGCTCCAGCCGTTTGGCCGCGCCAAGGATCTGGCCGGCGCGCGCCACGGCAAGGAAGATGCGGACGTCATCCCAGTTCATGGGAATGGTCCAGACGACTATCGTGGACGCTGCGTTCTGTGGTGGAACTCAATTTCTCAATCCGTCCAGCAGCAATTGCATCTCGTCATTTGCGGGAATTGATGCTCGGTCGTCAATCGTTATCTATTCTCCGCACAACGGTTGCGTTCTCCGTCGCGTTGCCATCCGCCGGCCGAAGGCAGACAATGCAGCATCACAAACAAGGGAGAGAAATCATGATCGATTATGGTCATTTCATCGGCGGCAAGCATGTCGCCGGGACCAGCGGCCGCAAGCAGGATGTCATGCAGCCGATGGACGGCTCCGTGCGCGGCACGGTGGCGCTGGCTTCGCAGGCGGAACTGCGCGCGGCTGTCGAGAATGCCAAGGCAGCGCAGCCGAAATGGGCCGCGACCAACCCGCAGCGCCGCGTACGCGTGCTGATGAAGTTTCTCGAACTGGTCGCCCGCGACTATGACGAACTGGCCGACATCCTGGCGCGCGAGCACGGCAAGACGATCGCCGACGCCAAGGGCGACATCCAGCGCGGCCTCGAAGTGGTGGAAGTCTGTATCGGCGCGCCGCACATGATGAAGGGTGAATTCACCGACGGCGCCGGCCCCGGCATCGACGTCTATTCTATGCGCCAGCCTCTCGGCGTCGTCGCCGGCATCACGCCGTTCAACTTCCCGGCAATGATCCCGCTGTGGAAGATCGCGCCGGCCATCGCCTGCGGCAACGCCTTCATCTTGAAGCCTTCGGAGCGCGATCCGGGCGTGCCGATGCGCATCGCCGAACTGTTCCTCGAAGCCGGCCTGCCGGCGGGCATCCTCAACGTCGTCAATGGCGACAAGGACGTCGTCGACGCCATCCTCGACGATCCCGATATCAAGGCCATCGGCTTTGTCGGCTCGACGCCGATCGCCCACTACATCTATTCGCGCGGCACCGCCGCCGGCAAGCGCGTGCAGTGCTTCGGCGGCGCCAAGAACCACATGATCATCATGCCCGACGCCGACATGGACCAGACCGTCGACGCGCTGATCGGCGCCGGCTACGGCTCGGCCGGCGAACGCTGCATGGCGATCTCGGTGGCCGTCCCGGTCGGTAACGACACCGCCAACCGGCTGATGGAAAAGCTGATCCCGCGCGTCGAGAGCCTGAAGGTCGGTCCTTCGACCGACTCTTCCGCCGATTTCGGCCCACTGGTGACGCGCCAAGCCCTGGAGCGGGTCAAGGGCTATGTCGACACCGGCGTCAAGGAAGGCGCCAAGCTGGTGGTCGATGGCCGCGGCTTCTCCATGCAGGGCTATGAAGACGGCTACTATATGGGCGGCTGCCTGTTCGACAACGTCACCGCGGACATGCGTATCTACAAGGAAGAGATCTTTGGGCCGGTGCTCTCTGTTGTGCGCGCGCCGACCTATGAGAGCGCGATCAAGCTCGCCAACGACCACGAGATGGGCAATGGCGTCGCCATCTTTACCCGTGACGGCGATGCCGCGCGCGACTTTGCAAGCCGTGTCCAGGTCGGCATGGTCGGCATCAACGTGCCGATCCCCGTGCCGATCGCCTACTACACCTTCGGCGGTTGGAAGGCATCTTCCTTCGGCGACCTCAACCAGCACGGCCCGGACGCGTTCCGCTTCTACACCAAGACCAAGACGGTGACCTCGCGCTGGCCGTCCGGCATCAAGGACGGTGCGGAGTTCGTTATTCCGACGATGAACTAGCCGGACGATTTTCTCGCTGCGCGTCCTCGCCTGCAGCTGCAGGCGCGCGGGCAGGCATCAAGGACCGTGCGGAATTCGTCATCTCGACGATGAAACTGACGGGACAACAGATTGATCTGGATTTTAAGGCCCGGGCTCGCGCCCGGGCCTTTTTTCCAATCCGGTGCGACCCTATCCGCTTGAACGCTAATGTGATGGAACCAAGTAGGCCTCTGCCGTCTTGGTCTGCAGTCCTGCCGCAAGGAGGTACGGCAGATCAAGCAACGGCGCTGGCGACAGCTTCGGGGACATCGTCTGGCGCAAGGAGGTGTCAGATGACCCGTCTTGTGGCAACGCTATTTTTCGCGGCGGTTTCCGCGTTTGCCGCCGTCCCGGCGCTGGCGGAGCAATGCGCCGCCCGTGCGGATATGATCAAAGCGCTCGGGGAAAAATTCCACGAAAACGAAGCGGCGCGCGGCTTGGTCAACCCGAGCGTGATTCTTGAGATATTCGTCTCCGACCAGGGCACCTGGACGATTCTTGCCACCGACACGCATGGTCAGAGCTGCGTCATCACGGCGGGCGAAGGCTGGGACGGTTCGTTGATGGCGGCGGCTGCCTTGCCAGGGACTTGACCCGAGCTTCCAGCAAGCGTCGGCGACGAAAGCGCACCGGATATAAAAGAGGTTCAGCGCGTCGCAGCCGTCTCGGCGTGGCCGCGGAGCAGCGCCATAAGGCGTTTGGCGTCCTTGGCCGCGGCCTCCTCGTCGCCGGCAAGGATCGAGCGGATCAGCGCGACATGGTGCTCGGCGGATTCGGCTAGACCGGTCTCGGCCTTGTAGCGGAACCAGAAGCGTCGGCTGTGGGTCTGCAAAGGGGCGGCCAAGCGGGCGGCGAAGGGATTGTCGGCAGCCAGCGCCAGCGCTTCGTCGAGTGCCTTGTCGGCCTGGATGAAGGCAAGCACGTTGCCCGAGATCACCGCTTTCTGCATGGCAAGCGCTGCTTCGTGAAACAGGTCGGCGGCCTCGCGGGTGACGAAGCGGGCGGCCGAGCGGGCGAGCACCACCTCGACGCCTCGACGCGCGTCGAGCACGCGCAGCCAGTCGCCGGGATGGAGCGGGGCGATGGCGATGCCGGCGCGCGGCCTGACGTCAAGCAGCCCTTCCCAGGCCAGCCGCTGGATCGCCTCGCGCACCGGTGTCCTGCCAAGCCCGAGTCTGTCGATCAGGGCGCCCTCGGTGACGAAGCTTGCCGGGGCCAGTTCGAGCGTGACGATCATGTGCTCGAGCACATGGTAGGCCTTGGCGGCGGCCGGCTCGGTCGGGGGGCTTGCTGCTATGGATATCAAACGCGCTCTCCTGATATATCTTGAATATATCACAGCGGAATCCGCATTGACAGCGGGTTTGTTAATAGATATACCACTGATATATCAGATGGAGAGATGATCATGTGGACCGGAGTTTTTCCTGCCGTCACGACCAAATTCACCGCGGATGATCGCCTCGATCATGCCGAGATGGAGCGCTGCTTCAGCCTGCAGATGGAGGCCGGCTGCGACGGCATCATCGTCTGCGGATCGCTCGGGGAAGGGCCGATGCTGTCTCCCGACGAGAAGATCGAGGTGCTGAAGACCGCGCAGAAAGTTGCCGGCAAGAAGCCGGTGCTGCTGACGGTGAACGAGGCCGGCACACGTGAGGCGGCCAGCATCGCCAAGCGCGCGAGCCGGGAAGGCGCCAACGGCCTCATGGTCGTGCCGAGCCCGATCTACCACACCAATGCGGAAGAGACGGTCGCTGCGCTGCGCGCGGTCGCCGAGGCGGGCGACCTGCCGGTCATGATCTACTCCAACCGGCTCGCCTACCGGGTCGACGTCAGCGTCGACCAGATGGAGGAACTGGCGTCGGACAAGCGCTTCGTCGCGATCAAGGAATCCTCCGACGACATCCGTCGCTCGACCGAGATCATCAATCGCCTGGGCACCCGCTACGACCTGTTCACCGGCGTCGACAATCTGGCTTTCGAGGCGCTGTCGGTCGGCGCCATCGGCTGGGTGGCCGGACTTGTCACCGCGTTCCCGCGCGAGACGGTCGCCATCTACCAGCTGATGAAGCAGGGTCGCCGCGAAGAGGCGCTTGGCATCTACCGCTGGTTCCGGCCCCTGCTCGATCTCGACGTCTCGACCTATCTGGTCCAAAACATCAAGCTTGCCGAAGTGTTCGCGATCAACACAAATGACCGCGTTCGCATGCCGCGCCAGCCGTTGTCTGGGGAGCGCCGCAAGGCTGTCGAGAAGATCGTCAAGGATGCGCTCGCCGTGCGACCGACACTGCCGACATTTTGATGGCTTTCTTCTCCCCGTTCATGGGGAGAAGATGGCGGCAGCCAGATGAGGGGCAGCGCCTACGTGTCAGGAAATTCCAAGTCGACAGAAGCAGGGCGCAGCCCCTCATCCGCCCTTCGGGCACCTTCTCCCCGTGAACGGGGAGAAGGGGAGGACATCGCTATCATCGGTGGCGGCATCATCGGCATCTGCGCCGCTGCCTCTCTCGCCGAGGCGGGACGCAGGGTCACCGTCTTCGATCGCACAGGCATTTGCGAGGAGACGAGCTCCGGCAATGCCGCCGCCTTCGCCTTCTCCGACGTGTTGCCGCTGGCCCACAAGGGCATGATGCGGCAGCTGCCGAAATGGCTGGCCGATCCGCTCGGACCGCTCAGCATTCCGCCCGCCTATTTGCCGAAGCTTCTGCCCTGGCTGATCCGCTTCTGGCGCGCCGGTGCGCCTGGAAAGTACGAAGCGAGCCTGGCCGCTCAGGCGGGCGTGATGAAGCTTGCCGAAGCGGAGTGGATGGGCCTGCTCGATCGCTCCGGTACGCGCTCGATGCTGCGCGAGGATGGCTCGCTCGAGCTCTACGAAAGCGAAGCCGAGTTCCAGGCCGGGCTAAGCGGCTGGGCGGCGCGTGAGCGTTTCGGCATCGGTTTCCGCCATGTCGAGGGCGAGGAACTAGCTGCCTTGCAGCCGGGGCTGTCGCCGCGCTTCATCAAAGGCACGTTCGTGCCGGGATGGAAGACGGTCGCCGACCCGAAACTGCTGGGCAAGGCGGTGTGGGCCTACGCACAAAGCAAAGGCGCCCGATTTGAGCTGGCCCGAATCAGCCAAGTCGCGGCGGATCAGGATGGTGCGACGCTGACGTTGGCAGACGGCACCACAAGGCAGGCGCGACACCTTGTCGTCGCCGCCGGCGCATGGTCGCATCTGCTGGCGCGGCAGCTCGGCGATCGCATTCCGCTGGAAACCGAGCGCGGCTACAACACCACGCTGCCGACGAGTGCCTTCGACGTGAAGCGGATGCTGATCTTCTCCGGCCATGGTTTCGTCGTCACGCCGCTCGAAACGGGCCTGCGCGTCGGCGGCGCCGTCGAACTCGGCGGCATCGAGCGGCCGCCCAATTATGCCAGGTCGAAGGCGCTGCTGCGGAAGGCGCAGAAATTCCTGCCGGGGCTCGACCCCTCAGGTGGGCGCGAATGGATGGGGTTCCGTCCCTCGCTGCCGGATTCAGTGCCCGTCATCGGCGGCGCGCCGGGAAGGCGGTCGGTGGTCTATGCCTTCGGCCATGGCCATCTCGGCCTGACCCAGGCGGCGGCCACCGGACGGTTGATCCGGGATCTTGTCCTGGGGCAGACTCCACCGATCGATCTGGCCCCCTTCAGTCCGCAACGATTTTGATTTTTTCGGGTTTTTGATTTTCGAGGAGCGTCATGGCCAAGAAATCCTTCTTCTGCATAGACGGCCACACCTGCGGCAATCCGGTGCGGCTGGTCGCCGGCGGCGGCCCGCTGCTACAGGGCGCGACGATGATGGAGCGGCGTGCGCATTTTCTGGCCGAGTATGACTGGATCCGCACCGGCCTGATGTTCGAGCCGCGCGGCCACGACGTGATGTCCGGCTCCATCCTTTATCCACCGACGCGCAAGGATTGCGACATCGCCATCCTGTTCATCGAAACCTCCGGCTGCCTGCCGATGTGCGGCCACGGCACCATCGGTACGGTGACGATGGCCATCGAGCACGGACTGATCAAACCAAAGACGCCGGGCGTGCTCAGGCTCGACACGCCGGCCGGTCTGGTCATCGCCGAATACAAGCAGGTCGGCGACTATGTCGAGGAGGTGCGCATCACCAATGTGCCGTCCTTCCTCCATGCCGAGGGGCTGACGGTCGAATGCCCTGGGCTCGGCGAAATCACCGTCGACGTCGCCTATGGCGGCAACTTCTACGCCATCGTCGAACCGCAGAAAAACTATCGCGACATGGCCGATTATTCGGCGGGCGACTTCATCGCTTGGAGCCCGGTGGTGCGCCAGCGGCTCAACGAGAAATATTCTTTCGTGCATCCGGAAAATCCTGGCATCAACCGGCTGTCGCACATGCTGTGGACCGGTGCGCCGACGGTGGATGGGGCGGATGCCCGCAATGCCGTGTTCTACGGCGACAAGGCGATCGACCGCTCGCCCTGCGGCACCGGCACCTCGGCGCGCATGGCACAGCTTCATGCCAAGGGCAAACTCAAGGCCGGCGACAGCTTCGTCCATGAATCGATCATCGGTTCGCTGTTCAAGGGCAAGGTCGAAAAGGATGTCAGCGTGGCCGGCAAGCCGGCCATCATTCCCTCGATCGGCGGCTGGGCGCGGATGACCGGACTGAACACCATCTTCATCGACGACCGCGACCCGTTCGCGCACGGATTTGTTGTCAAGTGATGGGAATCCTGACCTTGCGGAAAGCAACGGCTTGAAAAATGGATGGCGCCAGAAACGCAAGGATTCCTTTCATCACCTAATTTTGACGGCGATTTCTTCGAAACGGAGCGCATGATGCGGTCGAATCGTCAAAGACATTGCGTTATGCCAATGGTAGGGTCCGCGATAGTCCAGGGGTCGGATGATGGAAAACGGGCAATCGGACGGCGTGCTTCGAAAACACGCATGACGATTGAAAAATGACGTTGCAATCCGGGCTCGAAACTTTACGACTAGGGGAAATACGAAAAGGAATGCGTCTGCATGGGCGACGTTCCAGGGGAGCTATGTACACATGCAGTACTTTGTCCAGCAGCTTATCAACGGGCTGACGCTGGGATCGATCTATGGGCTGATCGCGATCGGCTACACGATGGTCTACGGCATCATCGGCATGATCAATTTCGCCCATGGCGACATCTTCATGGTGGGTGCCTTCACGGCACTGATCGTCTTTCTCGCACTGGGCGCGCTGTTCTATTCGGTGCCCGTTGTGGTGGCGCTGCTGGTCATGATGATCGTGGCGATGCTGCTCACCAGCCTTTACAACTGGACCATCGAGAAGGTGGCCTACCGGCCGCTGCGCGGTTCGTTCCGGTTGGCCCCGCTGATCACTGCCATCGGCATGTCGATCGCGCTGTCGAACTTCGTCCAGGTGACGCAGGGTCCCCGCAACAAGCCGATCCCGCCGATGGTCAGCCAGGTTTACAACATCAACGGCATCAGCGTGTCGCTGAAGCAGATCATCATCGTCGTCGTCACGGCGCTGCTGCTGGCGCTGTTCTGGTATCTGGTCAACAAGACCTCGCTCGGGCGAGCGCAACGGGCCTGTGAGCAGGACCGCAAGATGGCGGCGCTGCTCGGCATCGATGTCGACCGTACTATCTCGATCACTTTCATCATGGGTGCAGCCCTTGCCGCGGTCGCCGGCACGTTGTTCCTGATGTATTACGGCGTCATTGCCTTCTCGGATGGCTTCACGCCGGGCGTGAAGGCCTTCACGGCGGCGGTGCTGGGCGGCATCGGTTCGCTGCCGGGCGCGGTGGTCGGCGGGCTGCTGATCGGCTTCATCGAGAGCATGTGGTCGGCCTATTTCTCAATCGACTACAAGGACGTCGCGGCGTTCTCGATCCTGGCCATTGTGCTGATCTTCCTGCCTTCCGGCATATTGGGCCGGCCAGAAGTCGAAAAGGTCTGAGACCATGGCCGTCACCGTATCTCCGGAGCGCGACACCGTCGCCACCCCCATGCAGCGCGCGTTGCGTGAGGCGCTCTATGCCGCTGCCATATCGTTTGGCCTGTTCGTGCTGTTCATCGGCCTGAAGACCGGCCAGAACATTTCCAATGAACTGGTCCTGACGACGCGCTGGGGCCTGCTTGCCGTGGTGGTGATCGCCACGGCCATCGGGCGCTTCCTCTATGTCGCTTATGGCCAGCCCTTCCTGGCCAACCAGAAGATCACCGACGTCGCCACCGGTCTGCTGCCGGCCAGCGTGGCGTCACGCTTCTTCCAGTTGCCGGCCTTCATCGTGGCCTTGGTCGCGGCGGTGGTGTTGTTTGCGGTCAACAGCTCTCTCGTGGGATGGGTTGGAGCGGAGCCGGCGGGCTATCTGCAATTCCTGCGCGCCCTGGCGGTCATCTATGTGCTGGCCTGCGTGATCTATTATTTCCGCGGCTTCATCCATGCCAACTTCACCAAACTCGGCATTGCCGCGCTGATCCTCTATCCGATCCTGGTGGTGGCGATCCTGTCGCTGATGTCCTGGTCGTTCGTCGGCGGGCTGCAAGGCTCGCTGAAATGGGTCGACAATTTCGGCATCCAGATCCTGATCTATGTGATGCTGGCCTGGGGCCTGAACATCGTCGTCGGTCTCGCCGGCCTGCTCGACCTCGGTTATGTCGCCTTCTACGCGGTCGGCGCCTATGCCTATGCGCTGCTCGGCACGCAGTACGGCCTGTCGTTCTGGATCCTTTTGCCGGCCGCCGGTGCCATGGCCGCCTTCTGGGGCGTGCTGCTCGGTTTCCCGGTGTTGCGCCTGCGCGGCGACTATCTGGCGATCGTCACCTTGGCTTTCGGTGAGATCATCCGCCTGGTGCTGATCAACTGGCGTGAGGTCACCAACGGTTCAGCCGGTATTTCCGGCATCCCGAAGGTCACCTTCTTCGGCCTGATGACCTTCAACGTGTCGGACCCCAATTACATCGCCAAGGTGCTGCATCTGGCGACATCGAGCGCCTACTACAAGATCTTCCTCTACTACCTGATCCTGGCGCTGGCGCTGCTGACAGCCTTCGTCACCATCCGGCTGCGGCGCATGCCGGTCGGCCGTGCCTGGGAAGCGTTGCGGGAGGACGAGATCGCCTGCCGCTCGCTCGGCATCAACACCACCACCACGAAGCTTACAGCCTTTGCCACGGGTGCGATGTTCGGCGGCTTCGCCGGCGCCTTCTTCGCCGCACGGCAGGGCTTCGTCAGCCCGGAATCCTTCGTCTTCCTGGAATCGGCCATCATCCTGGCCATCGTCGTTCTCGGTGGCATGGGCTCGCTGGTCGGCATCGCGGTCGCCGCAATGGTGATGATCGGCGGCACCGAGGCGTTGCGCGAACTCGACTTCCTCAAGCAGGTCTTCGGACCGGACTTCACGCCGGAACTCTACCGCATGCTTCTGTTCGGCATGGCCATGGTCATCGTCATGCTGTGGAAGCCGCGCGGCTTCGTCGGCAGTCGTGAACCAACCGCCTTCCTCAAGGAGCGAAAGGCTGTCTCAAGCTCCTTCACCAAGGAAGGACACGGCTGATGAATGCGAACCCTGTTCAGAAAGCCACTTCGGGCATGAACGACGCTATCCTTCAGGTCGATCACCTGTCGATGAAGTTTGGTGGCCTGGTGGCCATCGGCGATCTGTCTTTCGCCGCCAAGCGCGGCGAGATCACCGCGCTGATCGGCCCCAACGGCGCCGGCAAGACCACGGTGTTCAACTGCATCACCGGCTTTTACAAGCCCTCGGAAGGCATGATCACGCTCAACCGGAACGATGGTTCGACCTTCCTGCTCGAGCGGCTGCCCAACCATGAAATCCCGGCGCGTGCCAAGGTGGCGCGCACCTTCCAGAACATCCGCCTGTTCTCTGGCATGACCCTGCTGGAGAACCTGCTGGTCGCCCAGCACAACAAACTGATGAAGGCATCGGGCTACACGGTGCTTGGCCTGTTCGGCTTCAGCGGCTATCGCAAGGCCTCGGCCGAATCGGTGGAGCTCGCCAAGCATTGGCTGGAAAAGGCCGATCTTGTCGACCGTGCCGACGACCCGGCCGGCGACCTGCCCTATGGCGCGCAGCGCCGTCTCGAGATCGCTCGCGCCATGTGCACGGGACCCGAGCTTCTGTGTCTCGATGAGCCGGCGGCCGGCCTCAATCCGAAAGAATCGGCGGCGCTCAACGAGCTGCTGATCGACATCAAGAACACATCCGGCACCTCGATCCTGTTGATCGAGCACGACATGTCGGTGGTCATGCAGATCTCCGACCATGTCGTGGTGCTGGAGTATGGCCGCAAGATCTCCGACGGCAGTCCGCAGTCGGTGCGCACCGATCCGCGCGTCATCGCCGCCTATCTCGGCGTCGACGACGAAGAAGTCGAAGCGGTCCTCACCGAAGTCGGCGACGAAGACGTCATCGAACAGCTCGATACAGGGCCGGATGCCGCGCATGGTCCGGGAACGTCGTCGTCCTATCTCGCCGGGCCGGTGACCGACACGGTCGGCCATAGTTCGGGCGAGCGGGTTACGGTGGCCAAGGGAGCGTCAAAGGCCGGTCAGGTCGACGCCAGGTCGCTTGCCGCGGCAAACAAGGCAGCCTCGCTGGCAGCCGTGCCGGCGGCGAAGGCAAAGCCTGCTCCGAAAGCGGCTTCAAAGGCGGCAACAGGCACGGCGGCGAAGTCGACCGCATCCGCCAAGCCGGCAGCCAAGGCGCCGGCGAAGGTTGGAGAGATCTCCAACCGGCTGGCGGCGCCTCGCGGCGGCAAGGCCGACAATTTGACCCGCATCAAGGGCATCGGCACGGTCAACGAGAAGAAGCTCAACGATCACGGTATCTTCCATTTCGACCAGATCGGCGCCTGGAAAAAGGCCGACGTCGAGGCCGCCGAAGCCTATCTCGCCTTTGACGGACGTATCGCGCGCGAGGAATGGGTCAAACAGGCCAGGCTGCTCGGCCAGGGCAAGGACACGGAATTCTCGCGCCGCGTCGACGCGGGCAAGGTGGCGACAAGCCATGCTTCCGCAAAGACTGCAAAGGCAGCCTCCGGAAAGACCGCGAGCAAGACCGCTGCCAAGCCCGTGGCGGGCAAGCGCGGAGGGGGCAAGTGATGGCCGCGACAACGCTGCTCGATATCAAGGGCGTGCAGACCTATTACGGCAACATCCGGGCGCTGAACGGCGTCGATGTCACCGTCAACCAGGGTGAGATCGTGGCACTGATCGGTGCCAATGGCGCCGGCAAGTCGACGCTGATGATGACCATTTTCGGCTCGCCGCGGGCTCGCGCCGGCACCATCACCTTTGCCGGCACCGACATAACCCAGATGCCGACGCACGAGATCGCGCGCATGCGCATTGCCCAGTCGCCGGAGGGCCGGCGGATCTTTCCGCGCATGACGGTGATGGAAAACCTGCAGATGGGCGCCAGTCTCGACAACCTCAAGCACTATGACGAGGACGTCGAGAAGGTGTTCACGCTGTTCCCGCGATTGAAAGAGCGCATCACCCAGCGCGGCGGCACGCTGTCGGGCGGTGAGCAGCAGATGCTGTCGATCGGACGCGCGCTGATGGCACGACCGAAGCTGCTTTTGCTCGACGAGCCGTCGCTGGGTCTCGCGCCGCTGATCGTCAAGCAGATCTTCGACGCCATCCGCGAACTGAACCGCACCCAGGGGCTCACCGTGTTCCTGGTCGAGCAGAACGCCTTCGGCGCGCTCAAGCTCGCCACGCGCGGCTACGTCATGGTCAACGGCAATGTGACGATGAGCGGCACCGGCAAGGAACTGCTCGCCAATCCGGAAGTGCGCGCCGCCTATCTCGAAGGCGGACACCACTGAGTTCGGAGCGGAATGCGTGCATTCGCCATTCCGCTCCAGATTGTTTGTTTGTCGCATGATCTTGTCCGGAAAGTCCGCAACTTTCGGGATCATGCTAAGGAGACTTCACCATGCAGGGCATTCTTTACGAGGAACCCTCGATCTGGCAGTTCTTCTTCGTCACCTGTCTGCTCGGCGGCTGGGCGGCGTGGATGACGGGCAAGGCCAGTGCTCAGACGTGGCGCAGCTTCATCCAGCTGTTCGCCTATGTGCTGGGCCTCGGCATCGCGATCCGCTTCATCCATCACGCGCTGTTCGGCGGCACCATGTTCTCGCTGCACTATTATGTCGTCGACACCATCGTGCTGATGATCCTCGGCTTCGTCGGCTATCAATACACGCGCACCAACCAGATGGTGACACAGTATAATTGGCTCTACGAAAGAGCTTCACTCTTGAGCTGGAAACCGAAAGGTTGACGTTCATCATTAACGCCGCCTCGAAATTGAATCGGCGTGACAAGTGCCTGAAAATCGGCAAACTATGCTTTCTGCGATAAGGGTGGGCATCGCATGAAAGCTTCATCCACGCCCACTCCGTTAATGGGAGCGTTTAAATGAAAAAGTCACTTTTGTCCGCCGTCGCCCTGACCGCGCTTGTCGCGTTCAGCGGTGCCGCGTGGGCTGACGTAATGATGGGCGTCGCCGGCCCGATCACCGGTCCGAACGCCGCCTTCGGCGCGCAGCTGCAGAAGGGTGCGGAAGCGGCCGTCGCCGACATCAATGCCAAGGGCGGCATCAACGGCGAGCAGATCAAGCTCGAAGTCGGCGACGACGTCTCCGATCCGAAGCAGGGTATCTCGGTCGCCAACAAGTTCGTCGGCGACGGCGTCAAGTTCGTGGTCGGTCACTTCAACTCCGGCGTCTCGATCCCGGCCTCGGAAGTCTACGCCGAGAACGGCATCGTCGAGATCACCCCGGCAGCCACCAATCCTCAGTTCACCGAACGCGGCCTGTGGAACGTGTTCCGCACCTGCGGACGCGATGATCAGCAGGGCAGCATTGCCGGTGCTTATCTGGCCGCCAACTTCAAGGACGCCAAGATCGCGGTCGTGCACGACAAGACCACCTACGGTCAGGGTCTTGCCGACGAAACCAAGAAGGCGATGAACGCCAAGGGCGTGACGGAAGTCATGTACGAAGGCATCAATGTCGGCGACAAGGACTTCTCGGCGCTGATCGCCAAGATGAAGGAAGCCGGCGTTTCGATCATCTACTGGGGCGGCTTGCACACCGAAGCCGGCCTGATCATCCGCCAGGCCGCCGACCAGGGCCTCAAGGCGACGCTGGTCTCCGGCGACGGCATCGTGTCGAACGAGTTGGCTTCGATCGCGGGCGACGCGGTTGCGGGCACGCTCAACACGTTCGGTCCGGATCCGCGGCTGATCCCCGCCAACAAGGAACTCGTCGAGAAGTTCCGCGCGCAGGGCTTCGAGCCGGAAGCCTATACGCTCTACTCCTACGCTGCCGTGCAGGCGATCGCGGAAGCAGCGACCGCTGCCAAGTCGAACGACCCGCAGGCAGTTGCCAAGGCGCTGCATGAAAACGGCCCGTTCAAGACCGTGCTCGGCGACCTTTCCTATGACGCCAAGGGCGACCCGACGCTGCCCGGCTACGTGATGTACGAATGGAAGAAGGGCGACGACGGCAAGTACACCTACATCCAGAAGATGTAAGCTCGTCAGTCTCCAGACCGTTTACGATGCCCGGCGCCTCGCGCCGGGCATTTTCTTTTGCCATCACGTTCAGGGGGCGGCCCGATGCAGCCGGGTTCTTAGGCGGGGAATGATCGTGCGTTAACCGCAAGCCGGCGCTTTTTCTGGCTGTTTGGATGAATGCGAGGGCCTGCGGCAGAATGATTCCATTTCAATCGGTTTAAATGCGCGTCAATTTCGTTTGCACTGCAGCATTTTCACGCTAATCATTGCGCCGATTTCTCTTCCTTCCGTTGCTGGAGCCCAGTCCTTGGCCATCACGAAGATCCTTGTCGCCAACCGGTCCGAAATCGCCATTCGCGTCTTCCGCGCGGCCAACGAACTCGGCCTCAAAACCGTGGCGATCTGGGCCGAAGAAGACAAATACTCCCTGCATCGCTTCAAGGCCGACGAGAGCTACCAGGTCGGACGCGGGCCGCATCTGACCAGGGACATGGGGCCGATCGAAAGCTATCTGTCGATCGAGGAGGTGATCCGCGTCGCCAGGCTGTCGGGTGCCGATGCCATTCATCCCGGCTACGGATTGTTGTCGGAAAGCCCCGAATTCGCCGACGCCTGTGCCGAAGCCGGCATTACCTTCATCGGGCCGAAGCCGGACACAATGCGGCGACTCGGCAACAAGGTCGCTGCGCGCAATCTCGCCATCGAGGTCGGGGTGCCGGTGATCCCCGCCACCGATCCGTTGCCGGATGACATGGAGGCGGTCAAGAAACTGGCCAAGGAAATCGGCTACCCGGTGATGCTGAAGGCATCATGGGGCGGCGGCGGCCGCGGCATGCGCGCCATCCGCGCCGAAGCCGACCTTGCCCGTGAAGTCACCGAAGGCAAGCGCGAGGCGAAAGCCGCCTTTGGCAAGGACGAGGTCTATCTCGAAAAGCTGATCGAACGCGCCCGCCATGTCGAGGTGCAGGTGCTGGGCGACACGCATGGCAATGCCGTGCACCTGTTCGAGCGCGACTGTTCGATCCAGCGCCGCAACCAGAAGGTCGTCGAGCGGGCGCCGGCGCCCTATCTCGAAATGTCGCAGCGCGAGGAGCTTTGCGGCCATGCGCTGAAGATCGCCCGCGAGACCAGTTACATCGGCGCAGGCACGGTCGAGTTCCTGCAGGATGCCGACACCGGCAAATTCTATTTCATCGAGGTCAATCCGCGCATCCAGGTCGAGCACACCGTCACCGAGCAGGTGACCGGCATCGACATCGTCAAGGCGCAGATCCATATCCTCGACGGCTTTGCCATCGGCACGCCGGAATCAGGCGTGCCGGCGCAAAAGGACATAAGGCTGAACGGCCACGCGCTGCAGTGCCGCATCACCACGGAAGATCCCGAACACAATTTCATCCCCGATTACGGCCGGATCACCGCCTATCGCGGCGCAACAGGCTTCGGCATCCGCCTCGACGGCGGCACCGCCTATTCGGGCGCTGTCATCACCCGCTTCTACGATCCGCTGCTGGAGAAGGTGACGGCCTGGGCGCCGACGCCTGCCGAGACCATCGCCCGCATGAACCGGGCGCTGCGCGAGTTCCGCATCCGCGGCGTCGCCACCAATTTGACCTTCCTCGAAGCGATCATCAACCATCCGAGCTTCGCCGACAATTCCTACACGACCAAGTTCATCGACACGACGCCGGAACTGTTCCAGCAGGTCAAGCGCCAGGATCGCGCCACCAAGCTCATCAACTATCTCGCCGACGTCAGCGTCAACGGCCATCCCGAGACGCGCGGCAGGCCACAGCCGAAGTCCGATGCCGCGGCACCCGTGGTCCCTTACCTCAACGGCAATGTGCCCGGCGGCAGCAAGCAGAAGCTGGATGTGCTCGGGCCGGAGAAGTTCGCCGCCTGGATGCGCGAGCAAAGGCAAGTGCTGGTCACCGACACGACGATGCGTGATGGCCACCAGTCGTTGCTGGCGACGCGCATGCGCACGCATGACATTGCCGGCATCGCCGGCACCTATGCGCGTGCCTTGCCGCAGCTTCTATCGCTGGAATGCTGGGGTGGCGCCACCTTCGACGTCGCCATGCGCTTCCTCACCGAGGATCCGTGGGAGCGGCTGTCGCTGGTGCGCGAGGCAGCGCCCAATCTGTTGCTGCAGATGCTGCTGCGCGGCGCCAATGGCGTCGGCTACACCAACTATCCCGACAATGTCGTGCAGCATTTCGTCAAGCAGGCAGCAAGCGGTGGCATCGACCTGTTCCGGGTCTTCGATTGCCTGAACTGGGTTGACAACATGCGCGTCGCCATGGATGCGGTCGGCGCCGAGGGCAAGCTGTGTGAGGCGGCGATCTGCTACACCGGCGACATCCTCGATCCGGCGCGGGCGAAATACGCCCTCAAATACTATGTCGGCCTGGCCAGGGATTTGCAGGCGGCGGGCGCCCACATCATCGCCGTCAAGGACATGGCCGGCCTGCTGAAGCCTGCGGCGGCTCGCGTGCTGTTCAAGGCGCTGCGCGAGGCGACCGACCTGCCGATCCATTTCCACACCCACGACACGTCGGGCCTGTCGGCGGCGACGGTGCTGGCGGCAGTGGAAAGCGGCGTCGACGCCATAGACGCGGCGATGGATGCCTTCTCCGGCAACACCTCGCAGCCATGCCTTGGCTCGCTCGTCGAGGCGCTGAAGGGCACTGAACGCGACCCTGGTCTCGACCCGCAATGGATCAGGAAGATCTCGTTCTACTGGGAAGCGGTGCGCAACCAGTACGCCGCCTTCGAAAGCGACCTCAAGGGGCCGGCCTCGGAAGTCTATCTGCACGAGATGCCGGGCGGGCAGTTCACCAATCTGAAGGAACAGGCGCGCTCGCTCGGACTGGAGACGCGCTGGCACGAGGTGGCGCAGACCTATCACGACGTCAATCTGATGTTCGGCGACATCGTCAAGGTGACGCCGTCGTCCAAGGTCGTCGGCGACATGGCATTGATGATGGTCAGCCAGGATCTCACCGTTGCCGATGTTGAAAACCCGGACAGGGATATCGCCTTCCCGGATTCGGTCGTCTCGATGCTGCGCGGCGATCTCGGCCAGTCACCAGGCGGGTGGCCGGCGGCGCTGCAGAAGAAGGCGCTCAAAGGCGACAAGCCGATCACGGTGCGGCCCGGCTCGCTGCTCAAGCCAGCCGACCTCAAGGCCAACCGCAAGGAAATCGAGGAGAAGCTCGAGCGCAAGCTGTCGGAGTTCGAATTCGCCTCGTGGCTGATGTATCCGAAGGTGTTTACGGATTTCGCCGGCGCGCAGGAAACCTATGGGCCGGTCAGCGTCCTGCCGACGCCGACGTACTTCTACGGCATGAAGCCGGAAGACGAGATCTTCGTCGACATCGAGAAGGGCAAGACGCTGGTGGTGCGCTGCCTGGCCATCGGCGATGTCGACGAAAAGGGCATGGTCACCGTGTTCTTCGAGCTCAACGGCCAGCCGCGTCGTGTCAAGGTGCCCGACCGGGCGCATGGCGCGTCCGCCGCCAAGGCCCGCCGCAAGGCCGAACCCGGCAACGAGGCGCATGTCGGCGCACCGATGCCGGGCGTCGTTTCGGCGCTTTCGGTGGCTGCCGGCCAGGCTGTGAAAGCCGGTGACGTGCTGCTTTCCATCGAAGCGATGAAGATGGAGACGGCGCTGCATGCCGAGCGCGACGGCACCGTTGCCGAGGTGCTGGTCAAGGCAGGCGACCAGATCGATGCCAAGGATCTGCTGATCGCTTTCAATTAAGAGTTCGCAAAACGGACCGGCTGTCGGCTTCTGGCGGCAGCCCCTTGTGGCTTGGTCGATAACGGCTTGACCCGCCGCCGCCGGTCGGGCATCGAACCGGCTCAAATTTTGCCGCAGTCGTCCGCGAGTCGCGGAGCCGATTCTTTTGGAGAAAAATATGGCCGACGATATCACCGATACCAGCCAGACTGTTGCCGCCGGCCAGCTGCGTGCCTTCATCGAGCGCATAGAGCGGCTTGAGGAAGAGAAGAAGACCATTTCCGACGACATCAAGGAAGTGTTCGCCGAGGCCAAGGGCACCGGCTTCGACACCAAGGCGATGCGCACGATCATCCGGCTGCGCAAGAAGGACCAGGCCGAGCGTCAGGAAGAGGAAACCATCCTCGATCTGTATAAGGCCGCACTCGGCATGGTGTAGGACTGTCTGGAAATTCTACTCCGGCGGCCATCTGATGGCGTTTTTTGCGCTTCCCTAGTTCTACTGCAATGCAGTAGAACTGAGCTCGCGTACTTTAAGTACGCTCCGCTCCGGTTCTCGAAACCACCACCATATGACTCGCCGGAGCGAATTTCGAAACAGTCTCGGGCCGAGCATGATGCCGGAGCGAGCATCGAGCTATGAGCGAATTCGACTTCGGCGCCCGCCGCGCCTCTGAATTCCGCCAGCGCGGCTTCTGGACGCTGTTCGCTGAGCGGCATCCGGAAGAAAGGGCTCTGATGGCGAGGCGCGGACCCTGGTTCTGGCAGCGCGGGCTGCCCGACTTTGCCTTGGTCCTTTCCATGTATGTCGCGCCGGCGCAGAGCCAGGTCGGCGTCTTCTTCGGCCGCAACGAGAAGTTCGGCGCCACGCAAGTCTGGTCGCGGTTGAAACCGTTCCAGCCTGATATCGAAGCCAGGCTGAAGCTCAGGCCGGAACAGAGTTGCGAGGATCTCGGCATCAATTCGATGTGGCGGGTGAACTGCTATGCCGAGGATAATTGGCCAGCCATGGCCGACTGGCTGGTGACCGAATGCTCGCGTGTCGAGCGCGCGGTAACCGAAGTCCTGAGGCAGGGATAGACATCCGGTGTTGCCAGAGGGTATCGGCTCCTTCTTCCGCTCACGCTGGCAAGGCCAGGTGCCGCTCGACCGGCTGTTCTGGCGCGACCTTGTTCTTGTCGGCACGGCGCTCAACGTCGCATCTCTGGTGGCTGCGATCATCCTGCTCGGACTGAAGCTGCCGCTCGCGCTGGTTCTGGCGGTGCATTTCGCACCGGTGCCCTACAACATCTTTCTCACCTTTGCCGTGTGGCGAACCACGGAAAAGGCCAGTGGCGCCAAGGCCTCGCTGATGACGCTCGGCGCCACATTCTGGCTAATCCTGACGGTCGTGGTCTGACAGCGGACACGGGCGCCCACCGCGTTCGCCGGGTTCCGTCGGGGGGCAAAAGGGCGGCCGCAGCCGCCTTTTCATTCATTCAATCGAATTTCGGTTCAAGCCGACGGCTCGAATTTCAGTGCCACGCCGTTGATGCAATAGCGCAGGCCGGTCGGCGGCGGGCCGTCCTCGAAGACATGGCCGAGATGGCTGCCGCAGCGGGCGCAATGGCATTCGGTGCGAACCATGCCGTAGCTGCGGTCGACGGTGTTTTCGACCGAACCCGGCACCGGGTCGTTGAAGCTCGGCCAGCCGGTGCCGCTCTCGAACTTCAGCTTGGATTCAAACAAAGGCTGGTCGCAGCCGACGCAGGAAAAGGTGCCGGCGCGCTTCTCGTAGAGCAAAGCGCAGCTTCCCGGCCGCTCGGTGCCGTGGCCGCGCATGACGGCATACTGCTCCGGCGTCAGCCGGGCGCGCCATTCGGCGTCGGTGCGGGTTACGGGGTAGGTGTGGGTGTCCATCTGATCTCCTCAGCCTTGCCGGCTCGTTGTTGATTGCAATCGGATATTCGCTCCAACATAGGCATTTGTTACCTGTTCGCCCAGTGGCAGCATTCCAAGTTGAACCGCCCCATTGACCTTTTTCAGGCGTCTGCGCCGCCCCTCACCTGCCTGCCGGCATCCTCTCCCCGTAAACGGGGCGAGGGGCGCTGTCGTTGGCGATTTCGCCAATTGTCAGCGTTGCAAGAAAGGCGCCGGCGTTACGGCCAGCCCCTCTCGCCCCGTTTACGGGGAGAGATGTCCGGCAGGACAGTGAGGGGCGGCGCCAACTTTCGCGATTGGTGGTATCCGAGGGTTCCGCACCTCTGACAACTAGTGCTTCCTCGAAAGCTGCTTGGTCGCGCCCTCAAGCCCGGCCAGCGTCAGCGGGAACATGCGGCCGCCGAAGATGTCGCGGATCATCGCAATCGAATGTGTGTAGCCCCAGTTCTTGGGGTCTTCGGGGTTCAGCCATACCGCGTTCGGCCATTGCTGCAGCAGGCGGCCGAGCCAGACGCTGCCTGCCTCCGGATTCCAGTGCTCGACCGAGCCGCCGGGGTGAGCGATCTCGTAAGGGCTCATCGAGGCGTCGCCGACGACGATCACCTTGTAGTCCGGACCGTATTTGTGAAGGAGATCGAAGGTCGGAATCACCTCGGCATGCCTGCGGCGATTGTCCTTCCACACGCCCTCATAGAGGCAGTTGTGGAAATAAAAATATTCGAGCTGGCGGAATTCGGCGCGGGCGGCCGAGAACAGCTCCTCAACGCTCTTGATGTGGTCGTCCATCGAGCCGCCGACATCGAAGAACATCAAAAGCTTCACCGCGTTGCGCCGTTCGGGCCGCGTCTGCACGTCGAGATAGCCATGTTCGGCGGTGGCGTGGATGGTGCCGGGCAGGTCGAATTCCTCCTCGGCGCCCTCGCGCACCCAGCGGCGCAAGCGCTTCAGCGCGATCTTGATGTTGCGGGTGCCGAGTTCGACCGCATCGTCGAAATTCCTGAATTCGCGTCTGTCCCACACCTTCACCGCGCGCCGGTTGCGGCCTTCATGCTGGCCGATGCGCACGCCTTCGGGATTGTAGCCATAGGCGCCGAAAGGCGAGGTGCCGCCGGTGCCGATCCATTTCGAGCCGCCCTGGTGGCGGCCTTTTTGCTCCTGCAGCCGCTGCTTCAGGGTCTCCATCAGTTTCTCGAAACCGCCGAGCGCCTCGACCAGCTTTTTCTCTTCGTCGGTCAGGTGCTTTTCGGCGAGGCGGCGCAACCATTCCTCGGGGATGTTGGCGACATCGACGGCATCCGGCCCGCCCAGTGCTTCTATGCCCTTGAAGACATGCGCAAACACCTGGTCGAAGCGGTCGACATGGCGCTCGTCCTTCACCAACGCCGCACGGGCGAGGTAATAAAAACCTTCGACGTCGTAGTCGACCAGCCCGGCTTCCAGCCCTTCCAGCAGCGATAGATATTCCCGCAGCGAAACGGGAACACGCGCGGCCTTCAGTTCGAGGAAGAAGGGGATGAACATGGTCTATCTACAGCAGATCATACTCGATGAAGCCCGTGCGCCGCGCGACATGATCATAGAGTTTGCGCGCGGTGGTGTTGGTCTCGTGCGTCATCCAGTAGACGTTCTTGACGCCGATTTTTGCGGCTTCCTGCTTCACCGCCTTGATCAGCGCAGCACCAATGCCTTTGCCGCGCACATCAGGGTCGGCGAACAGGTCCTGCAGATAGCAGTTGTTTTTCTCCGACCAGCCGGAGCGGTGGTAGAGATAGTGGGTGAGCCCAACCGCCTTGCCGTCCAGCGTGGCGATGAAGCCTTTCGGCTCGAATTCACCCTCGGTGAACAGCCGCTTCCAGGTGATGGCGTAGACCTCTTCCGGCAGCTTCGTCTCATAGAAGGTGAGGTAGTCGGTCCACAGGCGCCGCCAGTCAGCGTGGTCGGACTGCGCGAGCGGGCGGACGATAATCTCGGACATGTCATCTCCTCTGAAGGTTTGGCCGAAGCTGCCTGCCTGTTCGGCTGCGGGCAACGGTCCACAGGAGGGAAAGCGCTGCTGCTGCCCTATTGCTGCCTTCGTGCCATGAAGGCCAGCCGCTCGAACAAATGCACGTCCTGCTCGTTCTTCAGCAGCGCCCCATGCAGCTTGGGCAGCGCGTTCTTCGGATCGGCGCGCAGATCCTCGGGCGCGATGTCGTCGGCGACCAGCAGCCTTATCCAGTCGAGCGCCTCGGAGGTCGACGGCTTCTTCTTCAGGCCGGGCACGTCGCGGATCTCGTAGAACTGGGTCAGTGCTGCCCGCACCAGATTCTGCTTGATGCCGGGATAGTGGACGTCGACGATTCTGTGCAGCGTGTCGACGTCGGGAAAGCGGATGTAGTGGAAGAAGCAGCGGCGCAGGAACGCGTCCGGCAACTCCTTCTCGTTGTTGGAGGTGATGATGACGATCGGCCTGACGGCGGCGCGGATGGTTTCGCCGGTCTCGTAGACGAAGAACTCCATCCGATCGAGTTCCTGCAGGAGATCGTTTGGGAATTCGATGTCGGCCTTGTCGATCTCGTCGATCAAGAGCACGACCTTCCTGCCGGCGGCGAAAGCCTCCCAGAGTTTGCCGCGCTTGATGTAGTTCCTGATGTCGTTAAAGCGCTCGTCACCCAACTGGCTGTCGCGCAGGCGCGAGACGGCATCATATTCGTACAGGCCCTGCTGCGCCCGCGTCGTCGACTTGACGTGCCATTCGATGAGGTCGAGGCCAAGTGCCGCCGCCACCTGGCGGGCCAGTTCCGTCTTGCCGGTGCCGGGCTCGCCCTTGACCAGCAAGGGCCGTTCCAGCGCGATCGCCGCGTTGACGGCCACCATCAGATCCTTGTCGGCGACATAGGCCGCCGTGCCTTCAAAACGCATTCTTGCTCCTCGGTTGGTCATCGCGACCGTAAGGACGCGGCCGTGCCTGTGCAAGGGTGAGGTGTTGGCAGCGCGAGGGCCTGAACCCAACACGGAAAGAATGCCCGTCTCACTGGCGCTTAGCCGGCCGGCAGCCTATATTGGCTGGGACGGTCTGTGCTTCCCGGCAGGAGAACATTTTCCCCGGGGCCTTAACGATCCTTAGGGAGCTGTCCCTGGGAAGACCCGTGGGTTTTCTCACACGGCGCCCACCTACTTTGTAGGTTCCCGGGATCGCTCTCTCCACCGGTTGTGTGGATCGTCGCTTATTGCCACGCGTCCACGCATTTCGGTGGATGATGCGGTGGAAAACGTCGCTCCCAACACTCCATCCAGATCTGACCTTTTCTACCCTGGCTGCATGACCTCTCTCAAAGACCTGAAAAAGCAGCTTCGCCGTGAGGCCCTCGGACGCCGCGATGCGCTCGATGAATTCTGGCGGGTGGAGGTCGCGCTTGAAATGGCCGAGACGGTACGCGATCATCTCCATGTCGAGCCGGGCCAGATCGTTTCCGGCTTCTGGCCGATGCGCTCGGAAGTCGACGTTCGGCCGTTGATGTTTGCCTTGCGCGAAAAGGGCGCACGGCTTTGTCTACCGGCCATTCTCGACAAGACCACCATCGTCTTTCGCGAACTGGTGCGCGGCGCGCCGATGGTCGAGATGGGTTTCGGCACGGTCGGCCCTCACGAGGAAGCCGAGGTGCTCGACCCCTCTGTCATGCTGGTGCCGCTCGCCGCTTTCGATGCGCGCGGCCATCGCATCGGCTATGGTGCCGGCTATTACGACCGCGCCATCGCCAAACTGATCGACAAGGGCCAGCCGCCGCGGCTGGTCGGCATCGCCTTCGACTGCCAGGAGGTGGCAATGGTGCCGGATGAGGAACATGACGTCGTCATTCCGGAAATACTGACCGAGAGCGGGTTGCGCCGCTTCGCGTCAAAATTGTAGATAAAAGGACGCATGATCTTTCACAGACGTCATGCAGCTTTTGCTTCGCTGACCTTCGGTGCGGGATCATATGAGACTTCTCTTCCTTGGTGACATGGTCGGAAAGACAGGGCGGACGGCGGTGTGGGAACAGCTGCCCGGCTTGATCTCCGACTTCAAACTCGATTTCGTCATCGTCAACGGTGAGAACGCCGCCGGCGGCTTCGGCATCACCGAAGATATCTTTCGCGAGACGATCGCGGCCGGTGCGGATGTCGTCACCACCGGCAACCATGTCTGGGACCAGCGCGACGCGCTCGCCTTCGCGCCGCGCGAAGAGCGCTTCCTGCGTCCCAGCAACTTTCCCAAGGGCACGCCCGGGCGCGGCTCCGGCGTCTACATCGCCAGGAGCGGCGCGCGCGTTCTGGTCGCCAACATCATGGGCCGGGTGTTCATGCATCCAGAGCTCGACGATCCCTTCCAGGCCGGCGAACGCGAGCTTGCCGCCTGTCCGCTCGGCGAGCAGGCGGATGCCGTGATTATCGACTTCCACGCCGAGGCGACCTCGGAAAAAATGTGCTTCGCGCATTTCGTCGACGGCCGTGCCAGCCTCGTCGTCGGCACCCACACCCACCAGCCGACCGGCGATCACCAGATACTCAACGGCGGCACCGGTTATATTTCCGATGCCGGCATGTGCGGCGACTATGATTCCTCGCTCGGCATGGACAAGGATGAACCGCTCAACCGGTTCCTGTCGAAAGTGCCGAAAGGCCGCTTCGAGGCGGCGACCGGACCGGCGACATTGTGCGGCGTCGGCGTCGATATTTCCGACCGCACCGGACTGACCGAGCGGATCGCGCCGTTTCGTCGCGGGCCGCGACTGGAGGAAACCGCACCGTCCTTCTGGTCATGACATTGATATAGGCGCGCTCAGTACCTAATTGCCGGCGACACTGCTCTAGATCGTTAAAAGAGGGGACGACCTCCATGCAGCTCATCGAATTCCTGGCGCCGCATTTTCAATTTGTTTCTGACCCGACGGCTTGGGTCGCGCTGCTGACGCTGATTGTGCTCGAGGTCGTGCTCGGCATCGACAATCTGATCTTCATCTCGATCCTGACCAACAAGCTGCCGGAAGCACAACGGGCCCGTGCCCGCCGGCTCGGCATCTCGGCGGCGCTGATCATGCGGCTGGTGCTGCTGGCCACCATTTCGATCATCGTCCAGCTGACCGCGCCGGTGTTCACGGCCTTCGGCCACGGTTTTTCCTGGCGCGACCTGATCCTGATCGCCGGCGGCCTGTTCCTGGTCTGGAAGGCGACCAAGGAGATCCATCACACGGTCGATCCCGACGACCACAAGGATACGATGATGGGCGAGACGCTGCAGATCAGCCTTGCCGGCGCGATCTTCCAGATCCTGCTGCTCGACCTGGTCTTCTCGATCGATTCGATCATCACCGCCGTCGGCATGACCGACGAGATCGCCATCATGTACATCGCCGTGATCGTGGCGGTGAGCGTGATGATGCTGGCGGCCGGGCCGCTGGCCAACTTCATCGCCAAGAACCCGAGCATCGTCATGCTGGCACTGGGCTTCCTTTTGATGATCGGCATGACGCTGATCGCCGACGGTATGGGTTACCATGTGCCCAAGGGCTACATCTATGCGGCGATGGGCTTTTCGGCGCTGGTCGAGGGGCTCAACATGCTGGCGCGGCGGCGCAAGAAGTCGGGCGGCGGGCATTGAGGCAGCTCCTGAGCACCTAGTGCCCTGGCAC
Organism: Mesorhizobium sp. M7A.F.Ca.US.006.01.1.1; assembly: GCF_003997935.1. Classification (GTDB taxonomy): domain Bacteria; phylum Pseudomonadota; class Alphaproteobacteria; order Rhizobiales; family Rhizobiaceae; genus Mesorhizobium. The sequence continues at coordinate 35,166 of NZ_RZQL01000017.1, forward strand.
GCCCTTCGGGTGACGGTCGCCGATCAGGCCGAGCGTCAGGCCTTGTTCCAGCCACGCCTTGGCACCGGCCAGCACCAGCGTGAAGCCGCCGGTTGAGCCGACGGCCTCTTTCACCTGTTCGTCGCCATCGCCGGCGAAGCCGAAATTGCGAACCTCGAGAAAAGTTGTCTCGCCAGGCATTTCGGTGAAGGTCCAGACCACGGTGGTCGGCGGATCGCTCCATTGCATGACGATCTTCTCATTCGCGATGATCTCGCTGACGTCGACCGTCGCCGACACGCCGTACATGCGCCATTCCCAGCGGATCTGCTCGCCGCTGTCCAGGCGGCCGCTGCCGTGAGTGAACCAGAATTTCGTGGTGATGGCAGGATCGACGATGGCCTCGAAGACGTCCGCGACGGGCCGCCGGATCAGCATGCCGGCTTCGGCGGTCGGTTTTTCGTGGATGTCCATCGGTTGCTCCTTTCGTGGCTTGGCGCTCACCAGGCATCGGGCTCGCGCAGCATGTGTACGATGTTGGCCGGGTTGGCGATCCAGCCGCCGCGAAAGCCCTCGCCCAAGGGCTCGATGACGTCGCAACGCACAACGCCTGCCTTGGCGAGATGATCCGCAGCCGTCGAAAAATCGTCGGTGAACAGCTCCAGCCACACCTCGGCCTGGCTCATCATCGGTGCCTCATCGATCCACAGGCGGTTAGGGCCAAGCTCGAAGCCGACGGCCGGCGCCTTGTCCGTGAAAGGCTTCAGGCCGACGACGTCGCGGTAGAAGGCGATTGTCGCCTCATACTGGTGCGGCGGTACCTTCATGGCGATGTTGATGCCGCCGGTGATTGTCGCGGTCATAGTTGGCTCCGTTGCCGTGTTCAAATGTTGGTCTCGTTGGCGGGTTCGCCCTTCATCTCGCTGCGGTAGTAGCCGTCGCGCAAATTGATGCCGTATTCGACATAGGCCTTCATGCAGGCCAGCATCTGCGACCAGCCCTCGCAATTGAGGTAGGACTTCTTCAGGCCGACCGCGCCTTCCTGCCAGCCGCTCTCGGCGATGGTGACGAAGGTGCCGCCATCGTCCAGCGGTTCGAAATTCATCTCTATGCGGGTCTTATAGGCCGGTTTCCCGTCGGCGTCGGTGGCATCCCAGCGCAGCACGATGCGGCGGTCCTTGACCACTTCGTCGACCTCGACCGGCACCTTGCCCCACCAAACGACGCCGGCGCCGGCTTCCAGTGGGGCGCTGGCGCCGCCGATCGTGGTGAAATAGCCGCTCAGTTTCTTCGGATTGACGACGGCGTCGAAGACGTCGGCGACCGGCTTGCCGATGCGCCCGGAAACACTGAATCCAAGTGACATATCCACAACTCCTTCCCTTGATCGGCTCAACAATATGTTATAGAAACATAACATGTCAAGCCGATCGCAAGACGACAATGTTTTCAAGGCGTTGGCGCATCCGCGCCGGCGCGAGATGCTGGATCAGCTGAAGGACACGCCGAAGACGACCGGCATGCTGTGCGAGGCCTTTCCCGATATCGATCGGTGCACCGTGATGCTGCATCTGAAGGTGCTGGAGGAGGCCGATCTGATAGTTGCGCGGCGCGACGGCCGCGAGCGCTGGAACCATCTCAACGCGCTGCCGATCAAGCAGATCCACGACCGCTGGATCAGCCAGTACGCCGGCCATGCGCTCAGCATCATCGACCGGCTGAAGTCCGATCTGGAGGCGTGAACGCTTGCAGCAGCCCATGGCGCGCGTCCCGTGCACGGTGCGGCTGGACGAATTGAGCCGATTTATCTATAAGCCGGGCCATTCCGACAGAGAACGCCGTGCTTCCACGAGGTGCACCTGGGACGCTCTGAAATTTTTGAATTCGGGCATTGCGGAAGACGAGGTCAGATCACTTCGCTTCGGAATGCTCTAGCCGAGAAGACGACACCATGGCTGGCCATTCACAGTTCAAGAACATCATGCACCGCAAGGGCCGCCAGGATGCGGTGCGGTCTAAAATGTTTTCCAAGCTGGCGCGCGAAATCACCGTCGCCGCCAAGAGCGGGACGCCCGATCCATCGATGAACCCGCGCTTGCGCCTGGCGATCCAGAACGCCAAGGCGGTGTCGATGCCGAAGGACAACATACAGCGCGCCGTCAACAAGGCCTCGATGGGCGATGCCGAGAACTATGAAGCCGTGCGCTATGAGGGCTATGGTCCGGGCGGCGTCGCCGTCATCGTTGAAGCGCTGACCGACAACCGCAACCGCTCGGCGTCGAATGTGCGTGCTGCCTTCACCAAGGCCGGCGGCGCGATGGGCGAAACGGGCTCGGTTTCCTTCATGTGGGACCGCGTCGGCGAGATCTATTATCCGGCATCAGCCGGCAGCGCCGACAAGGTCATGGAAGCGGCGATCGAAGCCGGCGCCGACGATGTGGAAACCGACGAGGAAGGCCACACGATCTATTGCGCCTTCGAGAATCTCGGCGAGGTGTCGAAGGCTCTGGAAACCTCGCTCGGCGAGGCAGAATCGGTGAAGCTGATCTGGCAGCCGCAGAACAACGTTCCGGTCGACGAGGAGCGGGCACAGTCGCTGATGAAGCTGGTCGCCACGCTCGAGGACGACGACGACGTACAGAGCGTCTACGCCAACTTCGAAGTCGACGACGAGACCATGGCCAAGCTCAGCGCAGCATGAGCGAAGCTCAGCCCGGCATGAGCGAAAAAGCGCTTCCCACCATCCGCATCGCCTACTGCACGCAGTGCCAGTGGCTGCTGCGCGCCGGTTGGATGGCGCAGGAACTGCTGTCGACCTTCGGCACCGATCTGGGCGAGGTGACGCTGGTGCCCGGCACCGGCGGCATCTTCACCATTTCCTGCAATGACACGCTGGTCTGGGATCGCAAGCGCGACGGCGGCTTTCCGGACGCGGCCAAACTGAAGCAACTGGTTCGTGATGTCATCGACCCGGACCGCGATCTCGGTCATTCCGATCGGAAGACAAAGGCGTAGAGGCCGCCGGCGCTGCCGTCACTTGCGTCGCCACGCTCCGAAGGCGGCGCCAATCGCAATACCCACGGCGACGCCCATCGGAATGTTATCCAGAGCGGTGCCGATCGCGGCACCGACACCAACTCCGATGGCCATGCCGAAGGCCATATTTGCGTATTGATCCTTCATCGGTCGCTCCATCCATCGTCGTCAACGCGTGGCGAACCAGAAGGATGCCAGCGCGGCTATGCCGCTGACGGTGCGGACATGGTTCCACATCACCCATTCATTGAGGTAGCGCGACCATAGGTTTGCACCTTCGCTGCCGGCCGGGTCGACGGCGGCGAGCGCATCGTTCAGCGGGACGTTGAAGATCATCGTCACCACCACGATGCCGATGAGATAGAGCAGGCTGCCGGCAATCAGCCAGAGCGAGCCCGGCTGGCTCCAGCCGATCACCGCGCCGATGGCGACAACAATGCAGACGAGCGCCGTGCCGAACAGCGCTGTCATGAACAGCGGGGTCACAGCTGTGACATTGATCGAATTCATCGCGGCAATGCCGCTTGCGGCTGGCATGCGGGCGAGGCCCGGCATGACGAAGCTGGAGAAAGCAAAGAAGACGCCGCCGACGACGCCAGAGCCGAGTGCGGCGATGAAGATGAGAGTAGGAAGAAGTTTCGCGATCATGTCAGTTGCTCCATATGCCCGTTGTGGTTCCTTCGCATCAAAACGTGAGTAATCCTCATATTTGCAAAACGTGATAAACCCTCGTATTTTGTGAGTCAAGCGATTTTGGTGCACTTGGAGTCAGTCATGGAAGACGCGGCAGCCCTCGTTTCCGCACAGGAGCAGCTTGCTTCACCGCGCCGGGCGCCCAGCCAGCAGCGCAGCCGCGAGCGGGTCGAGCGCATGCTGGCGGCTGCCTCGGCGCTGATCGGCGAGCAAGGCAGCGATGCCATGCGCATGGGTGAGGTGGCGGAGCGCGCTGGGGTGTCGATCGGGTCGCTCTACCAGTTCTTTCCGGACAAGCGGGCGATCATCTGGACGCTGGCCGAGCGCTACACCGCCGAAAGCCAGGCCTGCATCTCAGCCGCGCTCGCCGGTGTCAGCGATGCCGAAGGGCTGGGCCGGGCGTTTTCAGAACTGGTCGATATCTACTACGGGCTGTTCCTGGCGGAGCCGGTGATCCGCGATATCTGGTCCGGCACGCAGGCCGACAAGGCGCTGCGCCAGCTCGAACTCGCCGACAGCCGCGCCAACGCCGAATTCCTCACCGCGGTGCTGAAACGGCTGCGGCCGGCAGTCGATCCGGCGGCGCTGGAAACCACGGCATTTCTGGTCTGGCAGATGGGCGAGGCAGCCATGCGGCTGGCGATCTCGGTTGAACGCCAGGAGGGCGACAGGCTGGTCGCCGCCTACAAGCGCATGGCGCTAAGGGAATTGCTGGCCGAGTAGCGCCGCGCCGCAACAAAAAACCCGCCACGGAGGCGGGTTTTTGATCTGCGAAAAGGCCGTTTGGCTTAAGTTCTTACTTGATGCAAGTCGTTATCCCAAAACCGCTTCGCACTTTTGGGCGACATGCAATTAGATGCCGAAACCTTCGAAACGCTTCTTGAACTTCGACAGGCGGCCGCCGCGGTCGAGCAGGGTCTGCTGGCCGCCGGTCCAGGCCGGGTGGGTGGTCGGGTCGATATCGAGGTTCATCGTATCGCCTTCCTTGCCCCAGGTCGAACGGGTCGTGTATTCGGTGCCGTCGGTCATGACGACCTTGATGGTGTGGTAATCGGGATGAATAGCGCTCTTCATGGCTCGGTTCCTGGCTTGCCGGCGCGGCTGACGGGGCATAAGCCTGCGTCGATGCGCCTCTTTTTAAAACTCGAAGCCGCAGCTATTGAGGAGCCACGGCTTCTAAAACGGTCGGCGAGCCTATACATCAGCCGGAATTGATTCACAAGGCCGCGGCAAGCGCATATTGAGGCGCAGACCCCAAGGGCGGCTGGAGGAAACATCGGGATGGCGCAAATCACCAGCGCAGACGAGCGCCGACGTTCGCTCAAGCCGCTCCGGCGCCTGTTCCCCTACATCACGCACTATCGCACACTGGTCGTCGGCGCCATCATCTCGCTGGTCATCGCGGCGGCAACCACGCTGGCGCTGCCGCTGGCGGTGCGACGCATGATCGATCATGGTTTCTCGTCGTCCAGCACCACCTTCATTGCCGAATATTTCGCCGCCCTGGTGGCGATGGCCGCCGTGCTGGCGGCGGCATCGGCCGGCCGCTACTATTTCGTCATCACGCTGGGCGAGCGCGTCGTCGCCGATATCCGGCGCGATGTGTTTGCCCATGTGACGACGCTGTCGCCTGCCTTCTTCGACACCGCCCAGTCGGGCGAGATCGTGTCGCGGCTTGCCGCCGACACGACGCAGGTCAAGTCGGCGGTCGGCGCGACGGCTTCGGTGGCGCTGCGCAACGTCATCCTCGGCCTTGGCGCGGTGGGGATGATGGTCATCACCAGCCCGAAACTGTCCGGGTTGGTCATTGCCGCTATTCCTGTCATCGTGCTGCCGCTGGTCGCTTTCGGCCGTTCGGTGCGGCGCAAATCACGCCAGGCGCAGGATACGCTGGCCGATGCCACCGCCTATGCCAGCGAGCAGATCGGCGCGGTGCGTACGCTGCAGGCCTTCACCAATGAGAAGCTGGTCACCGGGCATTTCTCGGCTGCGGTGGAAGCTGCTTTCGGGGCGGCACGCTCCTCCATCTTCGCGCGCTCCTTCCTTACCTTCTTCGCCATTTTCACCATCTTCTCGTCCGTCGTGGCGGTGCTGTGGTTCGGCTCGCGCGACGTGCTCGAAGGCTCGATATCGCCGGGTACGCTCGGCCAGTTCCTGCTCTATTCGGTGTTCGCCGCCGGCGCACTTGGGGCGTTGTCGGAAGTCTGGGGTGAGCTTGCGCAAGCGGCGGGTGCCGCCGAACGGCTGACCGAGATCCTGGCCGAGAAGCCGGCGATCCAGGCTCCCGCCGATCCGAAGCCGCTGCCGGCCGTCGCCAAGGGCGCGATCGTCTTCGACAATGTCTCCTTCTCCTACCCGGCGAGGCCCGACCGTGCCGCCGTGCATGGCTTGAGCTTTCAGGTCATGCCCGGCGAGACGGTGGCGATCGTCGGGCCGTCAGGGGCCGGCAAGAGCACGGTTTTTTCACTGATCCTGCGCTTCTACGATCCCGAAACAGGCAAGATCCTGATCGACGGCGTCGACGTGCGCGAGGCCGATCCCGTTTCGGTCCGCCAGCGCATCGCCATCGTGCCGCAGGACGTCACCATTTTCGCGGCAAGCGCGCGTGACAATATCGGTTTCGGCCGGCCGGGAGCCAGCAAGGCCGAAATCGAGACGGCGGCGAAGGATGCACTTGCCGATGAATTCATCCTCAAGCTGGAAAAAGGCTATGACAGCCAGGTCGGGGAGCGCGGCGTGACGCTGTCAGGCGGCCAGCGCCAGCGGGTTGCGATCGCCCGCGCCATCCTGCGCGACGCCCCGATCCTGCTGCTCGACGAGGCCACCTCCGCCCTCGATGCCGAAAGCGAGACGCTGGTGCAGACGGCGTTGGAACGGCTGATGCAGGGCCGCACCACGATCGTCATCGCCCATCGCCTGGCAACGGTGCTGAAGGCCGACAGGATCCTGGTCATGGATGGCGGCTCGATCGTCGAGGAAGGCACGCATCAGAGCCTTGTCGCCAAGGGCGGGATCTATGCGCGGCTGGCCAAGCTGCAGTTCGAAACCGGCGCGAGCGCCTTCAGGGGCGCGGCGGAGTAGGCTTCGCGGCCCGCAGGCATTTCGAGAAGCCCGCCGGACTGCATGGGTCCGCTGCCCGTATTATCACAACCATCGAAATTGAATAAATATCTAAATTAGATCAGTCTAAATACAGTCGTCATTTGCCGACTGTGCAGTCTTGTTGCGCAGGGATAAAGTACAAAAATCGTCTGGACTTCATTCCAGAGGGTAACGGGCGGCAGCTACACATCGTGACAATGAAGACTTGCGCGCGGCGGGCGCGGCGAGTGTGGAGCCGTGCGTCTATCAGACCGGCGTGAGCTTTTGCCGAATTCGGCGCGCCGGAAACGGTTGACCATCACTGATCCCAAGGAGGCAAATGCAATGAACGACTCCATAGTCACGTCGAAGAGAACACCCAAAGTCTCGCTGTCCAGTTCCATGGAATTTTACAACCGGGACGGATCGAAGCGTAAGAATGCGAGCCCATTCGTCGAACTGATGACCGGGCTGCGCAAGAAAACCAGCAGTGCTCTGCAATCCGGCGCGGATCCCATCGCCGCGAGGGCGGAATTGCAGAAAGTGGTGGCAGGCAAGGAATGGACCGGCGCGCGTTCCATCCCGGCCAACAAGTCGATCAAGAAACTGGGCCGCAATATCGTTTCGGAAGCATTCCTCAGTTCCAGCATCCGTGTTTCGGAGCTGGCCGACAGTTTGGGCACCATTCACTTCCGGGACCAGCCAGGCGATGGCTCCTGGGGCCAGGACGTGTTCGGGACCCGTATCGATCTGGCGTCCGTCGGCTGGTATTGGGATGCCTGGGCGGAGGCCACCGACGACGGCCTGGTCAAGAAAATCGAGACCTACCAGAATGTCGACACCTCCAAGATGGGTGGCTTTGTCCGTGCCGAGAATTTCAGCCCCGATGGCAGGGACTACATAAGCGGTCACGCGGAAAGCGGCTTTTGCTGGGACTACACGCCGAGCCGTGACTGCCATCTGGAGATCCGCGCTTTGGTCGTGGAAACCTATTCGCGCAGCCGGCGAAGGCTCAGCGATCAGTGGATGCAGGTCAGCAACTGCCAGGTGAACCAGGAGAACTATATCACGGCCGGCTATTTCTCCAGCGGCATAGAAAGTTATGGGAAGGTGTTCCGGGACGTCGGGCCGAGTTCAGCCTATGTCGGCGACGGGGACCACAGCCAGAGCGATGATTCCCAGTACGGAACCAACAATACCTACTATGGGAACCCGGATGTGGACATCGTGACCCGAGGCGACAGCCGGACGCTGGAGGTCAGCATTTCGCCCATCGGCCAAATGTACAAGGACCGGACCGTGAACTGTTTTCTTGGCGCTAGATCGCAGATGTTCGCGTCGCTGGACGACGTGACGGCCGATCTCTGGCAGGGAGGCACGTGGAAGGTCATAGAGCTGTTCGTCAGGGAGATCTGACGGCAGATTCCGACTTGCCGGATGATGAGCAATCCGGGTTCTTCCATGCGGCGTGAGCAGGGATCATCTCATGGTCCCGCTCACGCTCCGTAGCGCCTCTTCAGATGTTCGGTGAAAAATGTTGCGTTGAGCTTTTCGCCGGTGGCGCGTTCGAGCAGGTCCGGCGTCGACCAGCGCGATCCCTGCGACCAGATCTTTTGGCGGCGCCAGTCGTTGATCGCCTCGAAATTGCCCTTGGCGAGATCCTCGTCGGCGGCAGGATGTTCTCGCGTCAATGCTGCCCATTGCTGCGCCGCCATCATCGCGCCCAGCGTGTAGGACGGGAAGTAGCCGAAGGCGGCCCCTGGCCAATGCACGTCCTGCATCGGCCCGTCGGCGGGGTTGTCGATGGTGGAAAGGCCGAGATAGTCGCGCATCTTGGCGTCCCAGGCTTCGGGCAGGTCGGCCACTTCAAGCTTGCCGGCGACGAGCTCCTGTTCCAGTTCGTAGCGCAGGATGACATGCAGGGGATAGGTCACCTCGTCGGCATCGACGCGGATCAGCCCGCGCTCGACGCGATGCACATGCGGCAGGATATCGTCGAGCGACCAGGCTTCGCCGAGATGCTTTTCGACCACCGGCAGCGCCCAGTGCCAGAAGGCCGGGTTGCGGCCGAGCTGCTTTTCGACAAAAAGGCTCTGGCTTTCGTGCACGGCCATGCCGCGCGCCTTGCCGAGCGGCCAGTGCGACCATGCCTTCGGCAGGTTCTGCTCGTAGAGCGCATGGCCAGTCTCGTGCAGCACGCCCATCAGCGCGGACAGGAAGTCGGACGTCTTGTAGCGGGTGGTGATGCGCACGTCGCTCGGCACGCCGCCGCAGAAAGGGTGGTGCGACACCGACAGCGATCCATGCGTCAGGTCGAAGCCGACCGCCGCCATCATGGCAAGACCAAGTTCGCGCTGCCGGTCGATCGCATAGGTGCCTGAGAGCGGCTTCAGCGGGCGCTTGCGCAGCCGGGCGTCCTGGATCGCCAGTGCCTCGGGCACAAAGCTTTTCAAGAAAGCCTTCAGGTCGGCGAACACTGGCGTGATGTCGGCGGTGCGGTTGCCGGGGTCGTACTGCTCCATCAGCGCGTCATAGGGGGCAAGGCCGAGCACGTCGGCACGCAGCGCCGCCTCTTCGCGCACCAGCGCCACGACGCCCTCCAGGGCCGGCTGAAAGCCTGCCCAGTCGTTCTTGGCGCGCAGGCCGCGCCATAACTGCTCGCAACGCATGCGCGCGGTCGTCTGGCGTTCGACGAATTCGACCGGCAGGCAGGTCAGGTTGGTGTATTGGCGCCGCAGTTCCGAGACGGCGGTGCGCTGCTCTTCACCCAACGCTTCCTGCTCTGCCGCGGCGATCCAGTCTGCTATCTCCGGCGCCGTTGCCCTGGTGTGATACATGCCGGCCAGTGCCGACATCGCCTCGGCACGCTTCTCGCCGCCGCCGACGGCCATGTGCGTGGCCTCATCGGCACCGAGGATGGCCAGCGCATGCTCGAGCGCTTCGAGCTTGTGACCGAGGTCATCGAGTTTCTGAAAGGACATGGCGGTTTCCGTGATTGGGGACGGCGCGAAAAGACACCAACGCAAATGCGTTGGCAACCCTCAGATGCCGTCGGGCAAATGCACCTTGCGCAGGCGATGCCGCGCATGGAATGCTGCCGGCGACGACGCAAGGGGGAAACAATGATCGGCAACATCCTGGTCGGGCTGGTGGCCTTGATCCATGCCTACATCGTCTATCTGGAGATGGTGCTGTGGGACACGCCGCGCGGGCACAAGGCTTTCAACCTGACCCCGGAATTCGCCAGTGCCTCGAAGGTGCTCGCCGCCAATCAGGGACTCTATAACGGGTTCCTCGCCGCCGGGCTGATCTGGGGGCTATGCCTTGATGCGGCCGGTTTCCAGGTCAAGGTCTTCTTTCTAGGTTGCGTGGCCATTGCCGGCCTCTATGGCGCGGCAACGGTCGGGCGCAAGATCCTGTTCATCCAGACCGTGCCGGCGGCGGTTGCCCTGATCGCGGTGTGGCTCGGCTGGTAAAAAAGGGCGCCCGCGGGATTGCACTCGAAGGCGCCAGGCGGTCCCTTCCTCTTGGACCGTTTCGGGCGCTATGGCTTCAGCCGTTCGGGTAATTGCCGCCGTCGGCGCCGTCGCCGATCATGAAGCCGCTACCGGTGTCGATCATCAGCCGCTGGTCGACATTGTCGAGACGGCGCAACAGGTCGTGGTATTGCGCGGCCGGTATCCTGCCATGGTCGGACGCGGCGACTTTCTCGGCCGCCTGGCTGATGTGGGTCGTGCGCATTTCCAGGCGTTCCGCCACGGCCGGGGTGATGTTGTTGGCCTGTCTCGCGTCCACGATGCCCTGCCGGACGCCCTGCACCTGTGCGATAAGCGCCTCGATACGCGGGCCGGTCATATCGGTTGGATCGGTCGCGTCGAGAGCGCCCTTGTGATGGCCCGCGGCATAGGCGCCGGCAAGCGGAACGGCGATGAGGAACGCCGTGAGTGTCGCAGTTCTAAGCGAGGTCTTGAAAGAGCGCATCACGCGTCTCCTCTTGTAGAGGAAGGCGGCGGTTGTCTGCCTGCCTTCCGGCCTTGGGCCGTCCGGTTCCGTCGCGTCGCGATGAGGGGATTCATCACCGGCGGTTCTCGGCCCGGGCGGGAAGCTAGGACCGCCATGCGACAATGTGTAATTAAAAAAAGATAATCTTTTCAGGCCTTGCCGGTCCTGATC
>NZ_RZQL01000181.1 GCF_003997935.1 Mesorhizobium sp. M7A.F.Ca.US.006.01.1.1
GACGTTCTGCACCCGCGAATATGCGCCGGTGTGCGCGCGCCGGCATGGCGAGACGCGCACCTTCCCCAATTCCTGCGAAGCCCGTGCCGCGGACTATCGCGTCGTTGGCGACGGGCCGTGCTGAGAACGCTGCGCCTTGTTGAGGACGACAAGCGTCAAGCCGTCGGCTTCACCTGGCGACAGTAGGCGATGAACTCGGACGCGGGCATGGGTCTGGCGAACAGCCAGCCCTGGGCGTAGTCGACGTCGCGCGCCTCGAGGTAGTCGGCTTGCGCCTGCGTTTCCACGCCCTCGGCAACGATCTTCAGCTTTAGTGTCTTGGCCATGTCGATGATATGAGGGGTGACGGAACTGGTGGCGGAATTCGTGCTGATCGTATCGATGAACGATTTGTCGATCTTGAGCGCATCGAGTGGCAGCCCTTCGAGATAGGACAGGCTGGAATAGCCGGTGCCGAAGTCGTCGATTGCCACTGCGTGGCCAAGTTCGCGGGCACGAACGAGCGTCGAGCGGGCCGAGTTGATATCGACGAAACCTCGCTCCGTGGCCTCGAGCCAGATTTGCCGGGGCCGGATCCCGGTGTGCTGCAACGCCTTTTCGAGAATAGGCAGGACCCGCGCGGTGCCGACATCGGTTGCGCTGAGATTGATGGCGATGTGAAGCGAGCGATCGGCGACCAGGAGGCTGTTCAGGTCGAACACAACCATCGCGATGACCTGATCGGTGATCGCCGTGATCAAGCCGCTCTCTTCCGCCAGCGGAATGAAGAGATCGGGCCGGACCAGGGAGCCATTCGGTCGCTTCCAGCGCACCAGCGCTTCCGCACCGATGCAATTGCCGGTCCTGAGCTCGACGATCGGCTGATAGTGGACGATGAATTCGTGCTTGCGCACGGCGATCTGCAGTTCTCCCAGTGGCGAAAGCCGCCTTCGTGACAGCCACACAACCACGCCGATGATGAAGGCAGCCATGAAGGCGCCGAGCGGGAGCAGCAGGAGTTGCTGCTTGCGAACGCTGCCCAGGATCTGGCTTGTCGGTTCGGTGGCGACAGCAATCCAGCCCGTGCCGCGCGCGGTGGCAAACAGGAGATCGTCATCGATGCCTTCGCCGGGGCCGGCGATAATTTTCTTGATGCGGGCGGGATCCGGGCCGTTCAGTGCGCCGAGCAGCATGCCCGATTGCGTCGCCAAGGCGAGCTGGATACCGGGATCGACGATGACGTCGACAAAGCGCACCGGATCGACAAGGACGTTGTGGTCCCTGTATCGCAGCGCCATCAGAAAATGGCCTTCGCTCATCACCGGCTGTATGCGGGCGGTGACGGCAATTCCGTCCTTGGTGGTGAAGTCAGGGGTGGATTGCACGACGCGCCCTTCGGTCGGTCCCCAGGAAGAGCATTTGAGCAGGCCGTTTTCGAAATAGCCCATCTCTTCGATCGGGCGCGTGTTGATGGTGAGTTGCCGCATGCGGGCTATGTGGTCCGCCGAACAGCGGACGCCGGTGAACTGGTCGATCTGCCGCAAGGCAGCGGTCGCATCGTTGAGCGAGATGTCGGCCCTGGCGATGGCGCGGCTGGCGAACAGCTGCAACCGCTCATGTTCCTTTTGGACGGCCTGAAGCCAAGCGAGATGAAACATAGCCGCTATGGGCACGATGGCGCCCAGCATGGCCAACACCACCGCCGTCACGATGATGCGCGACCTGTCCATGCGCCTCCTGCCTTCGGGTACGAGCGGCAATCGTGGGTGGTCGCCGGCAACGTTTCGGGTCACCAATCGCGGCCGCGGCCCGGTTCAGGCGGATCTTAGGGCGTCGATCTTACGTGAACTTTAATGGAGTCGTGCGGCAAGCACCGCTGCTCTAAACCGGATACGCCCCATCAGCCGGCCCAGCATAGAGCTCGCTGCCATCGTCGTCGCAAATGCGCAGGCGATCGGGGATTTGCGGCATGGCCAGCGTGTGGAACAGCGCTGTGGCAGCCTGCAGCGCGGCGCGCAGGTTCGGCGCGTCCAGCGACACCTTGTCGAGTGTGGCTTCGTCGGTGTCGCGCGACCGGTAGAACTCGATGACGAAGTTCAAGCGCGCCTCCCGTGGCAGAGCATTGCGCGGGCCTGTTCAGTCAGTTCGCCACCTCACAGAGGGACGGCGGAGAGGGCGCACGAGGCGCGCCCTCCAGTTTGTCAGCCCTTCGACTTCGGCTTTAGGCTGCTCTCCGCCTGCTTGACCGAGGAGCCGAACGGGGAGGCGGGCTTAGCCACGACCTTGTCCTTCTTCGGCTTGCGCGTCTCGCGATTGCTTCGCTGTTGACCTTTGGACATGTCGTACTCCTGCTTCGGTGTTGGCTTGGCGATGGGTCTCAGATGAGCGGGTTGCCGGCAACAGCCGGGTTGTCGGTAACAACCGGATCTGCCGGTTCGAGATTGTCTTCGGTGGTGACCCGCTCATAGGTCTCCTGCTCGCTGCGGATGCGGTATTGCGGCGAACCATCCTTGACCGGCAGCCTGCTCTTGATCTGGAACAGTTCGGCGGTCTTCTGGACGAGGCCGGTGCGGCTCTTCATGCGCACGGTCTGACCGATCGCAAACTGATGCGCGGGCGTGTCGGTGCGTGGGCGCGCATTCTGCTGGAAACGGATCATGCTGCATTCTCCCTGTCGCGCTTCAGCGCTGTTTCGAGTTCGAGGTAATCGATGGCGACAAGCTGGCTGGTGGGCGGGTTTTTTGCTGCCCTTGCCGGCAGATGGATGAAAGTGGCGACGCGGCGCCAGGCAAGCCGCGACATGCCCTCGATCAGCTCTTCGTCGTGGTCGATGTCGTAGTCGCCGGCCGGCAGCTGCCCTTCCAGTCCGCCGAGCACGAAAGGTGCGGTGAAGTGCGCGATGGAGTGGGTGGTACGGTCCGGCATTGTCTTACCTATGCAAAGCAGCGGCCCTGAAAACAAAAAAGCGGGGACGAGCCCCGCTTTCCTATTTCCGGCAGTCGCTGGAAATAAACCGCTTTCGAGAGCTGCCAGTACATCCGTGGTCAGCGTTCATCGAATTCGGCCGGATCAGATCAATTGCAAATTGGCGGCCGACTCGCGGCCCTTGGTGTCACGCTCCAACTCGAACTGCAGCTTCTGGCCTTCGGCGAGGCCGGGGAAGCCGGCGCGCTCCAGTGCGCTGACATGAACGAAAACGTCCTTGCCGCCATCGGTCGGCTGAATGAAGCCAAAACCCTTCTGGCCATTGTAGAACTTCACGGTTCCGGTGTTCATGTGGATCTTTCGAAGAATGAGACATGGCCGCGGAGCGAATATGCCGCGCGCCCGGTATCGAAGATTTGGAATGAGATTGGCGGGTCGAGAACCTCTGACGCCGCGAGATGCCAATTCTGGCCCAAAGCGATCTTGTACAGATAGGCCTTTGTCGCAATTTAATCAAGGCGTTTTAAAATAAAATTGGGCATCATTCAAAAAATTGCGCGCTGTAATTATCAGAAAAATAATGATACAAATCCGTACAATTCAGAAAATTGTTTGAAACTTTGCGGGAACAATTCTCCCGGTATTCTGATTTTTATTGTAAATTCGAGAAGGAGATCTCGTGATGTCCGTAATGACGCCAACAGGCACCCCCGTAACGATCACGCCGATCGCAAAACCGGCAATGGCCAAGCCGACCGTTATCCAGTCGCCCCGGCTGACCGTCAGGAGTGACGAGGCGGCAAAGCGAAGGATCGCCGACACCGATGGAACGGTCCGGCGTGCCAGACAGGTCGCCGAGACCAACCGCCTGATTTGATCTTTCCGCACCGACGAAAGGACGAGACAGCAAGCGAAGCCTTGAACCTGCGGCGCCGATGGCCTAGATCGCCACAGGCGGATAAAACACGGCAGGTTTCCCATCAACAGAGATCAAAGACGAGCGGCGGGTGCGGGAGCCAGGTCTGGCGCAGGCGGACAGCCGCCGCTGGGCCTCGACCAGTATGTGCAGCAGGCGTTGCAACTGCATCAGGCCGGGCGCCGGCAAGATGCTGAGACGATCTACCGGCAGGTGCTGGCGCGTCAGCCCAAGCACGCGGCCGCGGCGCATTTCCTGGGACTGCTGCTGCACCAGACCGGGCGTAGCGAAGAAGGGCTGGATCTCATCGAACGGTCGGTGAGCCTGCAGCCGACGAATCCCGATTTCCTCAACAATTTCGGTACGGTAATGCGCGACCTCGGCCGCCCTGCTGCGGCCATCGATTTCTTCCGCGGCGCGGTGGATCTGCGGCCGGACCAGCTCGCGGCGCGCGACAATCTCGGCTCATCGCTGAAACAGGTCGGCCAGTTCGAAGAGGCCGAAGAGATTTATCGCGGCACGGTTGCACGCAACCCATTTCATGTGCGCGCCCGCATCGGGCTTGCTGAAACCCTGCAGGAAGCCGGGCGGCTGGATGAGGCGCTGGCTACCTTCCGCGAAGCGCTGACGATCCGGCCCAAGGATGCCGACCTGCTGCACGGGCTCGGCGTCGGGTTGATGGAAAAGGGCAAGCTCGACGAGGCGGCCGACCTGTTCCGGCAGGCGTTGGCGATCAACCCCGCCATGGCCACAGCCTGGCTGATGCTGACGCAGGTCAAGCGCCAGAAGGAGCGCGACAGCGAGCTTGGGGGCATGGAAGCCCAGCATGCCAGGGCGCCGCAGGACAGCCTGGCACGCATGCAGCTGTCCTTCGGACTCGGCAAGGCGAATGACGATCTCAGGGATTATGGCCGGGCCTTCGACTATTTCGCCGAAGGCAATGCGATCCGCCGCAAAGGCATCGACTACGACCAGGCCAGGACGCGGGCCGAGTTCGAGGCAATGAAGGCCACCTTCGATGCCGGCTTCTTCGAGAAGCACAGGCCCAGCTCAATCAGCGACGACACGCCGATCTTCATCGTCGGCATGCCGCGTTCGGGCACGACGCTGGTCGAGCAGATCATTGCCAGCCATCCGCAGGTCTATGGCGCAGGCGAGCTCAGCATCTTGAAGAAGGCGGTCGGCAGGCAGTTCCCCGCGGCCATGCCGGGTGGCTTCCCATGGGGCGTATCGGATACGGACGATTCGGATTTTGCCGAGGCAGGCCAAACCTATCTCGACATGCTGCATGCCCGCTATCCGAACATGCGCCACGTCACCGACAAAATGCCGGGCAACTTCCTGCTTGTCGGCTTCATCCACATGATGATGCCGAAGGCCAGGATCATCCACTGCGCGCGCGATGCGGCGGCAACCTGCCTGTCGATCTACAAGGTGCATTTCCGCGGCGACAGCCATCGCTATGGCTACGATCTCGGCGAGCTCGCCGACTTCCACAATCTCTACACCGACATCATGAAGCATTGGCACACGGTGCTGCCGGGCGTCGTGCACGATGTACGCTACGAGGATTTCGTCGCCGATCAGGAAGGTCAGACGCGGGCCCTGATCGCCCATCTCGGCCTGCCCTGGGACGATGCGGTGCTGTCCTTCCACGAGACCGACCGGCCGGTGCGCACGGCGTCGGCCGCACAGGTGCGCCAGCCGATGTATCAGGGGTCGGTCGATCTGTGGAAGCGCTATGGAGACCGGCTCAAGCCGTTGCTGGACAAGCTGGATTAGCGCAACGCTATTTAGCTGATCGTGGCCTTAGAGATGGGCCTAAGCACCCACGTCGTCATCCTAGGGTCTTCGCGACGGAGCTTCGCTCCTGCTTGCCCTAGGATGACGAAGCTGTGGGGCTTCTTCTAATCTGCTACCGGCTGCTCAAAGCTCAATGAATGGCTTGAAGCCACCGAAGATCATGCGTTTGCCGTCGAACGGCATGTCCGCCCAATCGGCCTTCAAGCGCGGGTCGGCCATCACCTTGGCCATGACGGCATCGCGACTCTCCCGCGACTCATAGACGGCCCAGGCGAAGACGACGATCTCGTCATCCTTGGCCTGCACGGCACGCGGGAAGGACGTGACCTCGCCATAGGGCACGTCGTCGCCGATGCATTCGACATAGGCGAGCGCGCCATGTTCCCTCCAGATAGGCCCTGCGAGGTTGGCCAGCTTCTTGTAGTCATCGAGTTTTGCCTTGGGTACGGCAAGCACGAAGCCATCGACATAGGACATTTCGGGTCTCCTGCTGAAGTGCAAAGTACCTCACCGACGCCAAGCGGTGAGGGGCTTGGGCCATTGGCGGCAGATCAGGCTTTCTTCACCGGCGCGTTCATCGCCCACTCGACGCCGAACGGGTCGCGCATATTGCCCCACTGGTCACCCCAGAACATCACCTGGAGCGGCACGGCGACTTCGCAGCCGGCTTCGACGGCGCGCTTCCACCAGGCTTCGATATCGTCGCTGCCGAGGTGAAGCTGCATGGTGTAACCCTGCGGCTTGACGGCGGGCATGCCGTTTTCGGGATAGAAGTCGGAGAGCATCAGCGTCGAGCCGTTGATGTGCAGGTGGATGTGCATGGTGCGGCCTTTTTCGTCTGCCGGATAGGCAAAGACCTGCTCGGCACCAAAGGCCTTCTTGTAGAATTCGGCAGCCTTGAAGGCGCCATCCAGCTGCAGATAGGGGGTCAATCCGCCGAGCACTTTGGCTGCGGGCTGAACGGGGGTCTGGTCGGTCATATCTTGTTCCTCTTTGCGTTTGGCCTTGCGAGCCAAAGGACGGATGAGGTGCCGGCGATCCTACATGGCCGGGAGATTTTTTTGGCCGACCGGCCCTGGACAGGCCACGCAGCAGGCAGTTGGACGAGAGGCGGTGAAACGACCTTGCGTCGACCGCCCCCAATCAGAGCGCAATTCTCGCGGCTCGCAGGCTAGAACAGATGGATCACCCGAACGCCTCTTCAACCCCGGGACGACAATGATCCTCTACTATCAGACCCACTCACCCTTCGCGCGCAAGGCGCTCGTCTTCGCCCATGAGGTTGGCATTGCCGATCGGCTGGAGGTCATTCATCACGAGACCAGTCCGACCTTACGCAATTCTCGCGTCTACGCCGAAAATCCGCTTGGCAAAGTGCCGGTGCTGTTGCGGCCCGACGCGTCGCCGATCTTCGATTCCGATGTCATCTGCGCCTATCTCGATACGCTGCATGACGGCCGCAAGCTGCTGCCGCAAGACGGCGAGGCGCGCTGGCAGGCGTTGCGGCTGCAGTCGGTCGCCCAGGGCCTGGCGCAGACGGGCATAGCGTTGCGCTGGGAGACGGAAAGGAGACCCGAACAGCTGCGTTTCAGTGCTCTCGCCGACGGGTGCCGGGAAAAGATCGAGGCGAGCTACGACTGGATCGAAAGCACGCTGGACGACGAGGCGCCGCTCCATATCGGCCACATTGCTTTGGCCACCACGCTGTCCTGGATGGCGTTTCGTCACCTTCCGCCTTTTCGCTCACGGGCGCGGCTGACGCACTGGTTCGAGGCTTTCGAAAAACGCGTATCGATGCAGGCGACGCCGCTTTCAGGTGATACGCATGACTGACTGGCGCCTCGCGACGTCAGGGGCGGCGGCCGTTTTGCGCGTCGAAGACGTCCGGAAAACCGATATCCTTGCGCAGCGAGGCAGGCAGTGAAAGCAGGATGCGCTCGCTGCGGTGACGAGCGCGCGCTGCGGCATACCGGGTTGCGATGCGACCGATGGATGAAAGAACCGACATGATAATTCTCCCTGGGTTGGGCCGGCATCATCGTGTCGGCATCCCAAGGACGTGACGGGCTGAGGCTACCCGACAGATCGTCAAGATTTTTTATCGCGGCGTCTGATGGTCTGTTCAAATGCTGCCGTACGGACCTACGCAACCCTGAGCGTAGGGATCGCTGAAACATCAACTTCACGCTCCGCGTGCCAAGCATCGAAAGCGGCCTGCATTCGAAGCCAGATCGCGGCCCCGTCGCCGAACAACTTGCCAAGGCGAGCGGCCACAGCCGGCGAAACCGGCTTCTTTTCACGGATGATATCATAGAGCTGCTGCCGGGAGATTCCGAGCAGATTTGCAATTTCCACCTTGGTCTTGCCAGTTGCCGGGATAATGTCCTCAAGCAGCGCTCCCGGGTGGGAAGGACAACGCTCAATAGGACGCGTCGGCTCGTGCACGGTCATAAGTCGAACTTCTCCAATCTGGCCGCCTCAGTGATATTGCTCGAAATCGACGCGGGCAGCATCCTTGCCGTCGAACTCGAATGTGATGCACCACGGGCCGTTGACGTGGACCGTGTAGCGGATTGGATCGAAGCCTTTCAGCGGGTGGAAATCGAAGCCGGGGAGGTTCATTTCCTCCGGCTTCTCCGAAGCTTCCAGGCGGTCAAGCCGGACAAGAATGCGCTTGTGCATCTTGGCGTCGATCTTGCCGGTCTTTCCGGTTTGAAAGAGGTCCGACAGCGCCCTGTTCTTGAAGGACTTGATCATCGATATATGTAAACAGATTGCTTACAAAAAACAAGGTCTGTAAGCAAATAATTTACATGCCAGTCGACTTCCGTTGGCCTTATCCTGCCGTTTCAGCCACTGAACGGAAGAACTCCTCGGGGTCCCCGACTTCGGTCAGCTTTCGCTTCTCGATCAGCCAGAAGCGGTTGCCGATGGCGCGGATGAAGGAGCGGTCGTGCGAAGCGAGCACACAGCTTGCCTGATGCGCCAGCAGTTCCGCTTCCAGCGCTTCCTGGCCGTCGATGTCGAGATGGTTGGTCGGCTCGTCCAGCAGATAGAGGTTGGGATTGGCGAGCCTCAGCGCCAGCATCATCAGCCGCGCCTTCTGGCCACCGGACAGCACGCCGATCTTTTTCTCTTGCATCTCGATGACCACGCCGGCACCGGCCAGCAACGATCGTGCGCGCTGCTCGCCGACATCGTAGCGGCGCGAGACCATCGCCAGCGGCGTGTCGTCGCCGCTGATGCCGGACAGCGCCTGGTCGCTGTAGCCGAGCACAGTCGACGGCGTCACCTTCACGTTCCGTACCGTGTCCGGTTCGATGATCGCATTGCGGATCAAGGTGACGAAGCGCGACTTGCCGACGCCGTTGCGGCCGAGCAGAACGATGCGGTCGCCTTGGCAAATATGGCGCTTGCCGGTCCTGAACAGCAGCTTGCCGTCGGGCGTTTCGACAGCCGCGTCGTCGAGCGTGATCAGCACCTTGGCGTGGGTGCCGCGATTGGCCAGTTTTATGGCACCCGCCGACTTTTCGCGGTGCGCCGGGTTCGCCGCTTCCTCCAGCCTTTCCGCGCGCTGGTTGAGCTGCTTGGTCTTGACCGTCAACAGGTCGCTGCCCGAATTGATGCCGATGTTGTTGAGCTTGGCGGCCTGCCGGCGCAATTGCTGCGCCACCTTCATGTCGCGCTGGAACTTGCGCTCCGTCGAGGCGTCGACCTCGTCGAGCGCCTGCCTGGCGCGAGAGTAGGGCAGCGCAAACACGGGCGACTGTTCCGGGCGCAGGAACAGCGTCCGGTTGGTGGCGGCGTCGAGGAAGGCGCGGTCGTGGCTGGCAATGACGACCGGCACCTCGCGCGGCAGCGTGTTCAGCCAGGTTTCGAGCTGGCTGATGCGGGCAAGGTCGAGATGGTTGGTCGGCTCGTCGAGCAGCAGCACGTCCGGATCGGTGACCCAGACGCGGGCGATCAGCGCCAGCCTCTGCCAGCCGCCGCTCAGCGCGCGCATTTCTCGCTCGCGCATTGCCTCCGGCACATCAAGCGAATCCAGCACCACATCGACGCGCCACATCTCGCTGTCGGCCTGCTCGGGCGGCAGGGCATCGGCCACCACCTGGTGGAAGCTGCGGCCGAGCAAGGCAGGGGCAACGGACTGTTCGACATGGCCGACGCGCAGGCCGCGCGTGCGGGTGATGTCGCCCGACGTCGGCTCGATCTCGCCGGTCAGGCATTTGAGCAAGGTCGACTTGCCGCGACCGTTGGCGGCGACGATGCCGAGCCGGTCGCCGGTGCCGATGGTGAGGTCGAGATTGGCAAACAGCGGCGCACTCATGGTAACGCCGAGGGATTTGAGGCTGATCAGGGCCATTATGATTTCTCTGGTCTTGCCGGTGTCCGGCTCAGTGCACTTTGACGGTGCGCTTGCTGGCCATCAGGCTCGGCATTGCAGCACCACGAAGGGCAGACCAAAAAATCGAAGCGGGAAAAACCCGGACCGTCCCTGGTCAGCCCTGCAAGCAAGCTCGCGGGGCAGAAATCGGGCCACGCTGACGATGGTGACGAAAAAACGTAAACACGTGAGCCCTCCTTTCGAGACGTTCGAGTGTGGGGACTGGCTACACCAAAGGTGGGGCCGATGGCAAGACTGCCGCTTTCAAGCGATGCGGGAACGGATCCAGCACCAGCATGCAGCCGCCAATGATTGCTACCGCGCCGAAGCCTTGGATAATGGTCAGCGCTTCGCCAAGCAGGATCGTGCCGGCCAGAACCGCGATTACGGTCACGGCGAATTCGACGCTGATCGTCCTGGTTGCGCCGATGCTGGCCACCAGCCGGAAATAGACGACGTAGGTCAGCGCGCTCATCACACAGGCGAGAAGGATGAGATAGAGGAAATCGACAGGGCGCGGCATGGCCGGCACCGGCACGGCGAGCAGCAGCGGCAGTGTCATCAGACCGCCGAACAGGAAGGCGGCGCCGGTGAGTTCGAACGAACCGGCCGAGCGCAGATGGCGGTTGGCGTAATTGCTGCCGAAGGCGGCGGAGAAGGAGCTGAACAGCGAGGCGGCACAGCCGAACGCGAAGGACGCCGTGATCGGGACAGCAGGAAAGCCCACCAGAATGATGATCCCCGCGGCGCCTAACAACAGGCCGGCCAGCCCGCGAAGGCTGATGCGTTCAAGCCCCCATAGCTGACCGAGGATCATCGAGAACAATGGGATCGCAGCGACTAGGATGGCCGCCATGGCGGTGCCGATGCGCGGGGTGGCGTAGGACAGGCCGACCAGCTGTGCGGCGACCGTCGTTGCGCCGACGACCGTGAAATGCCGCCAGCCGGCGCTGAAATCCAGCTTGCGCCGCGTTGCTGCGGCAAGCAGGAAGAGCGTGATGCCGGCGATCAGCGACCGCAAGGTGACCGCGCCGACCCAGCCGAAGGCATGCACGACCTTCAGAAGAACAAGGAACGACAGGCCCCAGGTGATGGCCAGGAAGACGTAGGCGGCGATATCCTTGGGTTTCATGGGGATGGTGGGCCGGTGGGAGTATCTTGCAGCAAGCAGAGAAGCTGCCACGGCCCGTATCGAGTCGATCGGCACCTGACAAGGGCAGGTGCATGGTCCAGTACATGCACGCCCAGATCAGACAGGTCTCAAGTGACCGCTGCTCAGTCCATATTCTTTGCCGAGGTCGAGCAGGAAATGCCCGAAAACCGTGCTTCTGCGTAGATCAACAACAATCACAAGAAGGGCGTTGAACCTGCCGGTGCCAATCAAAACCTGATCGAACCGGTTTTGGGCGTCGCGGTAGACGTTGTGGACCTCGGTCAGATAGGGCAGGCCGATCTCGTCCAGATCCAGCACGTCGACATACGACCATATGTCCACTGCAGCCTCTGCCGCGGCAGTGACGTTCGTCATCGGCTCGGCAAAGCAAGCCTTGAACTCGTCTTCCTGAAGTCTGCGGGGCATGGTCATCGCGCATTCTGGTGGCTGGCGTCGAAGCTTCGCAACGGTGCAGCAGACGGGTACTTCCCTTCTCCCACAAGGGGAAGGGAAGGCGCTACTTTCCTGGCCTACCCGTCTTGCCCGGGCGGCGCTTTTCCCGACGCGCGTCGGCGGGGTCTTCGTAGGAGCCGATGCCTGTTCGCTGGCGAACAACTGGCTTGGCGGATTCGTCCCCCTCTCCAGGAGAGATCGGCTGCGGCTTGGCCGGCATCTTTCCTTCGACCGGCTTTTCGGTCCGCCGCACGGTCATCTCATCAAGCGAGTTCTTCTTGAACAGCGGCTTGACCGGCTCGCCGGGAATGCCGAAATCGGAACCATGCGCCTCTTCGGCGGACTGTTTCTTGAACAGCGAGCGCGACACCGCGCCGGCCGGTGTCGGCATGTCGGTGCCTGGGCCCATGGCGTCGAGCGAGGGTTTCGAAAACAGTGGCTTCTTCACCGGCACCGCGCCGTCGGCGCCCATCTCGTCGAGATCAGGTTTGCGGAAGAGGTTGGGCCGGGCAGCCTTGGCCGCTTCTTCGGCGGCACGCGCCGCGTCGAGCTTGCGGAAACGCTCCTGTTCCTCTGCTGTACGATGTTTGGCCACGCCCTTGTTGTGCTTGCCCTTTTCGCGACCCGAGGCGGGACTTTCCATGTCGGCATATTTGGCCAGCGGGTCTTCGGAGATGGACAGTTCCATCTCGCGCAGGCGCTTGATCTCGTCGCGGATGCGGGCCGCCTTCTCGAAGTCGAGATTGGCCGCGGCATCGCGCATCTGCTTTTCCATCGCGTCGAGATGGGCCTTGAGGTTGTTGCCCATCATGGCGCCGGCACTGTCGGTGAACTGCGAGATGTCGGCGCGGACGTGGTCCTTCTCGTAGACCGAATCCAGAATGTCGGAGATGCGCGACTTGACCGATTCCGGGGTGATGCCGTTGGCCTCGTTCCACTCCATCTGCTTTTCGCGGCGGCGGTTTGTCTCGGCCATTGCCCGTTCCATCGAGCCGGTCACCTGGTCGGCATACAGGATGACCTTGCCGTCGACGTTTCTGGCAGCGCGGCCGATGGTCTGGATCAGCGAGGTTTCAGAGCGCAGGAAACCTTCCTTGTCGGCGTCGAGAATGGCGACGAAGCCGCATTCGGGAATGTCGAGGCCTTCGCGCAGCAGGTTGATGCCGACCAGCACGTCGAAGGCGCCGAGGCGCAGATCGCGCAGGATCTCGATGCGCTCCAGCGTGTCGATGTCGGAGTGCATGTAGCGGACACGGATGCCTTGCTCATGCAGATATTCGGTCAAATCCTCGGCCATGCGCTTGGTCAGCACGGTGACCAGCGTGCGGTAGCCGGCCTTGGTGGTGTCGCGGATTTCGCCGACGACATCGTCGACCTGGGTCTTGGCCGGGCGCACCTCGACCGGCGGGTCGATCAGGCCGGTCGGGCGGATGACCTGCTCGGCGAAGACGCCACCGGCCTGCTCCATTTCCCAGCCGCCAGGCGTCGCCGAGACCGCGACAGAAAGCGGGCGCATGGCATCCCATTCTTCGAAGCGCAGCGGCCGGTTGTCCATGCAGGACGGCAGACGGAAGCCGTATTCGGCCAGCGTCGCCTTGCGGCGAAAGTCTCCGCGATACATGCCGCCGATCTGCGGTACGGTGACATGGCTTTCGTCGATGAAGACCAGTGCGTTGTCGGGAATGTACTCAAACAGCGTTGGCGGCGGATCACCCGGCTGGCGGCCGGTGAGATAGCGCGAATAGTTCTCGATGCCGGCGCAGGAGCCGGTGGCTTCCAGCATCTCGAGGTCGAAGCGGCAGCGCTGTTCCAGCCGCTGCGCCTCAAGCAGGCGGCCGGCACGCTCCAGTTCGACCAGCCGGTGCTTGAGCTCTTCCTTGATTGACTTGATCGCCTGGTTCAGCGTCGGGCGCGGCGTCACATAGTGCGAATTGGCGTAGATCTTGACGCTTTTCAGCTCGCCGGTCTTCTGGCCGGTCAGCGGGTCGAACTCGGTGATCTGCTCGATCTCGTCGCCGAACATCGAAATGCGCCAGGCGCGGTCTTCCAGGTGGGCCGGGAAGATCTCGATCGTGTCGCCGCGCACGCGGAACGAGCCGCGAACGAAATTGATGTCCTGCCGTTTGTATTGCTGGGCGACGAGATCGGCGAGCAGCGCGCGCTGGTCGAGCCGGTCGC
The DNA here is from genome assembly GCF_003997935.1 of Mesorhizobium sp. M7A.F.Ca.US.006.01.1.1. GTDB lineage: Bacteria > Pseudomonadota > Alphaproteobacteria > Rhizobiales > Rhizobiaceae > Mesorhizobium. The sequence goes on from NZ_RZQL01000181.1 coordinate 13,792, forward strand.
CGATCTGCATCTGGAAGGTCATCGCCGTATAGGTCTCGACCGAACCGATACCATAGATGCAGGACACCGAGGCGACGATGATGACGTCGTCGCGCTCGAGCAGCGAACGCGTCGCCGAATGGCGCATGCGGTCGATCTGCTCGTTGATCGAGGATTCCTTCTCGATGAAGGTGTCGGTGCGCGGGACGTAGGCTTCCGGCTGGTAATAGTCGTAGTAGGAGACGAAATACTCGACGGCGTTTTCCGGGAAGAATTTCTTGAACTCGGAATAGAGCTGCGCCGCCAGCGTCTTGTTCGGCGCCAGGATCAAGGCAGGGCGCTGCGTCTCCTCGATCACCTTGGCCATGGTGAAGGTTTTTCCGGAGCCGGTGACGCCGAGCAGGACCTTGGTGCGATCGTTGTTGTCGACGCCTTCGACCAGATCCTTGATCGCGGTCGGCTGATCGCCGGCTGGTTCGAAGTCCGACACCATCTTGATGGCAATGCCGCCTTCGGATTTTTCCGGGCGGGCAGGGCGGTGCGGCGTCCACAGCACACCGTCCTTGTGCAGCGGATTGCCGGATTCGATCAGCGCCGACAGTGCCGCCACCGTCGCGGTGACGCTGCCCGAAGCCATCGTCTCGGCGTCTTCCAGCGAGATGTCGAGGCCGGCGACCGGATTGAGGCCGGCGGCGGTGCGCTCCCTGGCTGACGCCGCGCCACCCATCGAGGTGCCGCGCGAACTGCGTCCCGGCGAGCTTGAGCGCTCGGGTATCTTCTTCGACGGCTTCGGCGATTTGCCGCCGTCGCCCTTGCCGACAAGACGTCCTTCGTTTTCGGCTTCCTGCTCGATCTGCTCGGCCCAATCCGCGATCGAACCGGTCAGCGGCGTGCCAGAGAGCTCCGGCTGCGGCATCTCGGCGAAGCCGCCTTTGTGCAGCGGCTCCGAAG
>NZ_RZQL01000182.1 GCF_003997935.1 Mesorhizobium sp. M7A.F.Ca.US.006.01.1.1
GGCGGTGGTGAGATCGGCCGGCATGTAGAAATAGGAGGCCTTCTGGCCAAGCGCGTAAAAAGTCAGCCCGGTCGCGGCACCCAAGAAGACCAGCCCGCCCGCGATCACCGACAATCGTTTCTGCTTGCGCGTCATGTCTTGTTCTACTCCGTCGCGGCAAGCCCAAGCGAAGCGGCAAAGGCGGTGAATTTCTTCGCCTGGTCACTGTCGGCTCCAAAGACGGCAATGGCGCGACCGAGCGCCTCACGCGCCTGATCGGCCTTGCCAAGCACGACATAGGAACGAACGAGCCGCATCCATCCTTCCGGGTCACGCGGATTTTGTCGCAGTTTGTCGTCGAGGCCGGCAACCATGGTGTTGATCATGGTCTCCCGATCCTGCGGCGACATCGAGGATGCGGCGTCGACATCGCCGGCATCGGGACCGTTGGTGGCGCCGGAAGCGACGTCGGAGCCTCCGGATTTGGCGAGCGCCTGCTCGACGGCACCGCGCCATGGCGAGTCCGGCGGCAATCTGACCAGCATCGCCTGCCATGCCGTGGTTGCTTCCTTGGCGCGACCCTCCTGCGCCAACGCCATGGCCAGGTAGAAACTGGCCTTCGCATTGGCCGGATCGAGCTTCAGGGCTGCCTCGAAAGCATCCTGGGCATCGGCCGAGACAATGCCGCCTGCCGCGCTGGCGATCGCCTCGCCGAGACCGGCTTGGCGAACGGCGCTGTCGCCATCGAGCCGAATGGCGTTGCGATAGGCTCCAGCCGCGTCGGAAAAGCGCTGCATGCGCAGATAGACCGGTGCGAGCACGTCCCAGCCCCTGCCGTCGGCAGGATTGGCGGCCAGATGGGCTTCGGCCCGCGCCACCAGTTCGTCGACCGAACTGTCAGCTGGATTCTTGGCCAACCGCTCGCTGAGCGGCTGCGAGGGCAGGTCGGGAGAGCCAAGCTTGACATAGAGTCCCCAACTGACCAGCGGCACCGCCAGCACGGCTACGGTTGCCACCAGCCTTGCCGTGACCGACGCTCGGCCCGCGGTTGCGCCGCTGGCGGTACCCGCATTGTCAAGGCGAAGGATGCGGCGAGCGATCTCGGCGCGGGCCTCGGCGGCTTCGGCCGGTTGGATCAAGCCACGCGCGGCGTCGCGGTCGAGTTCGGACAATTGGTCGCGATAGACTTCGAGATCATGTTCGCCGCTCGACGACGCGCCCTTGGCGCTGGCGGCCAGCGGCAGCAGCACCGCCAGGCTTGCACCCAGCGTGAGAATGGCGGCTATGACCCAGAACAGCATGGTTCTTCCAATAACGGCAGAGTTCTGCCGTGCCAACAGATGCATGCTGCGACGCTTTGACGACGCCAGCCGCCAATCATCGGCAGACGGTCGTCAGGTCAGCGGCGTCCAGCTGCCATCGGCGTTGCGGCAAGCGGTTCCGCGCGCCGTGACTCCGGCGCCGCCGGAAAACACCGTCTGCGTGTACTGGCGGCAGTCCTGCGAACCGACGCGGTAGGGCTGGGCCGGTACCACCTCGCCGTAGCGCGAAGCCTGGGCGCCCTTCCACGTCACCTTCTGGCCGCTGGTCGTATATTCCAGCGCTTTGTACTCAGCCTCGAGCGCGCTGCGCTTCTCGGTCTCGCTGAGGCCGTTGCCGATCGCCCCGCTGACGAGGCCGCCGCCCATCGCCGAAATGATCGTGGTGGTCACCTTGCCGCTGGAAGGAGGTGTCGAGGCCGGTGTCGCTGCCACGGTTGGACCCTTGCCGCTCAAGGTGGTGCAGCCGGAAACAGCCAGCAATGCGGAAACAAGAGCGACGCGAATCTTCATGCCAACAACCGGTTTTCTTGAGTTGGAGCCTGCCATGGATGCGCCGGGGGCCGCGTCATCGAGAAGTCGGCGTGGCCATAGTATTGATATTTGTCGGAAATTTGGCCGCTGGCCGCTGCGGGACCAATGGACATGCCGCCAATAACATCTCCCGTCCCTCTATGTCGATTGGCTCTGGTGAACATCACTGAAGGCTCCGCAATCGCACCACCGCCTTCAATCCGCCCATGCCGGACCGTTCGAGCGCCAGAACGCCTCCATACTCGTTGACGAGGTCTGCGACAATGGCCAGCCCCAGACCTGTTCCCGGCTTCGTCTCGTCCAGACGCCGTCCGCGCTTCAGCGCCTCGCGCGCCTTGTCCTCGGGAATGCCCGGGCCGTCATCCTCGATGCTGATCTCGAACAGGCTGGCCGGATCGTCCTTGCCGGTCAAGGGCACGACCGAGACCAACACCGAACTCTTTGCCCATTTCATCGCGTTTTCGAGAAGATTGCCCAGCAATTCCTCAAGGTCCTCGCGCTCGCCGGCGAAGACGATCTCGGCCGCCGGCAGCGACAGCGACAGGTTTGTCTGCGGATTGAGCTTCCGCAGGACCCGCACCATGCGCTGCACCAGCGGCATCACCGGCGTGCGGTAGACGACGCTATCGCGTTGTGCCGCGACGCGGGCGCGCTGGAGATAGTGTTCGACCTGCTTCTGCATGGAAGCGGCCTGCTCGGCGATCAGCTGCCCCTTGGCGCCGCCGAGCGCGCGGCCCTCGTTGAGCAGTACCGCCAGCGGCGTCTTCAGCGAATGGGCGAGATTGCCGACCTGCGTTCGCGACCGCTCGACGATGCGCCTGTTGTTTTCGATCAACGCGTTGGTTTCGTTGGCAAGCGGTTCGATCTCGGCCGGGAAGCGGCCGTCGAGCCTCTGGGCGGTGCCTTCGCGCACCATGGCGAGCGCGTTCCTGACCCGGCGCAGCGGCTGCAGGCCGAGCAGGATGGCGATCGCGTTGATGGCGATCATGCCGACGCCGAACAGGCTGAGATAGGTCAGCAGGCGGCGCTGGAAGGTAGCGATTTCCTGTTCGAGTTCGCTCTGGTTGCCCATGACGCGGAAACGCGCGGCCCGGTTCTTGGCGTCGAGAACGAATTCGCTCTCGAACACTTCGAGTTGCTCGCCGTCGATGCCTTTGGCCGCGTAGCTGCGCTGGAAGCTGGCGTTGAAAGGCACCTCGGCAACGCTCGGTGACGGGATCGTCGTTGTCATCGACGACGAGTGGAGATCGCCATGCACGCCTTCCGAAGCGGGCTCAACCGACCAGTACCAGCCCGAATTCGGCTCCGAGAACCGAAGGTCGCCGAGGTCTGGCGCGCCAGTCAGCGCACCCGTGTCGGAGATGCCGATCGAACCGATCAGGTTGAACAGATGCGCCGAAAGCAGGCTGTCGAAGCCGCGCTCGCTGGCCTGGCGGTATAGGGTGGTGATCAAGGTGAAGATGACAACGAGCGTCACGATCGCCCAGACCGTGGAAAAGGCGATGACGCGGAACGTCAGCGAACGCGGCCACAAACGCAGCGAAAGCGGCGTCCTTGCGGTTGGTTTGAGCGGTTCCGAGTTACGCCTCCGGCTCACGCATGCGGTAGCCCATGCCGCGCACGGTTTCGATCATGTCGATGCCCATCTTCTTGCGCAGCCGCCCGACAAACACCTCGATGGTGTTGGAATCGCGGTCGAAATCCTGATCGTAGAGATGCTCGACCAGTTCGGTCCGCGAGACGACCTCGCCCATATGGTGCATCAGATAGGCAAGCAGGCGGAATTCGTGCGACGTCAGCTTAAGCGGTACACCGCCGACATCGGCCTTGGAGGCCTTGGTGTCGAGGCGCAGCGGTCCGCAGGTCAGTTCGGACGAGGCATGGCCGGCAGCCCGCCGGATCAGGGCCCGCAGCCTCGCCAGCACCTCCTCGATGTGGAACGGCTTGGTGACGTAGTCATCGGCGCCGGCATCGATGCCGGAGACCTTGTCGCTCCAGCGGTCGCGGGCCGTCAGGATCAGCACCGGCATCTTGCGGCCGCCGCGCCGCCAGCGCTCGACCACGCTGATGCCGTCCATCTGCGGCAGGCCGATATCGAGCACGACGGCGTCGTAGGGCTCGGTGTCGCCGAGGAAATGGCCTTCCTCGCCGTCGAAGGCGCGGTCGACGACATAGCCGGCATCGACCAGCGCATCCGATATCTGCCGATTGAGATCCTTGTCATCTTCGACGACGAGTACACGCATGCGGAGTTCGATACCTGTTGAAGAGCTCGTCAGATTGAAGAGCTTTGTCAGATTGAAGACTGGGGCAGATATAGGCCGATTCCGGCGGCCTGGGAAACGTAGCCTAAGGTTGATTGGATCAGTTCAGCGGAACGACGATTTCGGAACGGCGCGGACGTTGTCCGTCCTTGCCCGGAACGAGCACGACGATGACACAGACAGGCTGACCGCCGCGCGTCGATTGCGAGGCCTTGGCCAACGTTCCGCCATTCTGCTCCGCCACCTGTTGGCCGATGGCGTAGCAATCGGACGCCGCCAGTACGATCGGACTGGCCAGGTCGGGCGGCGCGATGACCGGCATCGCCATCGCCTGCGACGCGAACAGCCCGGCAGCACAAAGCGCCAGTGTCGCGGTTCGGAAGTGGGAGCGAAGCGTTTTCATGACCGGCGTTGTAACGCATCGGTGCTGAACGTGAAATGAACGGTGAACGCCGCTGAAAACATCCTCGCCACACCCCTGCAACGCGAGACAGTCAACCTGGAATTTCACCGCCTCGAACAGGTGAAATCCCGCGAAAGTCCAGTCTAGACTCCGTTTTGGCCATATTGAAAGCGCATCAGGCATTTTCCTGCGTCATCGCACGAAAACGCAGCAGCCCGTGATGCACGAGCAGATCCTCGTCATGGCGCGCTTCGGCAAACTCCAGCGTCAGTCGTGTCTGGCCGCGAGGGCCGATCACCAATGCTGCGTCGGCAAGGCGCGCCTGGATGGCGGCCATGATGGCTAGCGTTTCGGCGTCGCCATGGGCTTTCGACCAGACATGCAGCGTAATCAACTGATCATCGGTGTTCTCGATGCCCGTATCCCAGTCAAAAGCGGAGGTATGGCCGCAGGTCACGTACGGAAAAGCGGCATTGTCGGCTGGCCGTTCGAGCAATCCGGCGCCACCGAGCAGCGCCGACAGCGATGGATCGCTTTTCAGTCTGAGAAACAGTGCCTGCTGTAAATCGCCTGGCGCGGTCATCGTCTTTCCTCCAGTTCTTGCGCTGCCGATTATTGCTTTTCGGAAGCTGTCCGCGTTCTGCATGTTTTGACAGATATAGCCATTCGACGCGCGGAGGCGATGGCGATTCGTCATCGGAATGATGGATGCCGATGATCTGGAAAGGGCGACTTTGCCTACACCATCGTCCGCGGGAGCCGCGCCGTGAACATGGACTCTCGATTCCTGGTCACATATTCTCGCTCCATGCAGCGTCGCATGACGATCCACGAAGCAATTTCGGAAGCTGATGATGCTCGATGCAGAAAAGACCAGGGCTGCGTCGCGGTTGTTGGTAGGCCACTGGGACAAGGGCACCCGTCTCGACGCCATACCTGAGGCGTTGCGCCCACAAACACGGCTCGAAGGTTACGCCATCCAGTCGCATGTCATGGATCGCTCGGTGGCCCCACTTTTCGGCTGGAAGATTGCCGCGACCAGTCTCGCCGGACAAAGGCACATCAACGTCGACGGCCCGATGGCCGGACGTCTCCTGGCCGAGAAAGCGGTGGAGGTCGGCGGGATCGTTTCCCTGGCGACGAGCAACATGCGCGTGGCCGAGATCGAGTTCGCTTTCCGCTTCGGCCGCGAGCTGCCGCCTCGTCCGGCACCCTATGAAATCGCCGAGGTGATGGAAGCCGTGGCGACCTTGCACCCGGCGATCGAAATCCCCGACTCACGGTATGACGATTTCTGCGCCGTTGGGGCGCCGCAGCTCATAGCGGACAACGCCTGCGCCAATCTGTTTGTCATCGGCGAGGCCGTGGAAAACGATTGGCGCGACGTGAATCTCGCAAAACACCCGGTGGTCGCTTTCGTTTCCGGAAAGTCGCAACATGACGGATCGGGAGCGGCCGTGTTGGGCGATCCTCGCATCGCGCTTACCTGGATCGTCAATGAACTATCGGGGCTGGGCATAACACTGCAGCCGGGACAGGTGGTGATTACAGGCACCTGCGTGACGCCGATAGACGTCGAGGCCGGTGACGAAGTCATTGGCGATTTGGGCAGGTTCGGCAGCATCTCCGTGCGGTTTGTCTAGGCTCCGCGCTGCCTGGCCACGAAACTGCGCACCGCCAGCACCAGCACGGTGATGATGATCAGGATCACCGAAAGCGCAGCAATCGCCGGATCGATGTTGTCGCGCAGGCCCATCCACATAAGTCTGGGCAGCGTGATGGCGTTGACCGAGGTAATGAACAAAGTGACGCCGATTTCTTCCCAGGACAGCACGAAGGAGAGCAGTGCGGCGGTGACGATGCCGAATTTGATGTTGGGCATGATGATGCGGGTGGCGCGTTCCCAGACCGTGGCGCCAAGACCGCGCGCGGCGAGGTCAATGCGGCGATCGAGCTGGCTGAGCGAGACCAGCATCAGCACCGTGGCGAAGGGCACCGTCATCACCGAATGGGCCATGGCGACGCCGAGCCAGGTGTCATAGCCGAAGAACGTGCTGAAGCTCGAGATCGAGGTCAAAAGGAAGTAGAGCGTGATCGCCGAGACCACCGGCGGCACCACCATCGGCAGCAGCACGAAGCCGACCAGGGCCGCGGTGAAGCGCGGCTGGAACATCCAGACGCCGAGGCTGAAGCACAGCGCGAGCACGGTTGAAAACGCGCTGCTGACGACACCGATGCGGATCGAGAGCAGGATCGATTGGAGCCAGCGCGGGTCCTCGACCAGCGCCCGGTAGTGGCGCAGCGACAGTTCGCCCGACGGCATCGCCAGCATGCGGCTCGGCGTCAGCGACACCGGGATGACCGCGAGCAGAGGCAGCAGCAGGAACAGCGCCACGAAGGCGGCGATGATCAGCGAGACGGGACCGGGGCGATAGGTCGGCATCAGATCAACTGCTTCGGTCTGACATAACGGAACAAGAGCGCCATTAGCGCACCGACGAACAGCACCAGCACGACGCTGATCGCCGCCCCCAGCCCCCAATCCGGGCTCTGAAAGATCCGGAGATAGATCAGCTCGGCAATCATGACGCTGCGGCCGCCGCCGAGGATCGCCGGCGTGACGAAGAAGCCGAGCGAGAAGACGAACACGATCATCGCCGCGCCGATGATGCCGGAGCGCGTCATCGGCACGAACACCGTCCAGAAGGTGCGCATGCGGCTGGAGCCGAGCCCGCGCGCGGCCAGGAGCACGCGGTCGTCGAGGCTGCGCATGGCCGATGCCAGCGGGAAGACGGCGAAAGGAATGAGGAAATGCGTCATACCGACGATGACGCCGAATTCGTTGCGCACCAACGCCAGCGGTTCGGAAATGAAGCCGATCGCCTGCAGCCAGGTGTTGATCAGGCCGCGGTTGGAGAGCAGCGCCACCCAGCCGAAGGCACGGGTCAGCACGGAAATCCAGAAGGGAACGAGAATGCAGAACTCGGCGACCAGGCGCTGTGCCGGGGTTCCACGCACCCAGACGACGGTGATGGCGTAGGCAGCGGCCACCGAAACCACGGTGACGACCGCCGCGATGCGCAGCGTGCGGATGAACACCGACTGCACGAGATCGTCGGTGAGCAGCGCCTCATACTGGCCGAGGCCGGGCGTCGGCAGCGTGAAGCTCCATTTGACGACGCCGAGGAACGGCCAGGCATAGGCCAGGACGAGAAACAGGAGCAGCGGCGCCATCAACAGCGCCGCGCCCATCCTGTCGGAGAGATAGGATCTCATGTCGACCCGATTACCCCTGCCCTGATCAGGCCGAGATGATCTTGGTGTATTCGTCGAGCGCCGGCCCGTAATTCTTGGCGTACCAGTCCATGTCGAGCGCGATCTGCTTCTTCATGTTCTCGGGATCGACCGGGTTGACGCGCTTCTTGTCGGCCGGGATCAGCGCGTCTGCCGCCGGGTTTGCAGGACCTTGGCCGAGCTTGTCGAACATGACCAGCTGCTTTTCAGGGTCCTGGGCACTGGCGATGAACTTCATCGCCGCGTCCTTGCCGCCGGGGTTGTTCTTGAGCACGGCCAGCGCACCGGGCGAGATCAGGCCCTGGTCCCAGATGAACTTGATCTTGCCGCCGGAATCCTGCTCGATCAGTGAAGCGCGGGTCGACCAGACGATCGCCATCGAGGCCTCGCCATTGAGCAGCACGCTCTGGCTTTCGGCGCCGCCGCCCCAATAGGCAACGACATTTTCCTTGAAGGCGGCGATCTTGTCATGCGCGCGCTTGAGATCGAGCGGGTAGAGTGACGCCGGCGCGATGCCGTCGGCCAGAAGTGCTGCTTCCCAGCTCGACACGCCCCATTTGTAGAGCGAGCGCTTGCCGGGGAATTTCTTCACGTCAAAGAAATCGGCCATGCCGGTCGGCGCGTCCTTGCCGTACTTCTCGGAATCATAGGCGATGACATAGGAGAAGAAATAGGTCGAGGCGGCGTATTCCCAACCAAAGCCGGGCCGCATCTTCTTCTTGTCGACGATCGCATAGTCGATCGGTTCGAGAGCGCCTTGGGCGCCAAGCGTGATGGCCGAGAACGGGTCTACGTCGACGAGATCCCAGGTCGGCGCGCCGCTTTTGAACTGCGCGGCGATGGCACCTTCGGTCGGACCCGAACCGTCCATCTTGACGGTGATTCCGGTGTCCTTGGTGAAGGCCTGGCCATAGGCGGCATCATAGGCGGTGATGGCATCGCCACCCCAGTTGACCAGCACCAGTTCCTTGGCCTGCGCAAAGGCACCTGTCGAGCGTAGCAGCATCGGTGTGCCGGCGAGCACGAGTGCCGCCAGCTGTGTGAACTGCCGGCGCGAAATCTCGCCGCGCTCTGCCCTGGTGGACAGGCTCTCGATGGCTTGTTTTTTTGTGTCATGTGTCATGTCAGTTCCCCTTTTTTGTTGTTGATAGTGCCGGAAAGCGGTGGTGCGATATCTCGCCACACCGCTCGTCATTGCCCTCCATGCGGAAGGAGGAAACCCTTTTCCGCCGGCCAGGTGAGCCAGACGGAATTGCCCTTGCTCAAGGCCGCGGCCGCCACCTCGTTCGGCACCGAGACCGTGACCTTGGCGCCTTGCCGCGTCGTCAGGTCGAGCCGCGTTGCAGCACCCAGATAGGTGGAGTTGGTGGCGGTAGCGGCGATGCCATTCTCACCATCTGCCGCCTCGCCCGATATCGACATGTATTCCGGTCGAATCGCCAGGATTGCATCGCCACGTACCAGCTCGGCCTTGCAGCCCATGCTGATCGTGCGGTCCTCGCACAGGCCCGTCGAGCCGTTGCCGGCGGGCTTGACACCCTTCAGCGGCAGCATGTTGATCTCGCCGAGGAACTCGGCGACGAAGCGGTTGTCCGGCCGGTCGTAGACCTCGTCGGGCGCTCCGACCTGCAGCAGTTTGCCGTGGTTAAAGATAGCAACGCGAGACGACAGCGCCAGCGCCTCGCTCTGATCATGGGTGACGAAGACGAAGGTGGTGCCGGTCTCCTGGTGCAGCCGCTTCATTTCGGCCTGCATCTGGCCACGCAGGCCTTTGTCGAGCGCCGAGAACGGCTCATCGAGCAACAGCACGCCCGGTTCGAACACCAGCGCACGGGCCAGCGCCACACGCTGCTGCTGGCCGCCCGACAGCTGCGCCGGCAGTTTTTTCTCGTGGCCCTTGAGGCCGACGCGCTCGATCATCTCGCCGACACGGCGCTTGATGTCGGCGGCCGATTTCTTGCGCACCTTGAGTGGGAAGGCGATGTTGGCTTCGACGCTCATATGCGGGAACAGCGCGTAGCCCTGGAACACCATGCCGGCGGCACGTTGCTCAGCCGGCCGGTCGGTGATGTCGACGCCGTCGCTGAACAGCTTGCCTTCGGTCGGCTGCACGAAGCCGGCAAGAATCATCAGGAAGGTGGTCTTGCCCGAACCGGACGGCCCGAGCAGGGTCAGGAACTCGCCACGGCCGATATCGAGCGACAGATTGTCCAGCGCACGGAACGAGCCGAAGCTCTTGCCGATCCCGATTGCCTTGATCTCTGCGGCACGGCCGGGTTGCTGCATACTGCCCTTTCCCTAACGCTTGTCGAAATCGTAGGCAGGGTGCCGGCTCACCGCAACCGAATAGTTTTCGCGTGATCGGCAAATTCCATTCATCTATGGCGAGATGGCGCCGCCCTGCCCTCAATACGGCAGAATGCGGTTCTCCTGGAGTTTCGACCGCAGCCATCCTGCGAACGCTTCCAGCACCGGATGCGAAGCCTTGGCGTGTTCGGAGACCAGGAAATAGGAGCGCGGCGACTTGATCGCGATGTCGAACGGCCTGACCAGCCGGCCCTCACTCAGCGCCCGCCGGCTGGTCAGTTCGTCGCCCATTGCGATGCCCTGGCCGGCAATCGCCGCCGAAAAGACGAGGTTCATGTCCGAAAAGAAGATGCCGCCCTCGATGTCCGGGTTTTCCACCTTGGACAGCGCCAGCCAGCGCGCCCAATCCTCGGTGTCACCGAGATGCAGCAGGTTGGCGCGCAGCACGTCCGACGGCCGGGAAAAACCGCCGATCTTGTTGAGCAGCGTCGGGCTGCAGAGCGGCGTGAACGAGATTTCGCAGAGCGGCTCGACCGCCCGGTTCGGCCAATTGCCGACACCAAACGCAATGAAGGCATCGGCATCGGCGTTGCTGACATCATCCAGCCGGCGCGGCGTCAGGATGCGCAGCGCCACGTCAGGATACATCTGTCGGAACTCGCCGATATGGGTGCACAAGAACAGCGAGGCGAAGCCGGGCGTGCAACTGACGGCGAACGAGCCTCCGACGCCGGTGCCGGCGTCACGCGTCACCGCATCGCCCAGAACGGTGAGCGCCTTGCGCACGTCGCTGGCGTAGCGCTGGCCGCGCGGCGTCAGCGCCACGCCCTTGCCGATGCGTTCGAGCAGGTCGAAGCCGAGGTCGCGCTCCAGCAGGCGAAGCTGATGGCTAACAGCGCTGCGGGTGAGGTGCAACTCATCGGCGGCGCGCCAGACGCTGCCATGGCGGGCGAAGCTGTCGAGCGCGCGCAGCGCTTGTGTCGATGGTATACGCAAGGAGCCTCAGGTGAACCGAATTTGCACGAACCGGGAAAACATATCACTTTTTAGCGAACCGCTTCACTGCTTTCTTCTCATGCCATGGAGAAACCGGTGGCCACCTTGGCGCAAGCAACTGCCCTTGCCTGTCTCGACGGCATCCAACCGTTGCTGTCCGCGTGGACACGCATCATCTTCGATTTCGGCGAGACCGCGTGGCGGGAGTATCAATCCGCCGCCTGGTATGTCGAGCGACTGAAACTCGAAGGCTTTTCCGTCGAAGAAGGCTCCGGCGGCATGCCGACCGCCTTCTGCGCGCATTGGACCAACGGCCCCGGCCCGACCATCGGCATGTACGCCGAATACGACGCGGTGCCGGGCAATTGCCAGGATGCCGCGACCGTCGAGCGTCCGCGCCGGGGACTTGGCAACCAGGCCGGCGGCCACACCGACCCGCATTCCGGGCTGGGCATTTCGAGCCTCGGCGGGCTGCTGGCGACCAAGGCCGCGATGCAGCGCCACGGCATACCGGGCACGCTGCGCTTCACCGGCGAGCCGGCGGAAAAGGTGCGCGGGTCAAAGCCGATCCATGCCGCCAAGGGCTATTATGACGGCCTTGCCGGCATGATCTCCTTTCATCCGTTCTACATGCTGCCGCTCTGCAACACGGCGCGCTGGGACACACATTGCGGCGCGGCCTACGCGATGATCTATCGCTTCATCTGCGACCAACCGGAGCGCTGGGCGCTGGCTGGCGGTTCTGCACCCATTCCGCAAGCACATTCGGCGGCGCGCGCCCCCGGCGCCAACGACGCATTGATGATGATGTACATGGCCTCCAAGGCCCTGCGCGATTCCATGCTGCCGCACCAGGGCGGTTGGTCGATCAGCGAGGCGATCCTGACGGCCGGCCAGGCGACCGCCGACAATCTGCCGGCGGGGCTGGCCGAGATCCAGTACATGATCCGCGTGCCGACGCTTGCAATGGCCGAGCAGGTCACCGCGGTGCTCGACCGCAATGCCGAGGCGGCAGCAGCGATGAGTGGTTGCCGCACCGAGCGGCATTGGGTGTCGAAGTCACGACCGGGACTTACCAACCATGCCATGGCCGAGATCGCCTATGAAGCGCTGTCGACCGTCGGGCCGCCGCGCTGGGACGAGGACGCCAAGGCAGTCGCGCGCGAAATACAGGTCAATGCCGGGCGCATGGCGAGCGACGAGCCGTTCATCGAAGAACTCGAGCGCCTGATCGAGCCGCAGGCGGCGGAAGCGATCCTGCGCCGCGACCTGCCGCCCTCGCAGGTTAATTCGACCTCCGACGATTATACCGACATGAGCTGGCATACGCCGACGGCACGCTTCTATGTCGCCCGCCCGGCACTGCGTTCGGAGACGGGCTATCCCTATCCGGCCTGGGTGATGAACGCGCTGGGCGGTATTTCGGCCACGATAGACCCGATGGTCATCTGCGCGTCCAAGACGATTGCGCTAGCGGCGCTCCGCCTGCTGGAAGACCAGACTGCCCGCGAAGCGGCGATGAACGAGTTCGTTACCCGCACCGGCGGCGGCATCGGCGGTTCGAACTGGATCGCGCCCCTTTGCGACTACGAGCCGCCGATCGGGTTTCGCTGGCCGGAATATGTCACCACCCCGCGTGGACGCGACTGGTGGATACCGAGCAAACAGACACCCCCAAATCACCTCACGAGGAGCATCCCATGACCGTTCACGACCGCATTGTCGCCGAGCCGTTTTCGCTGCAGCGCCGGAACCCCGCCGGCGGGACCAAGCCGCTGACCGCCTGGGGCTTCGCCAACGAGACCGACGTCCTGACCGACGTCCTGCTCGGTTCACCCAATTTCCTGCGGCATCTCTCGACCAGCTCGCTGTCGCGCAAGCATCTGCGCGAGGCGCCCTGCAACGTCCAGATCGCACAGGCACAGCACAAGGACCTGGTCGCCGCCTACGAGCATTTCGGCGTCAACATCCACTGGCACGAGCCAACGCCTGAGCTGCCGATGCAGGTCTATTCCCGCGATTCCAGCGTCATGACGCCCTACGGCGCCTTCATCACCGCCATGGCCAACTGGTGGCGGCGTGGCGAGAACTACGCCGCGATCCGCACCTACGAAAAGCTCGGCATCCCGATCTACGACATGGTCACCGCGGGCACGTTCGAGGGCGGCGACTTCAACGTCATCGAGGACGGCGTCGTGCTGATCGGCTGCGGCGGCGCCCGCACGCAGGAAGAAGGTGCGCGCCAGGTGCAGGCCTGGTTCGACAAGGAGGGTTGGGAAACCCGCATCGCCTTCATCGACGAATATTACGTCCATATCGACCTGATGGTGGTGCCGATCGCCGAAAAACTGACCGCCGTCTGCCTCGCCTGCACCGAACCCGGCATTGTCGACTGGCTGAAAGGCAAGGGCCACGAGATCATCGACGTGCCGTTCCAGGACACGATGGCGCTCGGCTGCAACTTCATGTCGCTGGGCAAGGACCGGGTGATCGCGCCGACCTCCAGCCAGTCGCTGATCGGCCAGCTCAAGGCCCGCGGTTTCGAAGTCGCGGCCGTCGACATGAGCGAGATTTCGAAGACCGGCGGCGGCATCCACTGCATGGCGCAGGCGCTGAAGCGCGAACCGGCCTGAGAAGTGGGGTAGCGACACGCCGCTTCGTTCACATTTGCATCAGCATGATCGGCATCCTGGCGGCCGAGGGTGCAAGGTCCGTGCGATACTTGCGTGATGACTAATATAAGAGCACAGTAAAAATGTTTTTTGGGAGAGGGACAGCTCATCTGTAAATCGGGAGGAAACCATGAACACCATGAGCCTCACCACGCTTGAACGCGGCAAAACGACAATCGACGCCGCAGCCCTGGAAGCATTTTCAGCACAATTGCGCGGCACGGTGCTGCGCCAAGGCGATGCCGCCTACGACGAAGCACGAACCGTCTGGAATGCCACGGTCGACCGACGGCCCGGGCTGATCGTGTGCTGCGTCGGCGCTTCCGATGTCGTCAGTGCCGTGAATTTCGCCAGGGAGAACAGGCTTCTCGTCTCCGTGCGCGGCGGCGGCCACAACATTGCCGGAAGTGCGGTCTGCAACGGTGGCCTGATGATTGATCTGTCGTTGATGAAGTCGGTGCGGGTCGATGTCGCGGCGCGGCGGGCATGGGTCGGGCCTGGCGCGACGCTTGCCGATGTCGACAAGGAAACGCAGGCCTTCGGGCTGGTGGTGCCGACCGGCATCAACTCGACCACCGGCATATCCGGCCTGACACTGGGTGGCGGCTTCGGCTGGATCACCCGCAAATTCGGCCTGACCATCGACAATCTTGCCTCCGTCGACGTGGTCACCGCCGACGGCAAACTGCTCCGGGCCAGCCAGGCCGAAAATTCGGACCTGTTCTGGGCGCTGCGCGGCGGCGGCGGCAATTTCGGCGTCGTCACGGCATTCGAGTTCCGTCTCCATGAGTTTGG
Source organism: Mesorhizobium sp. M7A.F.Ca.US.006.01.1.1 (assembly GCF_003997935.1). Taxonomy (GTDB): domain Bacteria; phylum Pseudomonadota; class Alphaproteobacteria; order Rhizobiales; family Rhizobiaceae; genus Mesorhizobium. The sequence continues at coordinate 14,564 of NZ_RZQL01000182.1, forward strand.
ACCGCAAGTGCTGGCGGGACTTGTCGTCCATCCCTTCGCCGATGCCGAAAAGGTGCTGCGGGAGTATCGCAAAGCGCTCGAGACCGCTCCTGACGAGTTGACCTGCTGGGTGGTCATGCGGCAGGCCCCGCCGCTGCCCTTCCTG
>NZ_RZQL01000183.1:0-2619 GCF_003997935.1 Mesorhizobium sp. M7A.F.Ca.US.006.01.1.1
TGTGAAGTCCCCGCCCAGCGCCGCCTGGATCATAGCCTCGATGCGATGGTTGCGAGGGATGAATTTGGGATTGACGGCATGCATGACCGCCCGGCGCGCGGCCGTGTCGGCAGCATCGCTTGCGATGCGCTCGCGCCAGCGCGCCGACCAAACATCGAATGCGCCTGGATCCTCAAACAACTGCCGCGCCCCGCCCTGATCGTCCGGGGCGGCGAGGTCGTCGCCCAGACGCCGGAAGGCGAGCGTAAAGTCGGCTTCGCCGCGAGCTAATACATCCAGAAAATCAGCCGCGAGCTGCAAGTCGCCTTCCGCCTCGGTCAGCAATCCGAGTTTTCTGCGGAAGCCGCGCTGCAACACAGTCTCATATGAGGACTGGAAAGACCCAAGCACCTCTTCGGCTTCAGAGACGGCTTCACTCTCGTCCGTGCTCATGAGCGGCAGCAGAGTCTCGGCAAAGCGTGCAAGATTCCATGTCGCCACATGAGGCTGGTTGGCATAGGCATAGCGGCCGACACGGTCGATCGAACTGAACACCGCGCTCGGGTCATAGGCGTCCATGAAGGCGCATGGGCCATAGTCGATCGTCTCGCCCGAGATCGTCATGTTGTCGGTGTTCATGACGCCATGGATGAAGCCGACCAGCATCCAGCGCGCCACCAGATCGGCCTGTGCAGCGACAACGGCCTCAAGCAAAGCGCGGTACGGCCGCGCTTGCCCGACCAGCTGCGGGAAATGGCGTTCAATGGCATAGTCGGCGAGGATCTTGAGGCCTCCGGTATCGTGGCGCGCAGCGAAATATTGGAAGGTGCCTATCCGGATATGGCTGGCCGCCACTCTTGTAAGGACAGCGCCGGGCAGCCGGACCTCGCGATATACCGGGTCCCCGGTGAGCACAGCCGCCAAGGCTCGAGTCGTCGGAATGCCCAGCGCGGCCATTGCTTCGCTGACGACATACTCGCGCAGAACCGGGCCGACGGCTGCGCGGCCGTCGCCATTGCGCGAGAACCGCGTCGGTCCCGATCCCTTCAACTGGATGTCACGGCGAATGTCGTTAACGTCCACCACCTCGCCAAGCAGCAGAGCGCGCCCGTCGCCGAGCTGAGGCACGAAGTTTCCGAACTGGTGACCTGCATAGGCCAGGGCGATTGCCTGCAAGCCTTCCGGAAATCTATGGCCAGAGAGCATATCCAATCCATCCGGGCTGGTAAGCTGGTCGGCATCGAGCCCGAGTTCCTCCGCAAGTGGCCGGTTGAATCGGATCAGCCGGGGTTCGGACACCGGCTTCGGATCCGTGTGCGCGAAGAAGCGCTCGGGCAATTGCGCATAGCTGTTGTTGAGGGCGAGAAGCCGCATCTGAATGCCCTGGGTTTATTCGGCGGTCGCAGGTGCCGTCATGAAATCTGGCTCTGACGGAAGGACCCAACAGCTCCCGTCTCGAGGAGACTGTCTTCACTTGTCATATAGGACACAATCTCGCTGGTACCATTCGGATCCATCAGGCCGGCACCGGATAAGCTTTGAACTACCCGCCTACGTCGCGTTTCGGGGCTACCGTGCGACGAAAGGCGACAGGCAAGCTGACCCCTTCTGCTGTCTTGACCACAGAAGGCCTTGTGGATCCATTGTCCATGACGACGATCTTGTCGGGTCACCCTCATGGCCGTACTAGGCCGCAGGCGAAGGAAAAACTGTCGAGACTACGTTGCAGCTGGGGCGCCTCCCGAATGGCGCGGACGTCAGTTTTATGATGATGTCCCCGACGGTACGCTGGCCGCAACCCATACGCTCGCCGGGCGGATCCGTACGGGCATGTCATCAGGCGAGATCAAAGAAGATACGGTCGCGTTCCCGCGTTTTTGATCCAAGCGATCGCGCGCCATTGGACACAATCACCCTAAGGGGGTCCTTCAAATGCCATCCTTGGCGTCATAGCCGCTACGTTCGAGGAGAGCATGGCGGCCCGAACCGAAGCCTTCCCTGGTGGAAGGCCCTCCGGGCCCACCATTGGCTTTCGCTGCCGTTGATTTAACTGGGTTTTTTGTACTTTTTTGTCCCACTCTCTCCCACCCCCTCCAAAAGTGGGACATTTTCGTTCTCGTTTCGATCGAATACCAGAAGCGTCCGGGCAGACTGCGCCACTATCCGGCGGCGTGCCTTGCGGATGTAGTGATCGGGCTGCTGATACGTCGTCCAGCCGTAAATCGCCTTCAGCTGTTCATGCGTGGCACCGTTTTCTGCGGCAACGGTGGCGCCTGCCTTGCGGACCCCATGGGCGCTGCAGCCCGGGAGCCCCGCTTCGTCGCACCATTGGCGCATCTTGTTACCAAGGCCGTTTTCCGAGAAAGGTCGACCATACTCGGTGACGAGGAATGTCAGGTTCCCGGCCGGGGCGAAGGAAAGCTCATCCTCGAGTTCTGGGAGCAGAGGCAGTTCGACGACAATCGCTTCCTGGCGCACCTTGCTCTTGTCGGTCTTGCCAGGCTTGATCCTGATCCACTTCTCCCAGGTCCCGGTATCCTTGTTGCGAACCTGGGTAACGTGTTGTCTGCCGAAGATTGCTGCATCGGACAGTCGCAAACCTGTGAACATGAAAATCGCCAGCGCCATACGAGCCATGGT
>NZ_RZQL01000183.1:2629-14497 GCF_003997935.1 Mesorhizobium sp. M7A.F.Ca.US.006.01.1.1
ATGGTGCCGCGCGCATGCCGTTTCTCATACTGGACGATCTCCGACACTTCCCAGGTGTGGAAACCTTCGCCATTGCCCGAAGTCAGGCGCTTTATTCCGTTTGCCGGATTGACCTCAACCATCTCGGCATCCTTGGCCCAAGCAAACATTGCGCTAATGGCTTTTGTAATATTGTTGGCTGCCCCCGGAGCGTCTGACCGGGTATCACGGAGCTCCTTGACGTGAGCCCGCTTCATGGCCGCGAATGGTAATGAACCCTTCGTCGAGAAGTCCGGATTGACTGGCCCGCTCAGCGGGTGAGGCAGCTTGCAAACGCCTTCGAGTATTGTTCGTCGTCGAAGCATCGTGCCTTCGCCGACCTCTGCGCCACCGCGCCGGAAATACTCCTGGCAAAGCCACATCAGACTGCCGCGAGGGGCCATTGGCCTCACTACAGGCCTGACCACATTCTGAGCCGAAGCATAAGGAACGCCATCTCGCGCGCAGCGCACTTCTTCGTGGAACTCGGCTGAACCTGGCTTTTCTCGCAGACGGATCTTTTTTCTACCCGGTGCGCGGAAGTACAGCCGGATATTGCCGTGCCGATCCCTGTCTTCGACAACGCCTTTCAGATTGAATTTCACCATGGTGCTCGCCACTCCATCATCTGCGATCCCAAGGATTATCGCTGGAGGACACGCCGTCAAGTTTGCTGTTGCGGTGTGGTAGCCGCCGGAATGCCTCTGCCAGTTCCTCCACGTCCCAGACATAGCGCTCTTTGCTGGGCATCCGCGGTTGTGGCATACGGCCATCCGCGACCATCTGGTCGAACGTCGTTGGACTGACGCCGATAGCTACCGCTGCCTGTTCTCGATTAATGCCGAACAGCAGGAGCCCGCCAAGTGCGCGTTTCATTGCTTTTCTCGCTGCACATCGCCTCGCGGGCTGAGTTCCGCGACGGTGGAGCATTCACCTAAGAAGCAATCACGCTACCCTTTCCTTGCAATGCCTGGGATGGATCTGTCCGGCCAATGCGGCAAACGGCGGTAGCGGCGTGAAAATAGGATAGCAGACCGCGGCTGCGGCGGTCCGAGTCGGGAGAACGCCACATCGCACCACCCACTATAGAAGAGACGTTCTTCTGCTATCGGATGCACGCGGCTTAGCAAACTTTCCAATTTGGGGGCAGAGGCTAGCTGATGCCCTCCGAAGGCAGGTCACAGGTTCGAATCCTGTCGGGCGCGCCAATTTTCCATTATATTTCAATAATTTATGCAAGGATATGCCACTCGATCTTACGGTGTGACCAATTCGACGTAAGCACTGGCGGTAGTTTCTCCCACCGACCGAACTGTGTCGACTGATGCAATTTCGTTCTCACTGACCGTGTTGAGCGCCATTTCTGCTGAAGCGATCGTCTCAGAAAGTGGGCGGGCAGATGAGCGTTGCTCATTTGGGCAGCGCTCACAAGGATGGTCGCCAGTCAAAGATCCCAACCCCTAGTCGGTCAGAATTTGTGCATAGGGGATTGACGCAGGCCAACCCGAGTGCTTTTATTCTCGATATTCAATAATAAGTCCCGTAAATCGAGAAAATGGGATAGATACTTTCAGCCATGGTTCAGCCTCCGATGCATGTCGGCATGACCGGCATATCCAAAACCTATGACGGCCATAGCTTCGTCGTGCGCGACCTGAACCTTGACATCGCGAAGGGCGAATTTCTGACGCTGCTTGGTCCTTCAGGCTCGGGTAAGACGACGACGCTCATGATGCTCGCTGGCTTCGAATATCCGTCAGCGGGTGAAATCACGCTCGACGGGCGGCCGATTCAGGACAAGCCGCCGGAAAAGCGGAACATCGGCATGGTGTTCCAGAACTATGCCCTCTTTCCGCATATGACGGTCGCCGAGAATGTTGGTTATTCGTTGCGGGTGCGCGGCTCCTCCAGGGAGCAGATCGCCACTCGCGTCGACGAAGCGCTGGCGATGGTCCAACTTTCGAACCTTGCGCAGCGTAGGCCCGCGGCCCTGTCGGGTGGCCAGCAACAAAGGGTCGCGCTTGCTCGGGCGCTTGTCTTCGAACCCAGCCTGGTGCTGATGGATGAGCCGCTCGGCGCGTTGGACAAGAAGCTGCGCGAGGACTTGCAGCTCGAAATCCGTCGGATCGCCGATCGGCTTGACCTTACAGTCGTCTATGTGACGCACGATCAGCACGAAGCGCTGACGATGTCCGACAGGATCGCCATTTTCAACGATGGCCGCATCCAGCAGATAGGTTCGGCTCAAGATATCTACGGCCATCCCGCGAGCCGCTTCGTGGCGGAGTTCGTTGGCGACAACAACTGCCTTGATGCGAAAGTCGTTTCGATCGAAGGCGACCTGGCGCGCGCAAGGCTCGCCGGCGGCCAGGAAATTTGGGCGCGCAGTAGCGTTCACACGAAGGTTGATCAACAAGCGACGATCGCCATCAGGCCGGAGAGCGTCCGCATCACTGGGCAGAACCGCGCCGGAACGCTTAGCGGGGAAATCAGCGACATCATCTACTGCGGCGACCAGTTCCGGATCCACGTCGAACTGCCGGGCGGGGAACGGTTGATTGCGAAGAGTTCATCATCGTTGGGAATCCAGATGGAGATGGGCAGCCCTGTCCTTCTCGACTGGGAGCCGCGCGATGCATGGGCGCTTGACGGCAGATAACACAACCGAAAATCCAGAGAGGACATCACATGCTACGCGCACGTTCATTCAAACAATCGTTCCTCGTCGGGCTTGTCCTGACTGCGGTCAGTTTTCCAGCCCTGGCAGACGTTCTGACCGTCGTTTCCTGGGGTGGGGCTTTGCAGGAAGCACAGACAAAGGCATTTCTCGATCCATTTGCGAAATCAAAGAACATAACCGTGACCCAGGACACCTGGAGCGGTGAACTGGCCAAGCTGCGTGCCATGGTCGATAGCGGCAATGTTGCCTGGGACGTCATCGACGTCGATCCGCAAACAGGGGCGACGGCCTGCGACCAGGGATTGCTTGAGAAGATTGGTGCTGACGCGGCCTTCAAGTCCGCGGGTCTCGTTGATGGCGCCCTCACCGATTGCGCGGTGGGAACGAGCGTCTACGCCACGATCCTGGCGTTTCAGAAACAGGCGTTCCCGCAGGCCCCTACCAGATTGACCGACATTTTCGACACCAAAACCTTCCCCGGCAAACGCGGCTTGCGCAAGAGTCCGGTGGACACGCTCGAACTTGCCCTGCTCGCCGACGGTGTCGCGGCGTCGGACGTCTATACGACGCTCGCAACGCCCGCCGGCGTTGACAGAGCCTTCAAGAAGCTAGACACGATCAAGAAGGACATCGTCTGGTGGGAGGCCGGCGCCCAACCGCCGCAGCTGCTCAAATCCGGCGAGGTGAAGATGGCGCTGGCCTGGAACGGCCGCATAGCGGACGCCAATGCCAAGGAAAATGCCGATCTTGGGATCGCCTGGACCAATCAGATCCGTGGCTTTGACATGTGGGTTATCCCATCCGGGTCGAAGAACCTTGCAGCCGCCAAGGAGTTCGTGGCCTTCAGCGTCAAGCCAGATGTCAACGCCACCTTGAGCACGTACATCGCATACGGTCCGACCGTAAAGGCCGCCAGCGCTCTGGTTGCCAAGGACGTGCTGCCGAACTTGCCGTCCGCCCCGCAAAACAGCGAGGGTGCCCTGGCGCAGGATGGTGCATTTTGGGCCAAAAACGGTGAGGCGCTGAACGCCCGCTTCTCCAGCTGGATTTCCCAGTAAGCCGAGTGATCGGAGTTCTCGCATGACACTGCCGTACGGTGACGTGGGCCTGATGATGACGCAGAATGATACCCCTGCGGCAAAGGCCGCGGCACCGTCGGAGCGTGTCGTTCGCCCGTCGGTCAGGAGCGACAACCACCGCAGGGCAGCTCGGGCTGCGCTTCCGGCGGCGCCGCTCCTGATTTTTCTGCTTCTGTTTCTGGTGATCCCCATAGGTTCGATCGTTCATACGGCGGTATCGGATGGGGAAATCGCCAGAGCCCTGCCGCTGACAACGCAGGCGCTTCAGGCCTGGGACGGAGATGATGTGCCGCTCAGTGCCGTCTACATGACCCTTGGTCAGGAGCTCGAGGCCGCGGGACATGCTGGATCAGTACGCCCCCTAGGCCGTCGGGTGGGTTACGAATTGTCGCGTGGGGCAAACATCATCCTGGGTGCCCAGCGGATCCTGTCGGAGGATTTCGACCGCGCCGACCCGCAGGCCTGGAAGGCCCAATTGATCAAGGCAGACCCGGCCTGGGGACAGAGCGGTGTGTGGAGCATCTTCAAGCACTATAACGGTCGCTACAGCGCGTTCTATTTGCGCTGGGCAACAGGCTTTCCTGTAAAGATCGAAGCCGATGGTCGCTTGTCTCAGGAAACGAGTTATGATTTTCGGTCGATCTATCTAAGGACGATCCTGATCAGTCTGGTTGTGACGGGGCTCACGATCTTGATCGGATACCCAGTCGCCTATGTCATAGCCAATGCCAGCGGGCGCACGGCCGCAGTCCTCCTGTTCTTCATTCTCCTGCCGTTCTGGACCTCGCTGCTCGTGCGAACAATGTCGTGGATAGTCTTCCTTCAGACCAACGGCGTTCTCAACGCCACGCTGGCCCGAACGGGACTGATATCCGAGCCGCTGCCCCTCCTTTACACGCGCATGGCGACCATTATCGCGATGATCCAGATCCAGTTGCCGTTCACGGTCTTGCCCATGATCAGCGTAATGCGGGCTATTCCGACGAACCAGGTAAAGGCCGCCCGCAGCCTAGGGGCAGGGCCACTTCTTGCACATGCGACTATTTTTCTGCCGCAGGCGGTTCCAGGCATTGCCGCCGGCGGACTTCTCACCTTCGTTCTGTGCCTCGGCTTCTATTTGACGCCCGCATTGGTGGGTGGACCGTCCGATCAGATGGTGAGCTTCTTCATTGCCAGGTTTACCAATGAGGATCTGAATTGGGGGCTTGCTTCGGCCCTTAGCGTCATACTCATCTTGGGGGCCGGCCTCGTTGCTCTGCCTCTTGCGCGGCATGTCGCGCGTCACTCGTCGGATCGGATATGAACATGGGCCGCCGCGTCTATTCCGAGTTTCCGACCTACATTCGGATACCGCTTTATGGATTTGTTGGGATCGCACTTCTCTTGCTGATGCTGCCGCTGGCGGTCGCTCTCCCAATCTCGCTCAATGCCGATCCCTGGTTTACCTACCCATTCCGTGCGTTGTCTCTTCGCTGGTTCGCGGAGCTTTTTTCCTCGCCTTTGTGGACCGGAGCAATGGTCAACAGTCTGGTGATTGCGATGTCGACCACCATCGTCGCCACGACTCTGGGCACCCTCGCGGCAATCGGGCTTGTCAATCCACGGTTTCCTTTGCGCACCGCCGTGATGGCGCTTGCGATTTCACCGATGATCGTTCCCGTCGTCGTGCTGGGCCTTGGGCTGTTCATTTTCTTTTCGCCGCTCGGCCTCAACTATTCCTACGCCGGCGTCGTTATTGCACACACCATTTTGGCATCTCCCTTCGTTGTCATCACCGTGACGGCGACGCTGACGCGCTTCGACTTCAACCTGATGCGGGCCGCGGCAGGTCTCGGCGCCGGCCGCGTGACGGCATTTCGAACGGTGATGCTTCCAATTATCGCGCCAGGCGTGGCGGCGGGAGCGGTCTTCGCTTTCGCCTCGTCATTCGACGAAGTGGTGATGGTCCTTTTTATTGCCGGACCTCAGCAGCGCACGCTGCCAAAGCAAATGTTCACGGGACTGCGTGAACAGCTCGATCCAACGATCCTCGCCGCCGCCACGGTGATGATCATACTGACGAGTTGCCTGATGGCTGCAGCCTACAACGCCAACAAAAATAGGTAACGTGATGCTGCATGTCATGTCGCAGGACCCCAGGACGGCTGGTGCGGCGCAAGCCGGATTGTTCGCCGACGATTATCTTGAAGAGCCCTATTGGTGGTCGGCGGCGCCGCTGCCCGCAGCCGACGAGAATACGGGGCCGATCAGCCTTGACGGCAGGGCTGATGTCGTCATCGTTGGCGGTGGCATCACGGGTCTGGTCGCCGCCTTGCATCTGGCCCGCTCGGGCTGTGATGTTGTTGTTTTCGATGCGCAGAGGATCGGCGAGGGTGCTGCACGCCGCAATGCCGGTTTCGTTGGCCGCACGCTCAAGCGGTCCGTCGAATGGCTGGCGGCAAAGTCTGGGCGCGACCACGCAGTGCGGGTCTATCGCGAGCTTGATGCGGCTTTGCGCGGTGTTGCGGCCTTCGTCGAGCGTGAGCGCATCGAGTGCCATTACCAGAGCTGCGGCCGGTTCATTGCCGCCAATTCGAAAGCCCATTTTCAAGCTTTGATTGGCGAACTCGAACAGACGCGGCAGGCCGTCGGGTTCGACTATTCGGTTGTCGAGAAGCAGGACGTCCGTACGGAGATCGCCTCCGACAGATACCATGGCGGGGCGGTTATTCCGGATCTCGGTTCGATTCACCCCGGCCTTTATCACGCTGGCCTTTTCTCCAAGGTGCTTGAGGCCGGCGTCAGGCTGCATCCTCTCACCAATGTCGTGGGCGTCGAGCACGGTGCGAGCGGGAAGATCGTTCGTACGTCGAGAGGAAACGTCGTTGCCCCTCATGTCATTGTCGCCACCAATGGTTATACGAGCCGCGATCTGAAATGGCTTGCAAGGCGGGTCATTCCTTTCCGAGGTTTTGTTGTCGCGACCGAGCTGTTGCCCCCGGAAACGATCGACAAGGTGATGCCGCGCCGCCGCACCTATCTCGACACCAGGATGAACATCGATTTTATTCGCCCGGCACCTGATTCAAGCCGCATTCTGTTTGGCGGCATGACTGGTACGGCGAGCCCGACGGCAACGCCGCTCGCAGGTACGCTCCGCGATCGCCTTGTGAGAATTCTGCCTGACCTTGAGGGTGTCCGCCTCAGTCGTGCCTGGACCGGGCACTGCGCGGGTACTTTCGATTTCATACCCCATATCGGCGTCAAGGACGGGGTGCACTTCGCCCTCGGCTACAACTTTGCAGGCATTCCCCTTGGAACACATTTCGGGGAGAAGCTTGCTGCCCGAATTCTTCAACGGGGAGATACATCTTCGGCCTTCGATGTCGAAAAATTTCCCACGGTGCCATTCTTTAACGGCTCGCCGTGGTTCGTGCCCTTGGCTATGCGCTATTTCGACTGGCATGATGATCGAATCGCAAGGGGCTAGAACGTATACATCATGGCAAAAACTCCGACGGGCAAACCGGCCACTGAAAAGCCTCTTGAGCGCTATGTCCGTATTCTTGAGATCGTCGCCGGCTTTCCCGGCGGTATTTCGGGAACCTCCGTCGGCGAGATGCTCGATCTGCCGAAAGCCTCGGCCTATCGGCTGATGAAGAGCTTGGCTGATGTTGAACTGATCGAGCAGAGCGGCCCAAGCGCGGCCAATTTCAAGCTTGGGCGACGGTTGGAAAGGCTGCTCTTTTCAGGTGCGAGCGACGACTGGTTCAAGGTCGTTGCGCGTCCGACGTTGCAAGAGCTTTCAGAAAAAACCGGCCAGGCCTGCTTCATCGCGCGACTGTCGGGCGACAGCGTGCGCAGCCTCGACATGGTCGCGCCCGGCGATCTGGTCAGGGCCTACATCGTCCCGGGTCATGAAATCCCAGCACACGCCGGCGCCTCGGCCAAGGCGATCCTAGCCTTTCAGGATCCGAACTTCATCGCTTCGGTGCTCGACAAGCCGCTCAAGCGGTTCACGGCGGCGACCAAAGTCGACTTCGACGATCTCGTGGAAGAGCTGCAACTCGTGCGCAAAACCGGCGTGGCCTATTGTATCGGAGAAGATGTGGACGGATTTGCCGCGATCGCCGCCCCGATCAGGATCGATGGGCAGCGTACGCAGCATAGCCTGTGCGTGACGGGCACGATCCAGGGGATTATCGACACCAACCGAGAAATTAATGTCGCAGTGGTCAAGCGCCTGGCGGAGAAATTATCCAAGGTCCTCGAGAAACAATTCCGGCATACGTTAAAAAGCACAGCCTGAATCCAGAAAATCCTTGTCGATGCGGCAGCGTTCGGTAGTAACCGAAGCGCTCTTTATGGCGCGTATTATTGTAAAAACTGCTTTTTCGCGCAACGTCTGAGAACATCTCCGCAAGAAATATCTGACGAATGTCATCGGGGGGGCTCCTGTTAAAAGAAATCTATATGGAACATCGCGATCTTGTGTTGACAGCTAACGGCCGACAGGTCTATTTTCTCGTTAATTGAAGCTATGTATCGATTATCGAGAAAGGCAATCCGATGAGTGCGATCGACTGGCGGCAGGCCGCGTCAAATCTCAATCTCCGCAAACAGGCATTCATCGGCGGAAAATTCGTCGACGCGGTATCGGGTGGGGTGTTCGACGCGATCAATCCCGCCAATGGAACAACGCTTGCCCAGATAGCGTCGTGCGACGCGGCGGATGTCGACCTGGCGGTTCGCTCCGCGCGCGGCGCCTTCGAGTCGGGATCCTGGTCGCGGCGCTCGCCGAGCGAACGCAAGAAAGTGCTGCAGTGCTTCGCGGAGCTGATGCATCAGCACGGTGATGAGCTCGCACTGCTTGAGACCTTGAACATGGGCAAGCCGATCTGGGACGCGCGCTCAATCGACGTCCCGGCATCGGCCAATACGATCGCCTGGTACGCCGAGGCGATTGACAAGATCTACGACGAGATTGCTCCGACCGGCAGCGGTGCACTGGGCATGATTACCCGCGAGCCCGTCGGCGTCGTGGCGGCGGTCGTTCCATGGAATTTTCCTTTGCTGATGGCATGCTGGAAACTCGGGCCAGCGCTGGCAGCAGGCAACTCGGTCATTCTCAAGCCTGCCGAGCAGTCACCGCTCTCCGCGATCAGGCTTGCCGAACTCGCGGCGGAAGCCGGTATTCCCGATGGCGTGTTCAACGTGGTCACCGGCCTTGGCGAGACCGCGGGCAAGGCGCTTGGCCTGCACATGGATGTCGACGCGGTGACGTTCACTGGTTCAACCGAGGTCGGCAAGCTCTTCATGAGCTATTCCGCCCAGTCGAACATGAAACGCGTCGCGCTCGAATGCGGTGGCAAAACTCCACATATCGTGATGGCCGATTGTGGCAACCTCGACGAAGCCGCGACAGCGGCGGCCTATGGCATCTTCTTCAACCAGGGTGAAGTCTGTAACGCCGGTTCGCGCCTGCTGGTCGACGCCAAGATCAAGGACGTGTTTCTCGAGAAGGTGATTGCTGTCGGGAAAACGCTGACTGTTGGCGATCCCCTTGATGCAGCCACGAAGCTAGGCGCCATGGTCAGCCAGGTTCAAATGGATCGTGTGCTCGACTACATCGATATCGGCTCCAAGGAAGGGGCCGAGCTCAAGTCCGGCGGCAAGCAAGTGCTCAGCGAGACCGGCGGCTACTACATCGAGCCGACCGTCTTCGACAATGTCAGCAACAAGATGCGGATTGCGCAGGAGGAGATCTTCGGCCCCGTCCTCGCCACCATCTCCTTTTCCGGGGCGGAGGAGGCGGTCGCGCTCGCCAACGACACCATCTATGGCCTGGCCGCCGCGGTGTGGACCGACAACATCGACGTCGCGCTCTCCACAGCTCGCCGGCTGAGAGCGGGCTCTGTCTGGGTCAACAACTTCGATGAGAGCAACATTACAATGCCCTTTGGCGGCTACAAGCAGTCCGGCTTCGGACGGGACAAATCGCTGCATGCGATCGACAAATACACCGAGCTCAAGGCAACCTGGATCAAGATCCGCGCCTAGCGATCGTCCTGGCTTCAGCCACTGACCAAGCACGCCGTTCCTCGTTCTTCAAGGCGAGGGCACAGAAAGAGCCATGCATGCGCGATCCACGCTTCGATATCCTGTTCGAGCCGGTGCGGATCGGACCTGTTGTCGCTCGCAACCGATTCTACCAGGCACCTCACTGCAACGGCATGGGCAATTTGCGACCGCAAGCCCATGCCGCGATGCGCGGCATCAAGGCCGAGGGCGGGTGGGCGGTGGTCAACACCGAGCATTGCTCGGTTCATCCCTCTGGCGACCTCATGCCGGAGGTTCTGCAGATGCTGTGGGATGACGGAGACATTCCACCGCTCGCATTGATGGTGGAAGCGGTCCACGAGCACGGCTCGCTCGCCGGCGTGCAACTCGCCTATCCCGCCTACTACAACGCCAATCGCATGACCCGCGACGTGCCGCTCGGCCCGATGGACCGACCCGTCAGCGGACACCATCCGGTCCAGGTTCGCGCCATGGACAAGTCCGACATCAAGGCACTGCTGGGCTGGTGGAAGGCGGCGGCGCAGCGTGCGCGTAAGGCTGGCTTCGACATCCTCAATGTCGACGGCAATTTTTCCACCATCGCCTTCCAATTCATTTCGCCCCGCAATCAGCGCACCGACGAATATGGCGGCTCGCTGAAAAACCGGGTTCGCCTTCTGAAGGAATTGATCGAGGCGACGCGAGAGGGTGGCGGCGATGCCTGCGCGGTTAGCGTACGTCTGATCATCGATGAACTGTTTGGCCCCGAAGGACTTCGGGCAGCGGACGAAGGGATAGAGGCCATCAGCTTGCTCGCCGAACTGCCCGATCTATGGGATCTCGTGGTGGGGACTTGGGCTGACGATTCGCCGACCTCCCGCTTCGCATCGGAGAACGACCACGAGCCGTTCATGACCGGGATCAAGGGCGTCACCACCAAGCCGGTCGTCGGTGTCGGGCGCTTCACCTCGCCGGACACAATGGCAAGTCTGATCCGTCGCGGCGTGCTTGACATGATTGGCGCCGCGCGCCCCTCGATCGCGGATCCCTTCCTGCCGAAGAAGATCGAGGAGGGGCGCTACGAAGATATCCGCGAGTGCATCGGTTGCAACATCTGCGTGTCGAGCCACTTTGCCATGACGAACCTGCGCTGCACGCAAAACCCGACCATGGGCGAGGAATGGCGTCGCGGCTGGCATCCCGAGCGAATTTCCACCAAATCAAGCGATTCGAGCGTGCTCGTGGTCGGCGGTGGGCCGGCGGGCCTCGAATGCGCCCGGGCGCTCGGTCAGCGCGGATACCAGGTAACCTTGGCCGAGCGGCAGAGCCGTCTCGGTGGCCGCGTGACCCTTGAGGGCGAGCTGCCGGGCCTGCGTGAATGGCTGAGGGTCCGCGACTGGCGCGTCACTCAGCTCGATAAACTCTCGAATGTCGGGGTCTATCTCGAAAGCGATCTCGGATTGGCCGACGTCCTCGAGTTTGACGCCGATGAGGTCGTGCTCGCAACAGGATCGCAATGGCGCGCCGATGGCGTCGGACGCGCGGCGTTCAAGCCGCTTACATTGTCGGCCAGCGTGCCCGTGTTCACACCGGACGACATCATGGGCGGCAGTATCCCTTCGGGCCGAATTGTCGTCTATGACGACGACCACTATTACATGGGCGCCGTGATCGCTGAAAAACTGGCGCTAATGGGCAAAAATGTGACGCTGGTCACACCAGCAGCCGACATCTCCTCCTTCACGATCAACACGCTTGAAAACATTCGAACAGCAAAGCGTCTATATGAGCGCGGCGTCGGAATGGTTACGCACATGGCGCTCACCGGCACGCATGAAGGCCAGGCCCTCTTCATCGATGCGCGAACAGGCGCAACGAACCACCGAGAGACCGACGCCGTTGTCCTCGTCACAGCGCGGCTGCCTCGCAACGAACTCTATGCTGCGCTGACCAGGCGGCTCGAGGAGGGACAGGCGGGCCGGCTGCGCCGCGTCTCGCGCATTGGGGATTGCGAAGCGCCGGCTGCCATTTATGCCGCCGTCTATTCAGGAC
>NZ_RZQL01000184.1 GCF_003997935.1 Mesorhizobium sp. M7A.F.Ca.US.006.01.1.1
CAGCGCCCCGCCGTAGAGGCGGGTTTTTCATTTCAGGCTCTCCTCCGCCTTCAGCCGAAAGCGCGTCAAAGCGTGATCGCATGCTTGCGTTCCCCATGCCCCATCTTGCATCCATCGATGATGCGGTTTACGCCCTCTGGCTGAAACGCATCGCACTGAAAGCGATGCGTTTCAGTTTTGTTTGAAGCATGTCGTTGTCCCAAACCGCTGCGCACTTTGGGCGACATGCTACCCCGGAGCGTTCAAACCATGCTTGACATCAAATGGATTCGCGACAACCCGAAGGCCCTTGTCGACGCGCTGGTGAAGCGCTCGTGGTCGGCTGACGAGGCGCAGTCCACGGTCGGCGGGCTGATCGCCTCGGACGAGGCGCGGCGCGAACACGTTACCGAGCTACAGACCAAGCAGGAGCGCCGCAATGCTGCGTCGAAGGAGATCGGCAACGCCATGCGTTCGGGCGATGCCGCCCTGGCCGAGACGCTGAAAGCCGAAGTCGGCGAGATCAAGGTCTTCATCCAGAACGGCGAGGCGCGCGAACGCGAGCTCGACAAGGCGCTGAACGACGCGCTGGCGGTGCTGCCCAACGTACCGTTCGACGACGTGCCTGTCGGCAAGGACGAGCACGACAATGTCGTCAAGCACATCGTTGGCAAGGTGCCGACGCGGCCGAACTGGGTGAAGGAGCACTTTGAGATCGGCGAAGCGCTCGGCATGATGGATTTCGAGCGCGCGGCAAAGCTGTCGGGCTCGCGCTTTACGGTGCTGAAAAGCGGACTGGCGCGGATGGAGCGTGCGCTCGGCCAGTTCATGCTGGACCTGCATACGACCGAACACGGCTACGAAGAAGTCATCCCGCCGCTGATGGTCAAGGACAACATCATGTTTGGGACAGGGCAACTGCCCAAGTTCAAAGAAGATCTGTTTTTTGGAGCATCGATTGAGTCTCGGTCGCAGCAGGCTGCCAGAATATTGGAGGATTGGCAGGATTCGTCCGATATCGAAAAGCTGAAGGCCGGCCAGAAAAATCTGGTTGAAACGGTGGGCACGATTTTCGAGCGAGCTCCCACAAGTGAGCAATTTTGGTTGATCCCGACCGCCGAAGTCCCGCTCACCAACCTCGTGCGCGAAGAAATCACCGCCCACGAGAAATTACCGCTGCGCTACACCGCGCTGACGCCGTGCTTCCGTTCGGAAGCGGGTTCGGCCGGGCGCGACACGCGCGGCATGCTGCGCCAGCATCAGTTCTACAAGGTCGAGCTGGTGTCGATCACCGACCAGGACTCATCGCTTGCCGAGCACGAGCGGATGACGCAATGCGCCGAGGAAGTGCTGAAGCGGCTCGGCCTGCCGTTCCGCACCATGACGCTGTGCACCGGTGACATGGGGTTTGGCGCGCGAAAGACCTACGACATCGAGGTCTGGCTGCCCGGCCAGAACGCCTATCGCGAGATCTCGTCCTGCTCGGTGTGCGGCGATTTCCAGGCACGCCGCATGGACGCGCGCTACAAGGACAGGGACGGCAAGGGCAACCGCTTCGTCCACACCCTCAACGGCTCGGGCACCGCCGTTGGCCGCGCGCTCATCGCCGTCATCGAAAACTACCAGAATGAAGATGGCAGCGTAACCATTCCTGAAGTGCTGCGGCCTTACATGGGCGGTCTGGAAAAGATCGAAGCGAAATAATGCGTATCCTCCTGACCAATGACGACGGCATTCATGCCGAGGGCCTGGCGTCGCTCGAACGCGTCGCACGTACGCTGTCCGACGATGTCTGGGTGGTGGCGCCCGAGCAGGACCAGTCCGGCTATGCGCATTCACTGTCGATCTCGGAGCCGCTGCGGCTGCGCAAGATCGGCGAGAAGCATTTTGCCGTGCGCGGCACGCCGACGGATTGCGTCATCATGGGCGTCAAGAAGATCCTGCCCGGCGCACCCGACCTGATCCTGTCCGGCATCAATTCGGGCGCCAACATCGCCGACGATGTCACCTATTCCGGCACCGTCGCCGGCGCCATGGAGGGCGCGCTGCTCGGCATACGCTCGATCGCGCTCAGCCAGGGCTACAGCTATGTCGGCGAGGATCGCGTCGTGCCTTACGAGACGACCGAGGCGCTGGCGCCGGCATTGCTGAAGAAGCTGGTCGCGACGCCGCTGCCTGACGGTGTTTTGCTGAACGTGAATTTTCCGAACTGCACGCCCGAAGAGGTCGCCGGCACGGTGGTCACCTCGCAAGGCAAGCTCGTGCACTCCCTGTGGGTCGACGAGCGCCGCGACGGGCGCGGCTTGGCTTACTACTGGCTGCGCTTCGGCCGCGAGCCGGTCGAAGGCAAACAAGGCACCGACCTCTACGCCCTTCGCAATAGGCTGGTGTCGGTGACGCCACTGCAGCTCGATCTGACCGCGCATGAAATCCGTGACCAGCTGAGCAAGGCGCTTGCATGAACCAGGGCCTCGATGACCGCGAAGGTTTTGCCGCCTTTCTGCTGCGCCTGCGTGGCCGGGGGACGGTGCCGAAGGCGCTGATCGCGGCCTTCGAGGCGACGCCGCGACGCGGCTTCCTGGCGGCCCAGTTCCATTCCATCGCGTGGTCGGACCGCATGCTGCCGATCGAATGCGGCGAGGCGATCGAAGGCGCCGACATGCAGGCGGCGGTGATCGCGGCGCTCGCTATCGAGCAGGGCAACCGCGTGCTCGAGGTCGGTACCGGCTCGGGCTACACCTCGGCGGTGATGTCGCGGCTGGCCGGGCGGGTCATCACCACCGATCGCTACAAGACACTCGCCGAGCAGGCGCGGCAGCGCTTCGAGGCGCTCGGCATCGGCAATGTGATCGTGCGCCACGCCGATGGTTCCGGCGGGCTGCCGAATGAAGGGCCATTTGACCGCATCGTCGCCTGGGCTGCCTTCGACAGCCTGCCGCGTTTCCTGCTCGACCAGTTGTCGAGCGGCGGTATCGTCATCGCTCCGATCGGCCCCGAAGAGGGCGAACAGGTGCTGGCCAAGCTGACCAAGGTCGGCAGCCGCTTCGAGCGTGAAGACATCGGCCTCGTTCGCCTGCAGCCGATCCTGCGCGGTGTCGCCGCTATCATTTAGCGCGCATGTTGATGTTCAGGCCGCGCCGCGTCGGTCGCGCCCGTCTTCGACCCCGGCTGGCCTGACCTGAAAATCTCCCCTCGGCTCGCTCTCTAATATTTTAAGAAAAATTGCGCCGGATTCCATGGGGTTAACCGTCGAGTAACATTAACGCGCTTTAATCATGCCTAGTTTGTACCGGGTATGTGCGGGTCAGTGCGATGCAACTCAGTGTTTTGAAGGCAAATGGACGCAATCTGGCGCGAGGTTGCGCTGTCCTCATGATTGCAGGCGCTGCGGCCGGGTGCAGTTCCCAGGTTTCGCGGTTCAATGGCGTCGACGACGTCTTTACATCCTCGACCAACAATCAGCGGACCATCATCAACAAGCAGGATGCCGTACAGCAGCCCTATCCGGGCGATGTCGCCGCCGCTCCGATCGATGGCAGCCATACACAATCGGTCAGCCGCTCCAGCCTCGAGCCGGTCTCGACGCGGCCGCTGCCGCCGCCGGTTGCCCAAGCGCAGCAGGCTCCCGAACTGGCGCCGGCATCGAAGCCTGTGCGCACCGCATTGGCCCCGGCACCGCATGTCGACAGGACCACGACCGGCACCGTCGCTCCGGCAGCGTCGCCTTTCAAGGTTTCGCAACCTGACGAACCCCGCGTGGCTGCTGCCGGCACTCCGCATGCAACCGAGATCGTCGTCAGGGACGGCGAAACGATCGGCGGCTTGGCGCAGCGCTACAAGGTGCCGTCCGACGTGATCATGAAGGTCAATGGGCTGAGCGCGACCAAGGGGCTGAAGACCGGCCAGAAGCTGGTCATCCCGGCCTACGCCTATTCGAGCAAGGGCGAGCCGAAGCTCGCGGATGCCAAGCCGGCGAAAGACACCAAGCACAACCTGCCGGCCACTGCGCCGGACAAGGTCGCCGTCCTGCCACAGCAGCCGAAGCCTAAGGAGGGCAAGTCCGCCGCTCAGGTCGACGCGTCGGCCGCAGCAAACCAGCCCAAGGAGCCCAAGCCGCAGGTTGCCAAGACGACCGGCGCTGCTGGGACCTACACGGTCCAGTCGGGCGACACGATGTCTTCGATTGCCAGGAAGACCGGCGTCGGCGTCGTTGCTCTAAAGCAGGCCAACGGGATGAAGGATGGCTTGCTCAAGATCGGCCAGACCCTGAAGGTGCCCGCCGGCGGAACCGCGACCGTCGCCGCTGCCAAGCCGGCCAAGGTCGATCCGGTGACGACGGCCACGACGCAGCCCGCGGCAAAGACCACGCCGTCGGAAACGCTGGCGTCCTACACGCCGCCGAAAAAGGATTCGAAGGTCATCCAGCAGGCCGAGGCCGACGATGCCGTCGCGCCTGATGCCACCGGCATCGGCAAGATGCGCTGGCCGGTGCGCGGCCGGGTGATTTCCGGTTTCGGCTCGGGCAAGGACGGCGTCGATATCGCGGTGCCGACGGGCACGCCGGTCAAGGCGGCCGAGAACGGCGTCGTCATCTATGCCGGCGACGGCCTCAAGGAATTCGGCAACACGGTGCTGGTGCGCCACGAGAACGGCCTGGTCACCGTCTACGGCCACGCCAGCTCGATCGAGGTCCAGCGCGGCCAGAAGGTCAAGCGCGGCCAGGAAATCGCACTGTCGGGCATGAGCGGCACGACGGACTCGCCGAAGCTGCACTTCGAAGTGCGCAAGAATTCCGCCCCGGTCGATCCCTCCGGCTATCTCGAATAGTTTCGAATAGAAGAAAAAAAGCAATTTGCGGGCCGTCTGACCTCCAGTCCTGCCCGCCGGCTCAGCCCGTTCCGAAAGGAGCGGGCTTTTTCAGTTTCAACGCGACGCGCCAGTCTTCAAGCTTCAAAGATGATCACGCAGGGTGTCGGCGATCATGACGCCAAGGCTGCTGGGCTTGATGCCGAGAAGCCTCTCCGCGTCGGAGGAATCGACCAGCAAGGGATTGTCGAAGAGGTAGCTCATCTCGATGAGCTCATGCATGCCAAATGCTTCCATTTCGGGGATGGAATAGGAACGTGTTTCTGGAATTTCACGGTGAAGCATTGCCGCGGTCGTCAGGATGAGTTCCCGGGGTGAGGCGTGTTGCGATGGAACATGGAACGCCCGTCCCCATTCGCCCGTGTAGCGGGAAGCAGCGACCAGCGTCCTGGCCACGTCCTTCGTGAAGGACCAGGCATGAGTTGCGTCGAGGTTTCCAATGAAAGCAGTCGGTTTCCCCTCGATTATGGAGGGCAGCGCGACCAGTGAGAAAGAGCTGATCGCACCATGTCCAAGATAGTCGCTGGACCGCACTTCGACGGCCGGTACGTCCGCACGGACCGCCCGCTGCCACATGATCGTCCGGGCGGTTCCTTTCTTCGAAGTCGGATCCAGAGACAGGTCGGAGTGAAGCGGACTATCGGCATGTTCGCCATAGCCATAGAGGTTTCCGAGAACCACAAGCTTCGCGCCGACCGCTTCCGCAGCCCGCACGGTGCCGTCGATGATCGGGAAGAAGTCGGTCGGCCACCGGTGATAGGCGGCCATGGCACACATGAAAATGGCGTCGGCGTCTCGGCAGATACGCGCCAGTTCAACGGCATCGGTGGCATCGGCCTGGACGGTCCGGACATTTTGCAGCGCGTTCGAACCGACACTCCGGCTCGTCAAGACAACATCATGGCCTTCTTCGCCCAGAAGCCGGGCGGTCTCGCGACCAACCGGGCCTGCTCCAACAACAACATAGAAACTCATGGCATAACCTCTCATCCAAGTTTTATGGAGAGGCGTAGGTACATAGCCACGGCATTGAAAATCGCGCGGGAATTGCCAATTCTTTGACAGGTTTTGCCATGAATCGAGAAAGCATGCTCTCGCAAGTCGCCCCGGCCCGATCCCCGTCCGACGTAACAATGGCCTCTCGGCATGTCGAAGCCGGGGTCCATCGCCTGCTCCGGGCGCCACACCATCGCATCATGGTGCATGCAAGTGCTGCGACGCGCTCCTACTGCCATGAGGTTCGACGATATTTCGTCAGGCGCGCCGGCGATATCGACCTGGTGCCTGCCGGCGAGGAGGGCGGGTTCGAGGCTGACACCCCATTCGACACGATCGAGATCGCGTTGCAGCCGGCCTTGATGGAACGGGTGGCAGCCGAACTTGGCGGCAAGGCGCGCGCATTGCCGCTCGGCACACGTCACCTGCTTCGTGACCAGCGCATCGAACACCTCGCGCGAGCACTCGAGAGCGATCTCAATGCGAGTTCGCCGAGCGGGTCGTTGTTTGCCGACAGCATCGGCGCCGCGATCGCTGTGAGGCTGCTTGGCCTCGGTGAACCTGATATCGATCGCGCGAGCCGATTGTCGGATACTCAGCTCAGGCGCGTGCTGGAGCATATCGAGGTCGCGCTGCACGAACCCCTTCCGATCCATCGACTGAGCCGGGTTGCCGGTGCCAGCAGTTCGCACTTGCGGACATGGTTCAAAGTGGCAACGGGCTTCACCCTGCACCGCTACGTGCTACGGCGCCGCGTCGAACGCGCACGCGTCCTGCTGCAGCAAGGCGATCTCAGCACCAGCGAGGTGGCGGAATTGACGGGCTTCGCACACCAGTCACATCTTGTGCATTGGATGCGCCGCGAGATCGGCCAAACGCCGCGTGATTTGCGGCGGTCGCAGCCGCCCAAATGATCTTGTCATTGGATGGGATTGGCGACGCTATCCAACGCGTCAGTCCTTCAGGGGCTTGCCGAGCCGGCCAGCCAGGTCCTGGGTGAACTGCCAGGCGACGCGGCCCGAGCGGCTGCCGCGGGTGGTCGCCCATTCCAGTGCTTCGGCGCGCAGTTGGTCGGAATCCATGACCAGGCCATGGTGCCGGACATAGCCGTCGATCATGTCGAGATACTCGTCCTGCGAACATTTGTGGAAGCCGAGCCACAGCCCGAACCGGTCGGACAGCGACACTTTTTCCTCGACCGCCTCGGACGGGTTGATGGCGGTCGAGCGCTCATTGTCGATCATGTCGCGGGGCAAAAGATGGCGGCGGTTCGAGGTGGCATAGAAGATGACATTGGCCGGGCGACCCTCGACGCCGCCTTCGAGCGCTGCCTTGAGCGACTTGTAGGAGGTGTCGTCGTGGTCGAAGGAGAGGTCGTCGCAAAACAGGATGAAGCGGAAGGGCGCCGCCTTCAGCAGACCCATCAGCTTCGGCAGCGTGTCGATGTCCTCGCGGTGGATTTCGATCAGCTTCAGCGGCAGGTCGGACTTGGCCTTGGCGTTGATCTCAGCATGCACGGCCTTGACCAGCGACGATTTGCCCATGCCGCGCGCGCCCCACAACAATACATTGTTGGCCGGATAGCCGGCAGCGAAGCGTTCGGTGTTGTCGACAAGGATGTCGCGGACACGGTCGACGCCACGGATCAGGCCGATGTCGACGCGATTGACCTTGCGCACCGGCTCCAGATAGCCCGGATCGGCCTGCCAGACGAAACAATCGGCCTCGCGGAGGTCGGTTTGGGGCACTGGCGGCGGGGCAAGGCGGCTCACCGCTTCGATCAGCCGGTCGAGTTTCTGGTTCAGGGCTTCAATGCTGCTGTCGGTCATGTCTGTCTTTTGTTTTCGCGTTTTTGACGTGTGGAGGCGTGGACGTGACCGATTCCGTGAGGTTGGAAACCGGTTGCAACCTTTTGTTCGAACGTGATCTTTTCCGAAAACCCGCTCGCGCTTTTCGCGATCATGCTCTAACACGGCTCAACAGGCCGGAAAAGCAGCCGATTTGGCCGGCCGCGCAGTTGCATTGACAACTTTACCGACTATATTCCGGCCAAATTTCAAGGGGCCGCCAAATTGGCGGCTGTTTTCAAAATTCAGGAGTACCTCGATGTTCGTGACACCGGCATACGCCCAAGGCGTCGGCGCTTCTCCCGACATGTTCATCAGCATTTTGCCGTTTGTTCTGATTTTCGTGATCATGTATTTTCTGATCATCCGGCCGCAGCGCACGCAGCTGAAGAAGCGCGGCGAGATGCTGGCGGCTGTCCGTCGCGGCGACACGGTCGTCACCGGCGGCGGCTTCGTCGGCAAGGTGACCAAGGTGATCGACGACAACGAGCTCGAGATCGACCTCGGCAATGGCTTGAAGGTGACGGCGCTGCGCTCGACGATCGCCGATGTGCGCGTCAAGGGCGAGCCGGTGGCCAACCAGAACGCCAAGAAATAATCCAATTTTAGGCGGAGCGATCCGCGGACACGCTCTGACGGACGACGCCATATGTTGTATTTCTCGCGCTTCAAGATGATCCTGATCTGGGTGGCCGTGGCCATTACGGTGATCCTCGCCGCGCCCAATCTCATCCCCGCAAGCACCTTGGCCCAACTGCCCAGCTGGGTGCCGAAGCGTCAGATGACGCTCGGCCTCGATCTGCAGGGCGGCTCGCACATCCTGCTGGAGATGAACCAGAACGATCTGATCAAGGATCGGTTGGAGACGACGCGCGACGAGATCCGCACTCTGCTGCGTGACGCCAAGATCGGCTATACCGGCCTCGCCGGCACCGGACGTGTCTTGCAGGTCCGCATCACCGATCCAGCCCAGCTCGATGCCGCCAAGACGGCGCTGAAGACGCTGACCGATCCGGTGGCTGCCGGCCTGTTCACCGGCGGCTCCATCCAGGAAATGACGCTCGACGATTCCGAGCCCGGCCTGCTCAAATTCAGCGTCACCGACGCCGGCATCAAATACCGCACGTCGACTGCATTGGCGCAGTCGATCGAGGTGGTCGAGCGTCGCGTCAACGAGCTCGGCACGACCGAACCGATCGTGCAGAGGCAGGGCGACGACCGTATCCTTGTCCAGGTGCCGGGCCTTCAGGATCCGCAAAGGCTGAAGGAAATCCTCGGCCAGACCGCCAAGCTGACCTTCCAGATGGTCGACCAGTCGATGCCGGTGCAGGACGCGCTCAACGGCCGTCCGCCCGCCGGCTCGTCGGTGCTGTATTCGCAGGACGATCCGCCGGTTCCGTATCTGATCGAGAACCGCGTCATCGTTTCGGGCGAAAACCTCGTCGATGCGCAGGCGACCTACAATTCTCAGAACAACGAGCCGGTGGTGTCGTTCCGCTTCGATTCGAAGGGTGCGGCGCGCTTCGGCCAGGCGACCTCGCAAAATGTCGGCAAGCTGTTCGCCATCATCCTCGACAATCAGGTGATCTCGGCGCCGCAGATTCGTGAGCCGATCCTCGGCGGCACCGGCCAGATCTCCGGCAATTTCACCGCCCAGAGCGCCAATGACCTTGCGGTGCTGCTGCGCGCCGGCGCCTTGCCCGCAACGCTGACGGTGATCGAAGAACGTACCGTCGGCCCGGGCCTCGGCCAGGATTCGATCCATGCCGGCAAGGTCGCCGGCATCATCGGCTCGATCCTCGTCGTCGTGTTCATGTTCGTCGCCTACGGCTTCCTTGGCTTCCTCGCCAACATCGCGCTGGCGGTGCACGTGGCGATGATCGTCGGGCTGTTGTCGCTGCTTGGCGCGACGCTGACCTTGCCTGGTATCGCCGGTATCGTGCTGACCATCGGCATGGCGGTCGATTCCAACGTGCTGATCTATGAACGTATCCGCGAGGAGCGACGAGCCGGCCGCTCGGTGATCCAGGCGATCGACACCGGTTTCACCAAGGCGCTGGCGACCATCGTCGATTCCAACGTCACCTCGCTGATCGCCACCGTGGTGCTGTTCTATCTCGGCACCGGGCCGGTGAAGGGCTTTGCCATCACCTTCGCCATCGGCATCCTGACCACGGTCTTCACCGCTTTCACCTTCACCCGTCTGCTGGTCTCGATCTGGCTGCGCCGGGCGCGCCCGAAGGAATTGCCTAAGGCGCCGGTGACCTTCGTTCCACCCGGCACGAAGATCCCCTTCATGGGCATCCGCCGCTGGACGTTCGCGCTGTCGAGCATCCTTTCGGTGCTGTCGGTCGTGCTGTTCATGACCGTCGACATCAACTACGGCATCGACTTCAAGGGCGGCTCGCTGATCGAGGTGAAGGCCAAGACCGGCAACGCCGATATTGCCGACATTCGTGGGCGGCTGACCGAACTCAACATCGGCGAAGTCCAGGTGCAGCAGTTCGGCGATCCGAACGACGTGCTGATCCGTGTCGGCTCGCAGGATGGTGGCGAGAATGCCGAGCAGACGGTCATCGACAAGGTGCGTGGCGAGCTGCAGGACACCTATGACTTCCGCCGTGTCGAAGTGGTGGGACCGACGGTTTCCGGAGAACTCGCCAAGCAAGGCACGATCGCCATGCTGATCGCGCTGCTCGGCATCCTGATCTATGTCTGGTTCCGCTTCGAATGGCAGTTCGCGGTCGGTGCCATCGTGGCGACGGTGCACGATGTGGTCATGACGCTCGGCTTCTTCGTCATCACCGGACTGGAGTTCAACCAGTCATCGCTGGCGGCGATCCTGACGATCATCGGCTATTCGCTGAACGACACGATCGTCGTCTATGACCGTGTTCGAGAGGATCTGCGAAAATACAAGCGCATGCCGCTGCCGCAGCTGTTGAACAACGCCATCAACGAGACGCTGTCGAGAACGACACTGACCTCGGTGACGACGATCCTGGCGCTGCTGGCGCTGGTTCTGTTCGGCGGCGAGGTGATCCGCTCGTTCACCATGGCCATGCTGTTCGGCGTCGTCTTCGGGACTTATTCCTCGATCTTCATCGCCGCACCGCTGTTGATCCTGTTCAAGTTGCGGCCGCAGGCTTCGGCCGACGAGGAGAAGCCGGTCAATGGCGGCAAGGCGGTCGCGACCTGACGCGCCGGGTATAACGGTGACCAGCAAAGGCATCGTCATCCGCGAGGCGCATTTTCCGGGCCGCGCGCCGATCGAAGCCTATGGCAATGGCGGGTTCCGCTTTGCCGATATGTCGCATCGCGGTTCGCTCATGTGCCTGCCGTCCGGCATCCATGGCTGGGAGCCGGCTGATCCTCTGGTGTTGACGGTGGCGGATTTCGACAGGCTGTTGTCCGAGGCCGACAAGGTCGAACTCCTGCTCGTCGGCATGGGCAGGGATCTCAGGCCATTGCCTGTGGCATTGCGGGCCGCGCTGAAGGCCGCCGGCATTGCATCCGAGCCGATGTCGACGGGTGCCGCGGTGCGGACCTACAATGTCCTTCTGGCGGAAGAGCGCGCCGTGGCCGCCGCGCTCATCGCCGTCGATTGACATGTCTCGAAGCGCTGAAATCGTCATGGAGGCGGTGCGCGTCGCCGACCATGACCGCTACCTGACCGCGCTCTACGCGCCGGCCGACAAGCGCGACCCGCTGTTTTCGCTCTATGCCTTCAATGCCGAGATCGCAGGCATTCGCGATCGCATCCATGAGGCGCTGCCGGGCGAGGTGCGGCTGCAATGGTGGCGCGATGTCATTGCCGCCGGTGGGGAGGCTGGCGCCGGCCATCCCACAGCCGAAGCCTTGAACGCCACCATAGCGACATTCGGCCTGCCGAAGCCGGCCTTCGAGAACATGCTCGATGCGCGCATCTTCGACCTCTACGACGACCCGATGCCGTCGCGCACCGATCTGGAAGGCTATTGCGGCGAGACGGCTGCCGCGCTCATCCAGCTTGCGGCGATGGTGCTCGATCCCGGCGAGGCGCCGCGCTTTGCCGAACTGGCGGGCAGGGCAGGCTGTGCGCAGGCGATGACCGGCCTGCTGCTGCTGTTGCCGCTGCACCGCAAGCGCGGACAATGTTTTGTCCCGGCCGATATTCTGGCGGCGGCGGGATCGTCGCCGGAAGAATTCGTTGCCGGCGACGGTGGACCCGGCGCCAAACGCGCGGCGGCGGCGATGATGGCGCTGGCACGGGAACATCTTTCCGCCTTCGAGCAAGGCGCACCGGCTCTGCCGGTCTCGCTGCGTCCGGCATTCCTGCCGCTCGCCCTGTCACGTGCCTATCTCGGCAAGATGGCGAATGGTTCGCCGCTCGAAGGCGTGGCGCGGCTGTCGGCCTTGCGCCGGCATTGGCTGCTGCTGCGTCGCGCGAGCAAGGGCTGGCCTACGCTTTGACGTAAACGTCAATCATGTTAAGACGCCCGCGCGCCAAACTGTTGCCGAAGACAACAGACCGGCCCGGAGGAGGTTCATGAGCTTACCCATATTGGTAGCGATCGTTACCTTCGGCATCGCGCTGTCGGTTGCGGCGGTGCATTTCACCGGCGGCAGCAAGACGGCGACGCTCAGCAGTGCCGATCAGGCAGCGAGCCGATTCGCCGAAGATTTTCCCGACGAGATCGTTGCGGCGGCCCGCCTGACAGCAGATGCCAGGACCGCTTTTCTGGATATCGGGCGAGGGCGCTTCGGTATCGTTCACAGCATAGGCGACTGCTTCTTGACCCGCATCGTCACGCCTCGAGATGTCGTGGTTTTGAACGCCGGAGACGGGAACGCGGTCTCATTGCGGCTCGCCGATTTCACCTGGAAGGGCGGCCGCTTCCGCTTTGCCAGCTCAACGGATGCGCTGGGCCTGCTGGAAGCCCTTGAGCCGCACCGTTCGAATTCCACTGGGGAGGCCGCGTGATGGACGACTACAATTTCCCGCAAGTCACCCAACTGGCCATCCCGTTCTTTGTTGTCGCGATCCTGATCGAGCTTTGGCTGGTGCGCACCGGCCGCGCCAAGGGTTCGTTCGAAACGCGCGACACCTTGACCAGCCTGATGATGGGCACCGGCAATGTCGTTGCCGGGCTGCTGCTTGGCGTGGTGTCCTACTGGGCACTGCTGTGGCTCTGGCAGTTCCGCGTCTTCAATCTCGGCCTGTCGGTCTGGGTGTTCCTGGCCGCCTTCCTGCTCGATGATTTGCGCTACTATTTCTATCATCGCATCGCGCACCGGGTGCGCTGGGTGTGGGCCGAACACGTCAACCACCATTCCAGCCAGCACTACAATCTGTCGACGGCGCTCAGGCAAAGCTGGACCGGGCTGTTCACCTTCATGTTCGTTTTGCAGGCGCCGCTGGTGCTGCTCGGCTTCCATCCGGCGGCGATTGCCTTCACATTCGGCTTCAACCTCGTCTGGCAGTTCTGGATCCACACCGAGACCATCGGCAAGATGTGGGGCTGGTTCGAATTCGTCTTCAACACGCCGTCGCATCACCGCGCCCATCACGCCACCAATCCGCGCTATCTCGACGCCAATTATGCCGGCACGCTGATCGTCTGGGACCGCATGTTCGGCACCTTCGTCGGGGAACTGGAGGAAGACCGGCCGCGCTACGGCATCGTGAAAAATCTCGGCACCTTCAATCCGCTGAAAGTCGCGTTTCATGAATGGATCGGCATGTTCAGGGATGCCTTTGCGCCCGGCCTGACCTTGGGCGATCGCCTGAACTATCTGATCAAGCCGCCCGGCTGGAGCCATGATGGTTCGCGCGACACATCGGAGAGCCTGAAGGCCGCCTATGTCAGGCGAAATCCGGGCGAAGCGGGGAAGCCAGGGCTGCCGGTGGCGAGTGCCGAGCCGGCCGAATAAATGTCGCCTCAGGATGGTTCACTCGATCCACCGTCGCGCATCAGCGCCTCATAGTCGCGACCGCCATAGAAGATGTTGACGATGCGGACGACATCGTTCTCGATCAGATAGGTGATGACGGCGGAATGCTCGAATGGAACGGTTCGTAATCCCCGAACGACATCGTCGCGCGAGCGACCGCCACGAGGTGCATTGCCGATACTCTGGCAGCGCTCTTCTATCCGATCCACGAAACCGTTGGCGATGTTTTCGCTGCCGCTGCTCTCAAGGACGTAGGCGCCAATTGCTTCAAGATCGGAAATCGCGTTTTCGCTAAGAACGACGGCGAGACGCTGGATCATCGCTCTCTCTCGCCAGTTGCGAAATCCGGCTCTTTACCCGGTCGATCGCCTCGTCGAGCGGAACAGCAGGTCTTTTGTCTTCGATCGATGCCTTCACCCGCGCCCTGATCGACACCATGCGTTCGGCATGCTCAGCTTCCTCACGCTGGAAAGCCCGAAGGGCGGCGCGGATGACCTCGCTCGCTGATCCGAAGGAGCCGTCCTCGACTTTCTCGCGGATCATACGCGCCATTGCAGGCGTGACGGTGATGGACAGTTTCTCGGCGGATTCCATGGGCGCCTCTTTTGGGCATAAAGTAAGATAGTATCCTACTTTGTGCCAGCAAGCTACTCCGCAGCTTCGGCCGTTTCCGCTTGCGCCGCCAATCCCAGCCATTGCCGGCAATCGGCGCGTGCGCGCGATGTGATGGCGTGGCGCTTGGCAACGGTCTTGTCCTTGCCGCGCATGCGTTTGCCTTCGGTCTTCGGGGCTTCCACCGGCGGGAACAGGCCGAAATTGACATTCATCGGCTGGAA
>NZ_RZQL01000185.1 GCF_003997935.1 Mesorhizobium sp. M7A.F.Ca.US.006.01.1.1
GGCACCCTCTCCGAGGGCATTCTGGCGGCCGGCGGCGGCGCAGTGACAGTGAATGCCGCCAACAAGGTGACCGGCGCGACGGATGGCCTGGAGCTGATCGCCGGCACCGGCGGCGCTGGCGATATCTTGGTCACCGGCGCCGGCGGTTTCGCCGGCGGCAGCGGCGATGCAGCCAACATCCTCAACAATGGTTCCGGCACGGTCAGCGTCAACATCTCAGGCGCCAGCAGCTCGATGGCAGGCAAAGGCATTGTGGTGCGCGATACCGCCGCAGGCGGCGCCATCACTGTCACCACCGGCGCGGTAACGGCGCTGGCCGGCAGCAAGGACGCCATCGATATCCAGGCGCAGTCGACGACCGGCAATGTCACGGCGCTGGCGAACGGCGACATTAAGTCGGGCAATGCCGGCATCGTCACCGCGATCTTCCCAGCTGCCGCAACTGGCAACATCAACGTGACGGCCAATGGTGCCATCGGAGCACGATTCGGCGTCGACGCGGAGAACTTAGGCTCCGGCTCGACGACGGTGAAGACGGTCGGTCCGGTAACCGCGACGTCGGGCAATGGTGTCTACGCGCGCACCACCGGCGGCAGTGTGTTGGTGAACGCCGGCGCGGTGTCCTCAACGGGCAATACGGCGATCATCGCGCGTCAGACCAACGCGGCGGGCGCCGGCACAGTTGGTGTGACGACCACCGGCGCGGTGTCGGGCCTGACCGGCATCGAAGCGACCAATAGCGGCACCGGCACGGTCACGGTGACTGCCAACAGCGCGGTCACCGGCACTGCCGCCGAAGGCATCAAGGCAACCGGCGCCGGCGTGGTGAACGTCAATGTTGCCGGCACGGCCAGCGGCGTAGCGCGCGGTGTGACGGTGACGGGTTCCAGCGGCACCATCACCAATACGTCGGTTGGTACGATCCGCAACAGCTCCGGGCTGCTGACCGACTCAGCGCTCGTGGCCACCGGCGGGCCGTTCGTCCTTGCCAACGCAGGTTTCATCACCGGTACGGTGACCTTTGGCGCTGCTGCTGACACATTCAACAACAACGGCACTTGGCGCACGGCAGGCGGCACCAGCGATTTCGGCGGCGGCGGCGACACGATGACCAATGGTCCCGGGAGCATCGTCGATGCTGCCGGAGTGGGCGGTATCGCGACAACCAACTTCACCAACCTGGCGATGTTCGTGAATCAAGGCCGCACGACGGTGGTCAACGGCTTCGCCGGCGATGTGCTCAACACGAGCGGCAATGCGCAGTTCGATGGAAGCTCGATCTATGCGGTCGATATCGGGGGCCTCAATCAATCGGACAAGTTTGTCTCGACTGGCACGACGACGCTGGCTGCCGGTTCCACTCTTGAAGTCCATATGGTGGGCAACCTGCAAGTCGGCGCGCAATACAAGGTGCTCACCGCCGACGGCGGCTTGACCGGCGAATTCGGTTCGGTGACCGGCGTCACCAATACCGCATTCCTGTCGGTGACCGACACCTACGACGCCAACAACGCCTATCTCGACGTGGCCAAGGTGCGTGACTTCGCCGATGCCGGGCTGACGCCGAACCAGATCGCCACGGGCGAAGGGCTGGACAGCCTGACTAGCGGGGCTGTGTTCAACGCCGTCGCCGGCCTGGCCACCGACGCCGAGGCACGCACTGTCTTCGACCAGCTGTCTGGCGAAATCCATGCCTCGGCCAAGGGCATGCTGGTCGAGGACAGCCGCTTCGTCCGCGATGCCGCGACCAGCCGTGTCCGCGCCGCCTTCGGCGATGTTGGCACCGCAGCACTTCCCGTCATGGCCTATGGCGAGGGTGGCCCCGAGATGGTCGCCGCCGACACCGATCGCTTTGCCGTCTGGGGCCAGGCTTTCGGGTCCTGGGGCAACACCGACAGCGACGGCAACGCCGCCGCTTTCGATCGTTCGACGGGGGGCCTGCTGGCGGGCGCCGACACGCTGGTGGGCGGCTGGCGTGTCGGTCTGCTTGGCGGTTACAGCCATGCGAACTTCGATGCCGATGATCGCAGCTCCAGGGGCGACGCCGACAACTACCATCTCGGTCTCTATGGCGGCACCAACTGGGGCGCCATCGCTTTCCGAACCGGTGGGGCCTTCAGCTGGAGCAGCCTGTCGACAAAACGCTCGGTCGCCTTCAACGGATTTGCCGATCAACTTTCGGCCGACTATGACGCCGGCACCGCGCAGATCTTCGGCGAACTTGCCTACAAGGTCGGTAGCAGCGGGCCCGATGCCGAGGGCTTCAAGTTCGAGCCCTTCGTCAATCTCGCCTATGTCAGCGTGCACACCGACGGCTTTACCGAAAAGGGCGGCGCGGCAGCGTTGACCAGCGCGGGTTCCACCACCGACGCCACCTTCACCACGCTCGGCCTGCGCGGCTCGACCGGTTTTGCGCTCGGCAACACCAATGCGACAGCGCGCGGCATGCTCGGCTGGCGGCACGCTTTCGGCGATACCACGCCGCTGTCGACGGTCGCCTTTGCCGGCAGCGATGCCTTCACCATCGCCGGCGTGCCGATCGCCACGGACAGCGCCGTGATCGAGGCCGGCATCGACCTCAAAATGTCGGCCAATGCGACGCTCGCCCTGTCCTATTCCGGACAGTTCGGCGGTGGCGCTGTCGACAATGGCGCTAAGCTCGATCTCGCGGTGAAATTCTGACGGCGAGAGGTGGCGATCATCAGGAAGCGCCGTCACCTTGGTTGCAAGATTAGCCAGAGACTGATGGAGGCAGCATGGTCAAGTTGATGGGCGATTTCCACACGAAGCATGAAAGCGGCTTTACGCCAACAGAGGGGTGTAAACTGCCGTTCGACGCGGACATTCTGGAAGGGAGGCCAAGGCGCGAAAGCAATTGCTTGGCCATCGGAACGCTTTCCTTTCCAAGCCCAAACGGTCCGCCAAAGACGTCGACCATCTGATCGAACAGATGGTCGCGTTCGACAAGATCCTGTCCGGGCACTATTGGCGAGAATATCGAACGGATCTGATCGCGCGGAACGTGCGTTCGGCGGTTGGCAAAGCAGGATCCATGCTTGATCTGGGCAAGTTGTCGCCACGACTGGCGACCAGCACAGTCATGATACCGCGCCTCAAATTGCCGGACTTCGACCCCGTTCCTTTTGGTCCGGTCGAACGGGGGGAGCGACAGATCATCGACCTGAGCTCGGTGGCTCGAGGAACCTACTTCGACAAGTGGTTCAACTACAATGGGCGCTGGACGCTCACCCAACTCTTCGATCACGCCGTGACTGATCCGGTACCCCTGTCAATGGATTTCGTCAGCGCCAACAATTTGGACCCATACGATGCGGATGGCCTGTGGGCTGCGAGCGAAACCGGCGTCTGGTTCACCTATGTGCCTGATATCGACGGCTACGTAACGCTTTTCTGGCTATCGGACCCACTTACCTATCGCCTGTTCACACAATACTCTCCGCGCGACGCGGACGGTTGGGCGAATGGTTGGCTCTCGGTGGAAGGGGTTGTCGGCATCTGGACACAAAATTCATTCGCAGGGCGCGACTATGTCGAGATAGCGAGCAGCAACGGCAATGCGCATGACACGCTGCAGGCAACCGGCGTCCTTTTCATTCACAACAGCACATACCCCGTCCAAGCCGGGAAACCGGTCAATGTGCTGATCGGAACGCGGTCGAACATATTTGGTGTCTGCGACGGAACTGGGATTAATTTCGGAGCGGGCGTTGTCGCGCGGATTGACCAGCCCATCTCCGTCTTCACACGAGCGGACCGGGAGCCATATTCGCCGTTCTATTAAACCGCGCAGGCGAGCCGATCTTCGGGGACTGGAGATCGTCGGGAGTGCGTCGCTAATCGCCGATGGCGCGAGTGCGGCCCGGTCGTCGCTTGCCGTCCTAGCAAATTGCAGTGAGCGCGACCCTGTCCAGTCCACCTGCAGCACCGATCGTCAGACGTACCGCCCCAACGGTGAACGCCCGAGAGCTGAAATCGCGAATGCCGACGATTGGACTGTCACGTCCTAGTCCAGTCCAGACACCGCTACATGTTTTAGCCCTTCAAAGACCCAAGCGCGGCGAAGCCGAGCGCCACCAGGGCACCTCCCAGGACGATATCCGCATGCTTTCGGAAACGTCTGTAGAACCGCTGTGTTACAGGTTGGGAAATGCAAAGGCCAAGAAGACCAAACCAGGCGATCGCAATGGCAAACACCAATGCGACCACGGTTAGGTAAGTCGCCCCGCGGAGATTTAAGTTCAGCGTTGAAGAGGCGAAAAATATTGCAGTTGCGGGATTTGCCACCGCAGTGACAAAACCCAGCCGGAAGTGCCGAACGTTTGCGACCGGTTTCGGCTCATCCGGTCCCGTCTTGATCGACCAAGCTCGCCGCATCGAGTTCCATCCAATGAGGACCAGCAGTGCGCCGTAGAGGCTGGCGGCTATCTGATGCGCGATGCCCTCGTGCGGCAATGAACCGACCCCCGTCGCGACGACGGCCGCCAGCGAACTTGCGCCAAGGGCGATACCGGCGGCAGCGGAAAGCGCCGTAGCACGCGACGCGGTCAGCCCGGCCTGCGCAACGACGGCAAAATTGGCACCCGGCAGCATTGCCACGAGCGTATAGGAAACGGCAAACGGAAATAATCCGGCCGCGACAACGTATCCGGTTTCCATCATTGATTGGCCCCGCATCATCAACGACCTGCCCTACTTCATGGCTGGCCACTGCAAACCTAGCCAAAATCTGGCCGAAAGACGCGGCCCCGAACAATCGGCAAATGCCGACTGTTAGATTTTTTGTTCGGGAATTACCGGCCACGGCCGCTGAGCGGCCCGGTACTTTTGAGCAGCGCGACCAGTTCGCTCTGCTGCCGGGTCCGGGTCTTGGAGAAAATCCGTTCGAGATAGGTGCGGCAGGTCTTCACGGTAATGTGGGAAAGGGCCGCGGCTTCCTTTAAAGACCGCCCCGATGCCAATGCCGTTGCAAGCCTCGCTTCGGCGGGTGTCAGGTCCAACAGGCTGCGAACATGTAGCTCGAAGCCATCGGGAGTGCGCCGGGCGACCTCCGTCACCATGATCACCGCGCAGCGCTCCGACGCCAGGCCATAGGCGCGGGCATCGACGAACGGTGCGACTGACAACACCAGCCGCGTCAGATCAGATCGCTTGTGATCCGATGGCACGATCAGCGTTCCTCCGGTGCCTGGCATGGCGCCGTTCCGCAACGAGCAGGCATCGGCAACCAGCCGTTGAAGCTCCTGCGCATCTCCGGCATTGGAGGCGACTACCACACCGTGCTTCAGCGCCAGCGGACTGTCGGGCCGCGCCAGCATCGCCTCGGCGGCCTCGTTCATCTGCACGATCCGCTGATGGCCGTTGATCAGAAACACGCCGAAGGGCAGATGCGAAAAAGCCGATGCCAGCGCTGACGTATTCTCCAGCCGCCGGCCGATCTGCCCGGCGCGCAGCATGTGCGGCACGATCTTTTGCAACAGCTGGACGTCGTCGCCACCGAACGCTTCCTGCCTCAAACCGCGATGAATATCAAAAAACCAATAGGAGCCGTTGGCGGCCAGAAGATTACAGGCAAGCCCGTGATACATGTCACGCGGCCTGTACCAGTCTTGCCAGAGTTCACGGCGGCGGAAGCCGGCGCCCCCTTCCGTTACCAGCGTGCGGTCATAGACTTTGCCCACAGGCAGGGCGGCCGCGACTACGCTGATGGGATCGCGCATGTGCGCAGCGGTTACTTCGGACGAAACGAACTCGGGATCATAAACTGTTGAAACTGCGTTGCTCGTCGTTGGATCGAGCCGCACAATGCAGGAGCGCGAGCCGCCAAGGAGATCGCGCAGACCAGTCACTGCTTCGAGCCAGCGTTCCTGATCGTAGGCAGCCTCGTAGATCTGGCCGACCACGGCGGACACCGCTTCCAGGTTTGCGTCAGCCATTGGCCTCGAAATCCTTAGCACGCTCGCTGTGCATGAGCCGGCTACCCGCCGCGCCCGCTAAGCGGTTCGGTGCTCTTGAGCAGCGCAACCAGTTCGCTCTGCTGCCGGGTGCGAGTCTTGGAGAAGATACGTTCGAGATAGGTGCGGCAGGTCTTCACGGTGATGCTCGAGCTTGCCGCGGCTTCCTTCAGCGTCCGCCCGGATGCCAATGTCGCTGCGAGCCGGGCTTCGGCCGGCGTCAGGTCGAACAGGCTGCGGACATGCGTCTCGAAGCCATCGGGGATGCGCCGGGCGACCTCGGTGACCATGATCACCGCGCACCGTTCCGAGGCCAAACCGTAGGCGCGGGCGTCGACGAAGGGCGCAACCGACAGCACCAGCGGCGTCAGGTCGGAGCGCTTGTGATCCGACGGCACCATCAGCGTTCCGCCGGGTCCGGGCATGGCTCCGTCCGGCAGCGAGCAGGCATCCGCGACCAATTGTTGAAGCTCCTGCGCATCCCGGGGATTGGAGGCGACGATCGTGCCGCCATTCAGCCTCAGCGGGCTGTCAGGCCGCGCCAGCATTGCCTCGGCGGCCTCGTTCATCTGAACGATCCGCTGGTGGCCGTTGACCAGGAACACGCCGAAGGGCAGGTGGGAGAAAGCCGATGCCAACGCCGAGGTGTTCTCCAGCCGCCGGCCGATCTGCCCGGCGCGCAACATATGCGGCACGATCTTCTGCAACAGGTCGATGTCGTCGGCACCGAACGCGTCCTGCCTGGAGCCGCGGTGAATATCGAAAAACCAATAGGAGCCGTTGGATGCGAGAAGATTCGAGGCGAGCCCATGATGCATGTCGCGCGGCCTCATCCAGTCCTGCCAAAGCTCACGGCGGCGGAAGTCGGCGCCGTCTTCCGCTATCCGTGCACGGTCATAGATGTTGCCAACCGGCAGCGCAGCCACGACGGTGCTGATGGGATCCCGCATGTGTGCTGCCGCCGCCTCGGGAGTACACAGTCCCGGATCATCGACAGTCCCCACCGCGTTGAACGCCCGCTGATCAAGCCGCGCGATACAGCTTCGCGATGCCTTGAACAGGTCGCGCAGGCCGGTTACCGCACCGAGCCAGCGTTCCTGGTCGTAGGCCGCCTCATAAATCTGGCCGACCACGGCGGAGACCGCTTCGATGGTGACGTCAGCCATGGGAACTTTCCGATCCTTGGGACGATCAGGTTTCGTGAAGAAGCCTAACACACGGAAGCTCTCGCGCAAGTTGCATTGTCGCTGAAGGCGATGATGTCGCCACCGGGTCTCCTCATCGATAATTAGCAAAAATGAATATGTGACCATGCGGCAACAACCCGACCCAACAAGGAGGTAGCGGCCTCACAAAGCGAGGAACAGTCGGCATATGACGACTGTTCGCTTCATCGCCTTGTCTGCACTCTCCCGCCACATCGGCAATTTGATCGGGGGTTTTTGGGCGTGGTGGCAAGAATGATCAAGCAGGCGGGCGCGCCGCGCCAACTAGAGACAGCCGCACCGTCGGATGGGAGGCGGTTCCGTCTCGCATCGAGAGACGCGAAAGCGACTGAGCAAGACAGCTCGCGCGGCGGTCCGGTCCTCGTCACCGCTTTGGCCGGCGCGATGGTTTTGGCCATCTCGGTATTTCCAGGGCATGCGTTGGCAGGTGAGTGCGCTGGCGGCCACGACACTGGCCATTCCAACAGCCTCGCCTGCGGCAATGATACCAGTATCCCTATAGGACAGGCACAGACATCTGCTGCCTTCGCCACAGCCGTCGGTCCGCACGCGTATGTGGGAGAACTCGAAGGCTCGGCCGTGGGTTATAATGCGGAGGCAGGGGCGCAGGGCACTGCCCTGGGCGCCTATTCAAAAGCGGGACTTGATATCGGCTTTCTGAGCAGCGGTGGCACGGCCATCGGCATGGGCGCCGAGGCGGGCGTAGCGGCTGATGGGCAGAACGAAGCCACTGCATTGGGTCACAACTCAACCGCCAATGCCTTGAACGCCACCGCGCTGGGCGCGGGGGCAACTGCCAATTTCTTGGCTTCCACCGCGATCGGCCAAGGCACATCGACAACACGCGATAACCAGGTCGCCATCGGCACCGGCGGGAACACCTACACGCTGGCCGGCGTCAGTTCGCAGGCGAGCAAGGATGCGCAAGGCGCCACGACCTATCTGATGACGACGGACGGCGACGGCAATCTGGCGGCTTCAACATTCGATATAGCGTCTCTCGAAACCTTGCCGGCACAGGTCGCCCAGAACAGCACCGACATCACCAATCTGAGCACCACGGTAAACAGTCATACAACGCAGATCACCGCTAACACCGCCGAGCTCGTCGATCATGAGACGCGCATCACCAACAACACGACGCAGATCGCGGCCAACACCACCGAACTCGCCGATCACGAGACGCGCATCACCAGCAACACCAACACGCTCACCACGCACACCACGCAGATCGCGGATCTCGACACCAGGGTAACGACCAATGCCACCAATATTGCTGCGCTCGACGGCCGCGTTGGCGCGCTTGAATCCGGCTTCCAGGATATTGGCAAGCAGATCAGCGCAAACCGCACGGAAGCCCGTGGCGGTACGGCGCTAGCCCTGGCGACGGCGGGACTGCGTTACGATGACAGGCCTGAGAAACTGTCGATCGCTGGCGGCTTTGGTCATTTCAAGGGGCAATCGGGCCTGGCGCTGGGACTTGGCTACAACACCAGTGAGGATTTTCGCCTCAACGCCGCCGTGTCGGCGACAACCAGCCGTGGCGATGTCGGCGTCAGCGTGGGAGCCTCATGGACACTGAACTGACGCGGCCGGCATGAACGGGGTTTTGGGGCTTCAGCAGATCGTGTCTTTTCAGTGGCGGGCGCCCGGTTGGCGGCCCTCGGGCGCCCGCGGTTTTTTCGCTGCGTTGGCCGGCGCGCTTATGGTCGTCTCGGTGCCTGTGCAGCCCGCGCATGCGCAAAGCAGAGACAAGCGGGTGATGCAAAAGGCAGCCCATCCCGCCAGCATCGACCGCAACGGCGTGCTGATCCTGATCCGGAGCACGCTGCTGGCGCTCAACCAGGCCAACAAGACCGGCAACTACACGGTGCTTCGCGATCTCGGCTCGCCGAATTTCCAAGCCAACAGTGCCGCGGGGCTCGGCGACATCTTCGCCAGTCAGCGCAAGCAGGCGCTCGATTTCAGCGCCGTCGCGGTGCTCGATCCGCAACTGACCTTGCTGCCCCAGATCGAGCCGAACGGTATGCTGCACATAGCGGGGTTTTTCCCATCGGTACCGCTGCAGGTCAATTTCGAGCTGCTGTTCGAACCGGTGAACCGGCAGTGGAAAGTCTACGGTGTGTCGGTCAACCTCACGTCCGGCGGGCCGCAGGCGCCCGACACACCCGCCGCCGAGCCGCCGAAGAGGGCCGTTACAGGCCCGCCGCCGGATGGGCCCTCGATCGCCGTGCAAGCGAAGAAGGGAACCAAAGCGGTCAAGCCGTAGGAACGTGGATGCAGGCGGAGCGCTGTTCATCAATGAAGGCGCAACCGTTACCATCAGCAATGTCGACCTTTCCGGCAACGAGGCCAAGGGCGGCGTGGCCAGCAACATCCATCTTTCGTTTGGCGGCGGGTCCGGCGGCGCAGGCAAGCTTCGGGTGGCAATGACTCGGCAAGCCAGGGCGGCATTGGCGGCTCGCCCAATGGCGGCAACGGCGGGACGATGCTCGCAACGGTCGTCATAACCAATACGGCTCGATCGGCGGTGGCTTCCGCCTTATTGTAGTGGAGGTAGGGCACACCCAGCAGATGCCTTCCCAGATTTGCCCTGCGTAAATCGTCAGTGTCGGCAAGGACTAGGGGACCACCTGCTGTAACTGCCCCGGACTGCGCGAGTTGGTGAGCTAGAAGTCCGCCGATCTTTACGCGGCCGATAAGAAGTATGGCTTTGCCACCAAAATTGCCGCGCGATCCCGTGTTTCGACTATAGATGTACCCACGGGGCAAATGTCCCCGCCCCTGTGTCTCACAGGCGTGCCGATTTTCGTCAAGGGCTGGTGGGGCAGGGGACGGGTTTTGGCGAACAAGGCTGTTCACGTGAAAACGATGGATGGCGACTGTCTGCCAAAAATTGGCGGAACGCGGACTTCACTGCCCTAACCGGACCGTCGGCTTTGCGCCTCATGTCGGCCATAGATGCAGCAGCAATCAAGGTGGCCCCACCGAGCTGCCCTGATCGCGGGGTCGACCGCACCGCCGACCGGGCTGTAGCTTCTTTAGACCTCGGATAGGTTTTGGCGCTATCTATCGGAAAAAAGGAGCCGAAGTCATGATCGAGATCTGGCAGTCACTCCTCGCCAATCTTGCACTGGTCTCCATCCTCGTGGTCGCCTGGGACCTTGTGGCGGACTTCACCGGGCGCCTTTCGAAGCGGATGCAGTCGCTGCTTCTTGGCGTGGTCATGTGCGTGGGCGCGATCATTTCGATGGCGACGGCGTTGTCCGTCTCCGGCTTCGTCGTCGATCTGCGCGCCGCCTTCATTGCTGCGGCCGCGTTCTTCGGCGGATGGCCGGCAATGCTGATCGCCACGGTCGGCTCCATTGCCTATCGCGTCCATCTCGGCGGGCAGGGCGCCAGCGCCGGGGTGATGGGTATCCTCATCACCGCAATCGTCGGTATCGCGTGGCATCACATCGTCGCGGCCCGTTCGCGCACCATGTACGACATATTCGGTCTGGGCGTAACGGTCGCTCTCGCCGGGCTGATCACGCTTCTGGTCATCCCCACGCAAGCCGTCGCCGGCCTGGTGCAGCAGAGCACGTTCCCGTCGCTCGTGTTCCGCTTCCTCAGCACAATCATCATCGGCGTCCTGCTCGATCGGCAGCAGCGCCGGCGGGAGCTCTTGATGTCCAACATGACCTACCGGGCCATGGTTCGCGAACTGCCCGATTGCCTGAACATAAAGGATGTCGACGGCCGCTTCATCGCCGCCAATCCGGCCACCGCCGAAATGGTTGGCGCCACTTCAGTCGACGATCTGATCGGCAAGACGGATTTCGATTTCTATCCGAAAGAAGTCGCGGAGCGGTTCCGGCAGGATGAGATGGGCGCGCTGGAGGCAGGGCAGACGCTGCGGATCGATCAGCCGGCGCTTTTGCCGGATGGCCGGCAAGGCTGGCTCTACACGCTCAAGGCACCGTTCCGCGACGAGTCCGGCAAGATCGTCGGTGTCATCACCTACAATCGCGACATCACCGAGCAGAAACGCACCGCCCAGCTCAAGAACGATTTCATTTCCACGGTCAGCCATGAGTTGCGCACACCGTTGACCTCTATCCGGGGTTCGCTCGGCCTGATCGCGGCCGGCGTGGCCGGCGAACTGCCGCCCAAGGCCGCCAATCTCGTCAACATCGCCCACACCAATAGCGAAAGGCTGGTTCTTCTCATCAACGACATTCTGGACATGGAGAAGATCGAATCGGGCGTGATCACCTTCAAGATCAAGCAGATGCCTGTCCGCCAGGTCCTGGAGCAGGCCATTGCCGCCAGCTCCAACTACATGGCCGACAGTCGGATCAGGATCGTTCTGGTCGACGATGCCCCGCGCGCCGAGGCCAACATCGATCCGGATCGCCTGCACCAGGTGATGGCGAACCTCCTGTCGAATGCGATCAAGTTCTCGCAAACCGATGGGACCGTCACTGTGAAATTCCAGCGTCGTGACCGCGACATGCTGCGCATTTCCGTGGTGGACCAGGGCGCCGGCATCCCGGAGGCTTTCCGCAGCCGTATATTTGGAAAGTTCGAGCAGGCGGACGCCTCCAGCACCCGTAAAATTGGCGGCACCGGCCTGGGCTTGAGCATCGTCAAGTCCATCACCGAAAAGCTCGGGGGCGCCGTTTCCTTCGAAACCGAGGAAGGCCAGGGAACCTCGTTTCACGTCGACCTTCCCGAGGCGCACAGGCAGGCCGACAAGCCGGTTTTGGTCGAGCGCCGGGCGCGCAAGCGCGATGGCCGCCTGCGTGTCCTCATCTGCGAGGACGAGCCCGACATCGCTGCGGTGATCGCGGCACTTCTTGATGCGGAAGGCTTTTCCAGCGACGTCGCGCCCGATATCGACACCGCCAAGGCGCTCCTGAGCTCCCGCGACTACGTAGCGCTGACGCTCGACATCAAGCTGGCGGGGGAATCCGGCATCAAGCTCTTTCACGACTTAAGGGCATCACCGGTGAATTCCGACATTGCGGTCATCGTCATCTCCGCCGTCGCCGACGAGGCCAGGCGCTCGCTGAACGGCAGCGCCGTCGGCATCATCGATTGGCTGGAGAAGCCGGTGGACTCGAAACGGCTTCACGCCGCTCTCGCCAAGATCGTCGGCCGCAGGGTCGAGCCGAGGCCACAGGTCCTGCATGTCGAAGACGACGAGGGCGTGCTCGCGGTTATGTCGGAGGGGCTGGGCTCGGGCGTCTCGATCACATCCGCAAAGACGCTGCAGGAAGCTCGGCAGGCGGTCGCGAAGCATCGCTTCGATCTGATCATCCTGGACATTGCACTCCCCGACGGATCTGGCCTGGATCTCCTCGTCGATCTGCCGCTGGAGACCGGCGTCATCGTGTTTTCGGCGGCGGAGCTCGACCAGAAACTCGGCGATCGCGTGCAGGCGATCATGACCAAGACCAAGGCGTCGGAGATCGATGTGGCAAAGCTGGTCAGGAGCATGTTGGTTACGTCCCGAACCCGGCTTGCCGCGAACGCCAAGGAGTGATGCTGATGCGCGCAAGGATCCTCTATGTGGATGACGAGGACGATATCCGCGAAATCGCCCAGATGTCGCTGGAGCTCGAGCCGGAATTCGAGGTGCGGTCCTGTTCTTCGGGCATGCAGGCACTGGCCGATGCCGCCGAATGGCAACCCGACCTCATTCTGCTCGACGTGATGATGCCGGACATGGATGGGCCGGAGACGCTGAGGCGTCTGGCCGAGGCTGGCGCGACGGCCTCGATACCCGTGGTGTTCATCACCGCGCGCACCCAGACGCATGAGGTCGAACGCTATCTGGCAATGGGCGCGGTAGGGGTGATCGCCAAACCGTTCGACCCGCTTGCGCTTGCCCGTGAAGTCAAAAGATTGCTTCTGTCGCGCGCCTGAGTCGACGATTGACTGGCCACCGAGCGCGTTCTGGCAGCAGACTGTGCGATGCCGTTCAGGGCTCCTATACCATGTCGCCTTATTCATCTACTGATTGTGCCGAGGGTGCAGGCGCAGCGAATCAGGTTGTCTATAATCGCGGTGGCATCGGCGGACGTCGATGAGAGAGCTGAGAAGAATATTTCTGTCTGCATGAACCGCATTGGCGGATGTCGGTTCATGGGTTGATCACTCCGGGGGGCGACGGAACCGGAGCAAGGCTGGTGAACGGATCGAAGGCAAGAGTTCTGATTTGCGACGACGATCCCTTGTTGATCGAGCTGATGGAATTCAGGCTCAGGGCAAAGGGATATGAGGTCATCAAGGCAGTAGACGGCGCGGAAGCGCTATTGAAGGCGGAGCATGAGGCGCCGGACATCATCGTGCTCGACGCGATGATGCCCAAGGCCGACGGCCTGGAGGTGCTTGCCCGCATCAAAAACGATCCGGCTTTGTCCGATACTCCGGTCGTCATGCTGACCGCCCGCAAGGGCGAAAGGGATATCGTCTCGGCCCTGGAGAAGGGAGCGGACGACTATCTTGTGAAACCATTCATTCCCGAGGAGCTGCTGGCCCGGCTTGCGCGTCTGCTCGCGCGAAAGAGCGGGAAGCGCTGATGCGTCGCGGCCGGCGCGCAGCCCTTGCCGCATGGCTGGTCCTGGCGATCGCTGCGCCCCAGGGCGCGGCGTTGGCGCAGACGGTGGATGAACTTTACGAGTTCGGCGTCAAGGCCAGGCAAGCGCAGCATTTCGAGGAGGCGGCGGATCTTTTCCGGCGAGCCCTGGCGCTCAGGCCCGACAATGCCGACGCCCTGGTGCAACTCGGTTTCGCCGAGCTTGGACGCAACAATCTGCCGGCGGCGCGCGAATCCTTTTCCAAGGCACTGTCCCTTGCCCCGACATATCGGGACGCCAGCTTCGGCATGGCCGAGGTCGAGTTCCGCTCGGGCAATCCGGACGCCGCCCTGCCGCTCGCCGAAGAGGTGTCGCGTGCGGAGCCCGGCAATGCCGATGCAAGTACCCTTGTTGCCAACATCCGCAAAGCCCAGCGGGCCGGCAGCAGCAAGGCGAAGCCTGCGACCGCGAGGAAGATACCGCGCCCGCCGCGGCCGGATCCCGTCGCCGGCCTGATGGAGGAGGGCCGACGATCGCGGGCTGCGGGACAATTGCCGGAGGCGGAGAATGCGTATCGCCGCGCCCTCCGGCTGGCGCCGAAAAACACTGATATCC
>NZ_RZQL01000186.1 GCF_003997935.1 Mesorhizobium sp. M7A.F.Ca.US.006.01.1.1
GGGTCAGCGCAGCCGCGAGGACTTTGGAACGCAG
Organism: Mesorhizobium sp. M7A.F.Ca.US.006.01.1.1; assembly: GCF_003997935.1. Lineage (GTDB taxonomy): Bacteria > Pseudomonadota > Alphaproteobacteria > Rhizobiales > Rhizobiaceae > Mesorhizobium. The sequence goes on from NZ_RZQL01000186.1 coordinate 35, forward strand.
TCGCATCAGCTTCCTCTCGAAACGAATAGCGGCAGTTGTTGTGCTCCCCCCGGAAGCCCAACGCCCTGAATTGCCGGCGGTTGCACTTTTCACCGCTGGCTGTGTCGAAAAGCAGGCGGCAGGCCCGGTGTCAACGGTTCTTCTGCCGCAGCCCCTTGTTCCGGCCGGCTTCGCTGCCGTTGCACTGGTTCAACGGAAGCTCTGCTGGAGTGATTTGGTGCAGGGCGGTGCTGCCGTTGAACCGGTTCAACGGAAGCTCTGCTGGAGTGATTTGATCGAGGGCGGTGCTGCCGTTGAACCTGACGTCAACGGGTGTTCTGCCGCAGCCATTTGTTCCAGGCGGCTTCGCTGCCGTTGAAGACGTTGATGTCGGCTTTGCCGGGCATGCCGGGAATGATGCCGGTTCCGGTGTACTGCCAGAAGGTGAAGGGGTGGCTGCCGTATTTCTCACGCGGATGGCCGGCGACGGAGCGCAGCCAATAGGGATAGCCACGGAAGCCCGACAGTTCGTTGTCGTCGAAGAAGTCGACCGAGGTGTAGATGATCGGCTTCTTGCCATAGTGGCGTTCGACGATTTCGAGGAAGGTGGCCATCTCCGCGCGCACCGTGGCCGCGTCGGGACGCAGCCTGCAGGTCGGCGATTGCGGGTTCCATTCCATGTCGAGGACCGGCGGCATCGCCGAGCGGTCGACGGGGACGTTGCGGATGAACCAGCGCGCCTGCACGGCAGCCGGGGTGCAGAAATAGTAGAAATGATAGGCGGCTCGCGGAATTCCGTTGGCCTTCGTGCGCGCCCAATGCTCGTTGAAGTATTCATCGAAGCGATCGCCGCCCTCGGTCGCCTTGATGAAGGCGAAGGAGATGCCGCTGGCCCTGGCAGCCGGCCAGTCGACCGAGGTCTGGTATTTGGAAACATCGGTGCCGTGGACGGCATAGTTCCACGGCGCGCCGCTCTCCCATTCATGCGGCTTGGAGTCGGCAAAGCGCGGCGCGCGCACGGCAACCGTCGGGCTGCTCGAAGCGGATGGCGACAGCGGCGAGAGATCGTCGACGGTCGAGCAAGCACCAAGCAGCGCTAGCATGATCAGGCCCGCAAGACGGCGCATCGCAATTCCCGAGCCGGATTCAGCCGGTCGCTGATGGGTCTCTACACTGTTGGCCTGCTTTGTGATCGGGCCCCCTCCGAACGATCGCCCCACAGCATCGCTCAGCATATCCTGTGATCGCCGATCATGGTTGATAATCCGTTGATGGCGCTCGACAAGCTTTGTGATTTGCGGAAGCAATGGCGGCAAATCGATGACATAAGGCTCAGGCGAAGCCCGGAGGAAATAAATGCGGATCGTGGTCAAGATCGTCAAATGGCTGCTTGGCCTGATCGTCCTAGTGATCGCAGCACTTTTTGCCTGGCTTTATATCGCGCCGCCGGAGTTGATCAGGGTCGGCTCGGGCTACTCTGCCAAGATCGTCTGTTCGAACGTCTTCATTGCCGGCCGCGATCCCAATGAGGTGCTGGCCGTCGACGTGCAGGCGCCCGGGCACCCCCTGCTGCGGTTGATGCGGGTTTCGGTGGACAAGAACAGGGGAACGGTGTCTGCCGGCCTGTTCGGTTTCCTCGGCAAGAGCGTCGCCGTCGCCCGCGACGGGCTTGGCTGCGCTTCGGTTCCGGACGGCGATGTAGGCAAGGCGCGGCGGACCGCGATCCAGGCGGAGCCGTCGGCAGCCACCATGGGCGACCTGTGGCCGGAAGGCGAACGGGTCGAAGCTTCGCAAGATCCGGTTGTCGCCAAGCTACTGGACGATGCGGCGCTGACCGGCACCGGCATGCGCGCGGTGGTGGTGGTCAAGAATGGCCGTGTCGTCGCCGAGCGCTACGGCGATGGCTTTTCCGCCAGGACGCCGCTGCTCGGCTGGTCGATGACCAAGACGGTGAACGCCGCCATCGTCGGTACGTTGGTCAAGGACGGCAAGATGGCTTTCGACAACAAAAACCTGTTTGCCCCGTGGAAGGCGGACGGCCGCGCGGTGATCAGCCTTGCCGACATGATGGCGATGTCGAGCGGGCTGGAGTTCAACGAGGATTATGGCGACGTCGCCGACGTCACGCGCATGCTCTATCTCGAGCCAGACATGGCGGGCTTCGCCGAATCCAAGCCGCTGGCCGCAGAGGTCGGCAAACAGTTTTCCTATTCGAGCGGCACGGCGGTGATGCTGTCGCGGCTCTGGCAGGACGCGATCGGCGACAAGGCCAAGGCGCTGACGTGGCCTCGCACGGCCCTGTTCGAGCCGCTTGGCATGCACAGCGCGGTGCTAGAGACCGACGAGCAGGGCACCTTCGTCGGCTCGTCCTATCTCTACGCAACCGCGCATGACTGGGCGCGCTTCGGCCAATTCCTGCTGCAAGGCGGGGTGTGGAACGGCCACCAGATCCTGCCGGTTGGCTTCGTCGACTGGATGCGGGAGCCGGCATCCGCCTCGAAAGTCTACGGCAAGGGCCAGTTGTGGATCGAGGCCCCGGGCGATGAGGAAACCCCTGGCGCCGGCGTCGCGGCAGGCCTGCCCAAGGACACGTATTGGATGGAAGGCCATGACGGGCAGACGGTCGCCATCATCCCCTCGGAGCAGTTGGTGGTGGTGCGGCTAGGGTTGACGCCTGCCAAGTTCGGCTATCGGCCGCAGACGATGGTGGGGGCGTTAATCAAGGCGCTGCATTAAGGTGCATTGATATCGGGTGATGCCGGCCTGCAAATGGCGGCTTCCTGCGCTTCCCCGTTCTACCGCGTCGCGGCAGAACTGAGCTCACGTACCCAAAAGTACGCTCCGCTCCGGTTCTCGGAACCCACCATTTTCGACTCGGCCTGACCTGAATCTCAACACACCTTGGCTAACCGCGGGGCCCGATAACCGCCAGCCAGGCATAGCCGCGATAAAGCGTGCGGAAACGGAAGCTTGCGCCGGTTCGCCGCGATTCCGATTCCAGGACTTCGCGCAAGGATTCACGCGGCGCGACGTGGAATTTTTTCAGCCAGCCGCGCAGCAAGGTCTGGAACCAGCCCGGCAGGCCTTCCTGCTGGCCAAAATCGACGATGTGCAGCGAGCCGCCGGGGGCCAGTGCGGCAAGTGCCGCCGATACTGTTTTTTCCCAGCCGGGGATCATCGACAGCGAATAGGACACGAAGACACGGTCGAAGCGTTCGACACCGAAGAGTGCACGAGCATCGAACTCGGTGGCGTCGCCCCTTGCCAGCACGACGCGGCCGGACAGGCCCTCACGGTCGATCGCCTTTCCGGCTGTCTCCAGCATTTCGGCCGAGATATCGAGGCCGTAGAAGCGGGCATCGGGATAGCGGCGGGCAGCCAGGATGATGTTGCGGCCGGTGCCGCAGCCGAGCTCGAGCACGGTGCCGCCGGTCGGCACGTCCAGCCCCGATAAAAGCCGGTCGCGGCCAAGCAGGTAGTATTTGCGGGTCAGGTCGTAGATGTGGCGCTGCCAGCGGTAGACGCCGTCCATCAGTTCGGCATGGTTGGCCGGCAGCTCGGTCGTGCTCATGCGGCGCGCTTCACATAGAGGTGGAAGCCGCCATAGATGGCCGAGCGGTCGCGGGCCGAAAACTCGCGCGAAGCCTGGTCCTGATAGTCCCATTGGTCGAGCAGCGAGCTGGAGACACGGCCCGGCAACAGGCTGGGTTCGGCGGCGGTGCGGAAGATGACGCGGGCGCCGGCCGAAGCCGTACGGGTGATTTCCGCCCACAGCGCGTTGAGCTGGTCGTCGGTCATCCAGTCCTGTGCATCGAGCAGGATAAAGCGGTCGACGGAGCCTGCATCCTTGCCGGCGAGGAACTCGATCAGATTGGCATGGTGGATGGCGACGCGGCCGACATTGCCGCGGATGATCTCGTAATTCTGCTTTTCGAGATAGGCGGGCAGGGCGGCCTCGCCGGGGTTCGGATAGCGCCGGGCGAAGGCCTGCCAGGCGAAGTAGTTGTTCTCCAGCGGAAAGTCGCAAGCGAGTTTTTCCAGCCGGGCTTTCAGCACGCTGGCCATGGTGCCGTCACCGGAGGTGATCAGCGAATCATACTGCGCCGGTGGAATGCCGAGGCCGAACAGCGAAGCCTTGCGCGACGTCGCCCATCTCAAAAGCTTCTTGTCGAAGACCGGCGCCAGCTCTTCGTTGAAAAAGCGGCGCTGCTCGCCGATGTTCCTGGCCTGCATGATGCCGGCGGGGTCGACGCCGAAGAACTTTGCCGTGCGGTGGCCCATGGCGATGAACAGGCCGAGCAGGCCGGTCTGGTAGAAATTGCGGTCGAACACAGTGATGCGCCTGATGCCGCGCCAGTTGCGGCGCTCCCAGTAGTGACGGCTGACAGGATCGAGATGCGGCGCGATGAAACGGTCATACGCTTTCGAATTGTGGCTGGTGTCGGCGGCGCCGAAGAAGCGGAACAGGTCGCTCTGCGATGGCAGGCGGCGCACCGCCTCCAGCTTCATGCGGTTCAGCGCGATGTGCGCGGTGTTGAGGTCGACGGCGTCGACCCGGGCCGGCGAGCGCGTGAGGTAGGCCAGGATGTTGCAGCCGCCGGAGGCGATGGTAACGACGCGGTGGCCCTGGCCAAGCTGCATCGCCTCCATGTCGACATCGGGGTCTTCCCAGATCTGCGGATAGACGAGGCCGGAGAACAGGAAGGCGAACAGCCGCTCCGAAATGCCGGCCTTCGACAGCGGCCGGTTCTGGTAGACGGCCTTTCCAACTTCCTTGCCGCGGCGAAAAACCAGATCTGCGGAAACGTCCGTCATGGCAAGATGATTCCCCGTTTGCTTTGCCGCAAGCGGGTAGCCCAGGGTCATGACAGGCCGGTGACAGCCTGTTGACGCCTCCTTACAGCTTGCCAAATCCGCCCGGCGTCGGCGTCGTCAGGATGACGGCGTCGCCGGCCTGAAGCACGGTCTGGTCGCAGGCTTTCAGCATTTCGATCGTGCCGTCCTTGCGGCGGACTTTGGTCGAGCCGACCTCGCCATCGCCGCCTCCGTCCAGGCCTTGTGGCGGACGGTTGCGGTGCGAGGACAGGATCGCGCAGTCCATCTTTTCGAGGAAGCGGATGGTGCGCTTGGTGCCGTCGCCGGCGCTCCATTTGCCCTTGCCGCCGGAATTTTCCCGAATGTGGAAATCCTCGAGCAGCACGGGAAAGCGCAGCTCGAGCACTTCCGGGTCGGTGAGGCGCGAATTGGTCATGTGGGTGTGGACGCCGGAGGTGCCGGCAAAGCCGCGGCCCGAGTTCATCCGGCCGGCCGGCGAGCCGGAGCAGATCGTCTCGTAATATTGGTAGGTCTTATTGCCGAAGGTCAGGTTGTTCATCGTGCCTTGGGCGTTGGCCATGGCGCCCATGGCGCCGAACAGCGCGTTGGTGACGTGCTGCGAGGTCTCGACATTGCCGGCGACGACGGCGGCGGGGTAGGCGGGTTTCAGCATGCAGCCATCGGGAATGATGATGTTGATTGGCCGCAGGCACCCGGCATTCATCGGGATCATGTCCTCGACCATGACGCGGAAGGCATAGAGCACGGCGGCTCGGGCGACCGGCTCGGGCGCGTTGAAATTATTCTTCATCACCGGCGAGGTGCCGGTGAAGTCGACGGTCGCCTCGCGCTTTTGCCGGTCGACCGTGATCTTCACCTTGATGATCTGGCCGGTGTCGGTCGGGTATTCGTACTCAGAACTGTCGGGCAGCCGCTCCAGCACGCGGCGCACGCTTTCGGCGGCGTTGTCCTGGACATGGCCCATGTAGGCCTCGACGACATCGAGGCCGAAATGCGTGACCATCTTGCGGAGTTCCGCGACGCCCTTTTCGTTGGCGGCGATCTGCGCCTTGAGGTCGGCGATGTTCTGGTGCGGATTGCGGGCCGGATAGCGGTGGTCGGTGAGCAGCGTCTCCAGCTCCTTCTCGCGGAATTTTCCGCGATCGACGATGCGGAAATTGTCGAACAGCACGCCTTCCTCGTCGACCGTGGTGGCGAGCGGCGTCATCGAGCCGGGTGCGGTGCCGCCGATATCGGCATGATGGCCGCGCGAGGCGGCCCAAAAGAGGATTTCCTGTTGGATGTCGTCGAACACCGGTGTCACGACAGTGATATCGGGCAGATGCGTGCCGCCATTGTAGGGCGCGTTGAGGGCAAAGACGTCGCCGGGATGGATGTCGCCGGAATTCAGCCGGATGATGGTTTCGACCGAACGGTCCATGGAACCCAGATGCACCGGCATGTGCGGCGCATTGGCGACCAGCGCGCCATGGCGGTCGAAGACGGCGCAGGAGAAATCCAGCCTTTCCTTGATGTTGACGGAATAGGCGGTGTTCTGCAGCGTAACGCCCATCTGTTCGGCGATCGACATGAAAAGGTTGTTGAAGACCTCCAGCATGACCGGATCGGCCTCTGTGCCGAGCGCTGCCTGCCGGCGTTTTTTCTCGACACGGCGCAGCAGCACATGGTTCCTGGCGGTGATTTCGGCCTGCCAGCCCGGCTCGATGACGATTGTCTGGTTCGGCTCGATAATCAAGGCAGGTCCCGCAACCTTGTTTCCCGGCTTCAGCGCCTCGCGACGGAAGATGGGTGAAGCACGCCACTCTCCCTCGGTGAAGATTTCGCGGGTTTGCGAAGGGCTTACGGCAAGGTCTTCGGTTCGCGATTCAGTTTCGTCGCGCCCAGTGCCGCCGGTGTCTGTGCCTTCGACGCCGACGGTCTCGACGATCACCGGCTTGTCGTCATAGACGAAACCGAACTGCGCCTTGTGGGCGATTTCAAAATCGCGCCTGGCCTGGAAAATCGAATCCGCCTCGAAATTCACCGGCAGTGTCGTGTCGGTGCCGTCATAGCGAATGTGCAGAACCGGCTTCGTGGCGACCGTATGCTCGGCGATGCCTTGCGCCGCGAGTTCGGCGACAACGGCTTTTCTCAAGATGGCAATGAGGTTGCCGATCTCCGTTCTGGACTCTTCGGCAAGCGGCTTCAGCAGCGCCTGTTGGCGCGAGGCAAAGACTGAGGACAGGCCGATACCATAGGCCGACAGCAGACCTGAGAAGGGATGGATCAGCACCGCTTCCATGCCGAGCGCATCGGCGACCAGGCACGCGTGCTGGCCGCCGGCGCCGCCAAAACAGTTCAGGAGATATTCGGTGACGTCGTAGCCGCGCTGGACGGAGATCTTCTTGATGGCGTTGGCCATGTTCTCCACGGCGATGGTGACGAACCCTTCGGCGACAGTCTCGGGCGACCGGCCATCGCCGATTTCGGCGGCGAGTGCGGAGAATTTTTCGCGCACTGTGTCGACGTCGAGCGTCTGGTCCTGGCCGGGCCCAAAAATCGCCGGGAAGAAATCGGGCTGCAGCTTGCCCAGCATCACATTGGCGTCGGTGACGGCGAGCGGGCCGCCGCGCCGGTAGGCTGCCGGGCCGGGATTGGCGCCAGCCGAGTCAGGTCCGGCGCGAAAACGGCCGGCCTCATAATGCAGGATAGAGCCACCGCCGGCGGCGACGGTGTGGATGCGCATCATCGGCGCGCGGACGCGCACGCCGGCGACCTCGGTGTCGAAGGCGCGCTCATACTCTCCGTCATAATGGGCGACGTCGGTCGAGGTGCCGCCCATGTCGAAGCCGATGACCTTGTCGAAGCCGGCGAGCCTGGCTGTCTCGACCATGCCGACGACGCCGCCGGCCGGCCCTGACAGCAGTGCGTCCTTGCCCTGGAACATGTCGGCAGCGGTGAGACCGCCCGACGACATCATGAACATCAGGCGGGGCGATTGGCCGATCTCCCCCACAAGGGGGGAGATCGGCGCCGCCCCCAACTCTCCCGCCACCCTTTGCACATAGCGCGACAGGATCGGCGACAGATAGGCATCGACCACCGCGGTGTCGCCGCGGCCGACCAGCTTGATCAGTGGCGAGACTTCATGGCTGACCGAGACCTGGCTGAAACCAAGTTTGCGGCAGACTTTCGCCACAGCCTTCTCGTGGTCGGGGTATTTCCAGGCGTGCATGAAGACGATGGCGACCGCATCGATACCATCGGCCCTGGCCTGTTCGATCGCCGGCCGGCAGGCGGCGATGTCGAGCAATTGTTCGACGCAGCCATCGGCGCGCACACGCTCGTTGATTTCGATGACGCGCTCGTAGAGCTGTTCGGGAAGGATGATCTCCTTGGCGAAGATGTCCGGGCGCGCCTGGTAGGCGATCTTCAGCGCATCGCGAAAGCCCTTGGTGATGAGCAAGAGCACGCGGTCGCCCTTGCGCTCCAGCAGCGCATTGGTGGCAACCGTGGTGCCCATCTTGATGTCGCCGATCAGGCCGCTCGGGATCGTGTCGCCGGAGGACAAGCCGAGAAGGTCGCGAATGCCCTGGATGGCAGCATCGTTGTAGGCTTCGGGATTTTCGGAGAGAAGCTTGCGCGGGTGCAGCCCGCCTTCCGGATCTCGGCCGATGATATCGGTGAATGTGCCGCCGCGGTCGATCCAGAAATCCCATTTTTCGGTCATGACAGTCCCCGGCGCTCTTCTGTTCGATCGGTGGTTCGGCACATGCTGTTAGTTCGCCATGGCCCGAGCGGCAATCGCAAATGAACCAGACGATGTTACATGCGGAAACGCAACGTTACGAAACCCATGGTCGTCTGGCGCATTTGTCCTTCGACCGCTCACGGCAACGTGAGCGTGTGTTGAAGGAGAGACAAAATGAAAAAGCTCATTCTCGCGTCCGTTTCCGCTTTGGCCTTGCTTGGCGTCGCCGCCTGCAGTGACAGCGGTACGGACAATACCACCACCCAGAGCACCAATCCGCCGGCCGCCGAGGAACCGATGAAGCCGGCTACCCCGGAAGCCACGCCGCCGGCCGCGACGCCTCCGGCAACGGACAATTCGACCACGAAGAGCATCACACCCGAGAAGCCTGCCGAGCCGGCTCCGGCAACACCAGCTCCTGCGCCCGCGCAGTAGTGAGCAAGCAGTACATCGTGTGATGAATGAGAAAGGCCGGCTCGCGCCGGCCTTTCTCATATTGTCCGAGCGCCGTGGCTAATCCCCTTTTGCGCGTCGGATCGATTTGTCGCGCAAAGCCTGCGGCACTGTCCCGGCTTGATAGGAGGGGGCGGTGGCTCTAAGAAGCAGGCCATGTCGATTTGGGATCGCCTCGGCGAATTCATCACCCGCGTTTCATCCTCAGCCTCGTCGGGTGTCGCCGACGTCGTGGAGGCCGTGCGCACGGTTTTCTCCGGCGATGCGGATTTGCGCCGGCGTGTCGCCTTTTCGGTGGCGATGATCGCGCTGTCGGCCAAGATGGCCAAGGCCGATGGCATCGTCACCCAGGACGAGGTGCGCGCCTTCCAGGAAATCTTCGAGGTGCCGCCGAAGGAAACGCGCAATGTGGCGCGGCTGTTCGATCTCGCCCAGCGCGACGTAGCCGGTTTCGAGACCTATGCCGAGCGGATGGCGCAGATGTGTGGTTCCGGGCATTCCAACTGTGTGATGCTGGAAGACATACTCGACGGCCTGTTCCACATCGCCAAGGCCGACGGGCTGGTGCATGAGCACGAAGGCCACTTCCTGCACCGCATCGCCGAGATTTTCCGCATCGACGAGGCCCATTACGAGGCCATCATGGCGCGGCACGTCAATCTGGGCGCCGGGGATCCCTATGTCGTGCTTGGCATCGAGCGCGGCAAGCCGTTCGAAGAGGTCAGGAAACGCTATCGCAAGCTGGTTTCCGACAATCATCCGGACCGGCTGATCGCGCGCGGCCTGCCTCAGGAATTCATCAAGATTGCGACGACCAGGGTGGCGGCGATCAATGCCGCCTACGAGATGATCGAGCGGGGCCTGCGCCACGCATGAGCGGCTTTCTGCCCGACGAGCCACGTGCCGAAGTCAGGGTATCGCCGAATTTCGGCCCGCGGCGCGAGACACCCAGGCCTGACATGATCGTGCTGCACTACACCGGCATGGCGACCGGCGCCGGGGCCGAGGCCTGGCTTTGCGATCCGGCCAGCGAGGTTTCGTCGCATTATCTGGTCCACGAGAATGGCCATGTCGTGCAGATGGTCAGGGAAAGCGACCGCGCCTGGCATGCCGGCAAGAGTTCGTGGTTCGGACGCGCCGACATCAATTCCTGTTCTGTCGGCATCGAGATCGTCAATCCGGGACATTCGCTGGGTTATCCCGGTTTTCCCCGGCGGCAGATCGATGCGGTGATCGGGCTGTGCCGTGGGATCGCCGGTCGGCATTCGATCGCCGCCGAGCGGGTACTCGCGCATTCCGATGTTGCGCCGGGGCGCAAAATCGATCCCGGCGAGAAGTTTCCGTGGCGGACGCTGTTCGAGGCCGGTGTCGGCCATCTCGTGGCGGCCGCACCCGTCAGGCGAGGCGCCACTCTGACAACCGGCGACACCGGCGGCGACGTCGAAGCATTGCAGTCGATGCTGGCCCTCTACGGCTATGGCGTTGAAATATCCGGCGTTTTCGACCGGCAGACAGAGGCGGTGGTCGAAGCCTTTCAACGGCATTTCCGGCCGCGCAAGGTGGACGGTGTTGCCGACGGCTCGACGCTGAGGACGCTGCAAAGGCTGCTTGCTTCCGTGAGGCGCTAACCTCCGGGGGACCTCTCCTAAGCAATTCTTTCCAATCCTTAAGTTACAAGCTGTCACTCAAAGTGACTTGCCTGGCCTTGTTTGACACCAATTCGGGCGTCAAACGGCTGACGTGTAGATGTCGGACCCCAAGCCCCCCGGGTTGTTCCGACGTTGGTTAGGCGTTGCTGCGTGAACATCTTCGCGCGGTTCAGACAGAACAGGATCACATGCAGAAATTTACCGTTTTAACGGCAGCTCTTGCTGCCGGTGTAATGACTTTTGCCTTCAGTGCGGCGCATGCAGCGTCATTCAGCCCGCGGGCCGATCAAGGACTTCCCGTGGTATCCGCGAAAAGCGGCAAGGCAGGCCATGACGCCAAGGCGACGAAGCGGGCTTCCGCCAAAGCGGAGACGAAGCGGCCTTCCGCGAAAATGGAAAAAGCAAGCTGGTCCAAGCCGAAGAAGTCCGCCAGAAATCAGGCGAAGCGTGACCGAAAGACCGTCGACATGACGGCAACGGCGTCGATCGGAGTCCGGAACGCGGCAGCCTCGACGGCGGCGGTGGCCAGCAGCGGTCAGTATTCCGCTATCGTTGCCCGCTATGCGGCGATCGAAGGCGTGCCGGTGTCGCTCGCCACGGCGGTTATCAAGATCGAAAGCAACTATCGGCCCAATATCGTCGGCGGCGCCGGCGAGATCGGCCTGATGCAGATCAAGCCGGCCACGGCTCGGATGATGGGCTATAGCGGCTCCGCCAAGGGTCTGTTCGATCCCGACACCAACATCAAATACGGCATGAAATACCTTGCCATGGCACGGAGCCTCGGTGGCGGCACAACCTGCGGCACGATTCTGAAATACAATGCCGGCCACGCCGCAACGCGGATGAACCCCGTGTCGGCAGCCTATTGCGGCAAGGTGAAGGTGCAGATGGCTGCGCTTGGATCGCCCGCATAAGTCTGCTTTTTCGTTTGCGTTTTCAGGTGTGAACCTCTTTATACGCTCTGCCAGCTGGCTGGGCGGCCGCACCCGCAAACGCCGAAAGGTCGTGGGTGAGGAAAGTCCGGGCTCCATGGAAACACGGTGCCGGTTAATGGCCGGCGGGGGCGACCCCAGGGAAAGTGCCACAGAAAGCAAACCGCCACGATCCGGCTTGCCGGATTCGGGGTAAGGGTGAAAGGGTGGGGTAAGAGCCCACCGCGCGACTGGCAACAGGAGCGGCACGGTAAACCCCACCGGGAGCAAGACCGAATAGGGACGGTGCGAGGGGAAACCCTCGAGGGCTGTTTCCGGCTCACCGTCCGGGTAGGTTGCGTGAGGCGCATGGCAACATGCGCCCAAGATGAATGGCCGCCACGTTCTCGCCCCGCAAGGGGCGGGGGCCATACAGAACCCGGCTTACAGGCCAGCTGGCAATTCTCCTCCATGTCGAAGAGAACCATTTGAGATCAATAGGTTGCGCCCTCGGGGCGCGCCTATTGATTCAAGCTTGTTCGGCGATTCGTCGGCCATCGCAACATCGAGGCCGATGACCTGGCCCGCCCAGTCGATTTGTCAGCCGCCGATCTTGTCCAGCGACGCCTCGATCGCCTTCCAGAGCTCTTCCACCGGCTCGCAGCCGACCGAGAGGCGAACGAAACCGGCGGCGACCGCATCGCCTCGCTTCAAGCGCCGCTCGGCGGAGGTGTGGACGCCGCCGAAGGATGTCGCGGCCTGCATCAGGTCGCAATTGTTGATGAAATCCTCGGCCTTGTCCTCCGAGGCGAGCTCGAAAGAAATGAGAAAGCCGAAGCGCTCCATCTGGGCACGGGCAAGGTTGTGCGACGGATCGCCTTCCAGTCCGGGATAACGCAGGCCGCTGATTGCCCGGTGGCCCTGCAGCCGCCGCGCGATGACTTCCGCCGAGGAACACATGCGATCGAAGCGCACATCCAGTGTCTCCAGGCCGCGATGCACCAGCCAGGCTTCGAACGGTCCGGGAATGCTGCCGGAAACTTCGCGCCAGCCGGTCACGGCGGCTATGATATCGGCATTGCGGCTGGCCACATGGCCGAACAGCACGTCGGAGTGGCCATTGGGTGCCTTGGTGTCGGCGGCAACGACGATATCGGCGCCATGGTCGAGCGGCCGCTGGCCGAAGGGTGTCATGGTCGTGTTGTCGACGACAAGGATCGCGCCGGCTTTGTGAACAGCATCGGCAACGGCGGCGATATCGCAGATATCCAGCCCCGGATTGGCAGGGGTTTCGACAAACGCCAGCCGATAGCCATCGAAGCCGCCATCGAGGAAAGTCGAGGTCGGCCTGACGTCGTAGGTGATGCCGAGCGGCTTGAGGAAGCGATCGGCCAAAGCCCGCGTCGTGTGATAGCCGTCGGAAGGCAGCAGGATACGGTCGCCAGTCTTGAGCACGGCAAAGAACGCCGCCGAGATTGCCGCCATTCCTGAAGGGAAGGCGACGCAAGGCGCGCCCTCCAGATGGGCCAGCATATGTTCGACCGCGTCCCAGGTCGGGTTGCTGAATCGCCCGTACTGGTTGAAGCCGGTGGCGTCGCCGGGCGCATGAAAAATGGCGGTCATGGTCAGGGGCAGGGGAATGGAATCGCCCATGGCAAGCCCGCTGCGACGCAGGTGAGGAAGCGCTGCAGCGCGTGACTTTGCAGTTTCAGACATCGAATTTCCAACCCTGTTTGCGACCGGCGAGATGTGGCGAGACGCTATGCCTGGCAGCGGCGCGCGGCAAGGCGCGTCCGGTTGGGCCAGGCGGCTCTAAACGCTTCGTTAGGCTTAATGATCCATAAAGACGAGACGTGTCGTCACGGCCGCTCTCATTGGTCGCGGCGTGCGTGTTTGTGAAGCCTAATCCCGTTGACGCCCATAGTGCCCCATGATATCCCATCCAGACATCAAAGCCTTCGTTCCGTGTCAGGGTAAAGCGTACGCCAATCGGGCAGCCGCGGCGGCTGCGCGTTTGCCGGTTTTTGCCCGTGCGGAGGAGGTTGATACGGGGCAGGGAGCGCCCTGCGGCGGCGCGTGCGACAAGATGGAGAGGGGTGCGGCGGCGCAAGCGGCTGTAGCGTTTAATGGACCGGTTTCTGTCAAACACGGTGAGCAGGATCGATGCGAAGGGACGGGTGTCCGTTCCCGCGCATTTCCGTGCCGTCGTGCAGAAGCGCGGCTATTCGGAACTCTATGCGCTGCGCTGCCTGGATCTGCCGGCGATGGATGTCGGCGGGCTCGATCTGCTCGACCGCTACGAGCAGCGCATAGCGCTCGAGGATCCCTTCCTGCAGACGGCGGACGATATGTCGTTCTTCTGCCATGGCGACGGAGCCTTCTTGAAACTCGACCAGGACGGCCGCATCACGATGAGCGATTTCATTCGCGAACACACCGGCATTTCGGTGGAAGTGGCCTTTGTCGGGCGCGGCAATTTCTTTCAGATCTGGGAGCCGGGACGGCTTGCCGCCTATGGGGCGCAGGCGCGGGCACGGCTTTTGCTGCTTCGGCAGGGGACGAAGCCTGGGGAGCGACCGGAATGACGGCAGGCCGCGGCGATGACCTTCCTCGCGCCGTAGATGGGCACGCCGTTGGCGGATCGGCCCGCCACATTCCGGTCCTCCTTGCCGAAGTGCTTGAAGCGCTGGCGCCGGCGCAGGGCGACAT
>NZ_RZQL01000187.1 GCF_003997935.1 Mesorhizobium sp. M7A.F.Ca.US.006.01.1.1
GCACGGCAGGCGTGCTCTGCCCGCCTGCGGCGGCGAGGCCGGCGGCGCGTCCTTCGGCGAGCGCTTCGAGCGTCGAAAAACTGCCGGTGAAGGCGCCGGCGCCAATCCAGCTCTGTGTCGGCTCTGGCGGCAGGAAAGCTTGCCGCGCGGCGTTCCATTCCGCCTTGGCACCGGCCTGGCTGGCCAGATGGATGGTCGGCGACCAGCCGCCCGACATCAGCAGGCAATCGGCATGGATGCTGCGTGCATCACCGATGAGCGTGCCGTTGGTCATGTCGAAGCGCTGCAGTTTGAGGCCGGACAGCGCCTTGCCGCCTTCGGTGGCAACGACGGCATGGCCGGCGAAGATGTCGGCCTCGGCTTCCGCGGCCAGCTTGCGCATCTCCGGCGAAAGTTCCGGCCTGACATCGGCGATGGCGACGATCGCGGCACCCGCCTTCTTCAAGGCGACGGCCGCCCGATAGGCGCTGTCATTGTTGGTGAACAGTGCGATCCGCTCGCCCGGCAGCACGCCGAATTCGTTGGCATAGCGCTCGGCTGCATGCGCCAGCATCACGCCTGGCCGGTCATTGCCGGGGAACACGAGCGGCCGCTCGAACGCACCAGTGGCCAGGACCACGGATTTGGCGCGGATCGCCCAATAGCGATGGCGCGGCTCGCCCTTGCCTGGCTGATCCTTGTGGTCGCTGACCCGTTCGAGCGCGGCAAGCGTGTTGTTGTCGTAATAACCCCACACCGTGGTGCGCGGCAGAAGCCGGACATTGTCGCGGCCTGCGAGCTGGGCGACGGTGCGGCGCGCCCAATCGGCGGCAGGCGCGCCATCGATCGTTTCCTCGGACCAGTTGGCTGAGCCGCCGAAACGCGGCTCGAGATCGGCCAGCATGACGCGCGCGCCCTGATCGGCGGCGGCCTTGGCGGCCATCAGGCCGGCCGGCCCGGAGCCGACCACCAGCACGTCGCAAAAGGCGTTCATGCGCTCGTAGCGGGCCGGGTCTTTCGCCGATCCGGCACTGCCGAGACCGGCGGCGCGGCGGATGAAGTGTTCGCAGAACATCCAGAAGCGCGTGCCTTTGAGCGGACCGAACACAGGTCCCATGAAGGTCTTGTAGTAGAAGCCGGCAGACAGGATCTTGCCGCCGAGCTGGTTGACGGCGTTGATGTCCCAGGAAAGCGAAGGAAAGCGGTTCTGGCTGATGGCAACCAGCCCGTCATGGATCTCGACCATGGTCGCTGGAATGTTGGGCTCGCGAACCTCGCCCTTCAGCACCGTCACCAGCGCGTTGGGTTCCTCGACGCCGGCTGTGAGCAGGCCGCGTGGGCGGTGGTATTTGAACGAGCGGCCGTACAGCGTGACGCCCTTGGCCAGCAGGGCTGACGCCAGCGTGTCGCCGGCATGGCCGGTGTAGGATGCGCCATCGAAGGTGAAGCGGATGGTTTTCAGCCGGTCGATGCGGCCGCCGGTGTCGGTGCGGCGCGGGCTCATGCCTTGTCCTCCGCCTTGCGGCGTGCGGCCGAGCCATGATCGCCGCGCACAAAGGCGACGCTGGAAATCTCATGCGTCAGCGTGTTGCGCACGACCCGCAGATGCGTGCGGCAACCGCCGGAATGCTGCCAGATCTCGTTGTGATCTCCGGCCGGGTTCAGCCTGTCATAGACATAAGCATTCCACGCCTCGAAATTCTGCGATGCGGGGTCGGGACGCTCACGATTGCCGTCACCCTGATAGGTGAACTCGATGACGTCGCGCGGGCCGCAATAGGGGCAAGTGATCAACATTGGACTCTACCTATTGCCTAATGCAGCCGCGGGTTTGCACCCTGGCCCTTGTCGTCGATCACCAGCCCGCGGTGGAAGCGGTCGAGCGTGAAGGGCGCGTTGAGGTCGTGCGGCTGGTCCTTGGCGATGGTCCAGGCGAAGCACCAGCCGGAAGCCGGCGTCGCCTTGAAGCCGCCATAGCACCAGCCGCAGTTGAGATACATGCCGGGCAGGGGACCGGTGGTGATAATCGGCGAGCCGTCCATCGACATGTCGCAAACGCCGCCCCAGGAGCGCAGCATGCGCACCCGGGCAAGGCCTGGGAACAGCGCCAGCATCTCGCTCATCACCTCGTCGACGACAGGCAGATTGCCGCGCTGGGCGTAGCTGTTGTAGCCGTCGATGTCGCCGCCATAGATGAGGCCGCCCTTGTCCGACTGCGACATGTAGAAATGGCCCATGCCGAAGGTGACGACGGTGTCGATGAAGGGTTTCAGCGATTCCGTCACGAAGGCCTGCAGCACATGGCTCTCGATCGGCATCGTCTCGATGCCGGCCAGCTGCATGACGCGTCCGGTGCTGCCGGCGACCGCCACGGCCACCTTCTTGGCGCGGATGTCACCGCGCGAAGTGGTGACGCCTGATATGCGGTCGCCGTCGCGCAGGAAGCTGGTGACCTCGCAATTCTCGATGATGTCGACGCCGCGACGGTCGGCGCCGCGCGCATAGCCCCAGGCCACCGCATCGTGGCGGGCGGTGCCGGCGCGGCGCTGCATCAGGCCGCCGACTACCGGGAAGCGCGCGCTCTCGGAGATATCGAGCGCCGGGATCAGGCGTTTGATTTGCGCCTTCGTCATCAGTTCGGCATCGACGCCGAGATGGCGCATGGCATTGCCGCGCCTTGCATAGTCGTCGAACTGGGCCGGCGTGTGCGCCAGGTTCAGGCAGCCGCGCTGCGAGAACATGACGTTGTAGTTGAGCTCGTGCGACAGGTTCTCCCACAGCTTCATCGAGTGCTCGTAGAAACGGGTGTTGGCCGGCAGCAGATAATTCGAGCGCACCGCCGTTGTGTTGCGGCCGACATTGCCGGAGCCGAGCCAGCCCTTTTCCACAACGGCGACATTGGTGATGCCGTGTTCCTTGGCAAGATAATAGGCGGTCGCCAGCCCGTGACCGCCACCACCGATGATGATGACGTCATAGGACGCCTTCGGGGCAGGCTTGCGCCATGCCGGCTTCCAATCCTTGTTTCCCTTGAGCGCGTTCGCGAGCAGCGAAAAGGCCGAGTACTCTGCCATTGATGTCATCCGGTTCGGGCGATGCGGCAGACTATAGAGCAGGCCGCATCCGCAAAGCCAATATTGCGCCATCGCCTTTCGACTGGCCGACGCCTGGGAAGGGATCAATCGGAGTGAGTGATCGGTTGAGGCCAATGATCGGGTGAGCTCGCGATACGACGGCTTGCCCCATGATAGGGCCGTCTTTATCAAGGACAGGCTTTCAAATTGCCTTTGCCGCCGATGAGTCGCCAACAAATCATGCTTTTCCGATTGCTTCGTCTCATCCTGGTCCTCACGCTGGTCGTTTCGGCGCCGCCTTCGTTTGAGGCGATGGCGCAAGCGCTCGGCCAGGGCTCGGCCGGATTGATCACCGATCAGCAAAAGGTCATCCAGGATCTAACGGCCAAGACGGACGATCTCGAGAAGAAGATACAGCAGGACGGTGAGGACGATGCCTCACTCGTGGAGATCCGTCTGCAGCTGGAGGACCTGTCGCGGGCGGCACTCACCAGTGCGCTGGTATTCCGCTCGCGGCTCACTGAGATCAACAATCGCATCGAGGTGCTGGGTCCTCCACCGGCGGCGGGCCAGCCGCAGGAGCCCGACATCGTGACCGGCGAGCGTCAGGCGCTTGCATCGGAAAAGGCCGAGATCAACGCGGTCGTTGCCAGCGCACAGAACCTGTCGATCCGCATCAGCGGGCTGATCGACAAGATCGGTAACATGCGCAGCGAGTTGTTCCGCAATCTTTTGACCAAGCGCTACGTGCTGTCGGATGCGCTGAGCCCGCAGGTCTTTTCCGACGCCCGCGACGAGTTCGGCAATCTCTACAAGGCGGTGTCGTCGTGGTTGAGCTTTGCCTTCAAGTTCAAGTTCCAGGCGATCCTGGCGGCAACCTTCGTGGCGCTCGGCCTGGCGCTGGTGCTGCTGGTCGGCGGCAGGCGCCTGTTCGGGCGGGTGTTCGAAGCCGACCCCGCCAATGAGGACCCATCCTATCTCAGCCGCCTTTCAGTGGCCTTCTGGTCGACCTTGCTGCCGACGCTGGCGGTTGCCGCTTTTCTTGGATCGACGATTTTCTTTTTCAATTATTACAATGTGTTGCGTGGCGACATTGGGCTCTTCCTCAACGCGCTGGCGACCGTCATCGGCGTGGTGTTCTGCGTCAACCGCCTGACCAACGCGGCGCTGGAACCGCGGCTGCCGAACTGGCGCCTCATCCCGGTCGAGACAGGACCGGCGCGCTGGCTGGTACGCCTGACCACCGCCATGGCCGTTGTCATCAGCGTCAACACCTTCCTGTCGGTGATCAACGACAAGATGGGCTCGCCGCTGTCGCTGACCATCGCCCGCAGTTTCGTCGCCACCATCGTCGTCGGCATCATCCTGATCCTGATGGCGATGCTGAGGCCGTTCAAGGCGCGTGACGGAAGCTGGCGACCGTGGCCGGCATGGCTGCGCTATACAGCGCTTGCGCTTGGTCTTTTCACCATCGTCGCCGCGCTGCTCGGCTATATCGGCCTTGCCCTGTTCGTCTCGCTGCAGGTCGTGGTCACCGGCACAGCCTTGATCACCGCCTATATCGGCTTCCTGTCGGCGCAGGCGATCGGCGAGGAGGGTGCTTTCGCCAACACGACCGTCGGGCGCTGGCTGTCGGCCAATTCCAGCTACGAGGATACGGCCCTCGACCAGCTCGGCCTTGTCGTCAGCGTTGCCATCAATGTTATGATCGTGCTGGTGTTCCTGCCGCTGATCCTGCTGATGTGGGGTTTCCAGCCCGGCGATATCCAGGCTTGGGCCTACAAGCTCGCAACCGGGATCAACATCGGCTCGGTGACGATCTCGGTCACCGGCATCCTCTCCGGCATCGTCGTCTTCATCATCGGCTATTTCCTGACGCGCTGGTTCCAGGGCTGGCTCGACGGTTCCGTGATGGCGCGTGGCAAGGTCGATACCGGCGTGCGCAACTCGATCCGGCTGGCGGTCGGCTATGCCGGCGTCGCGCTCGCGGCACTGGTCGGCATCTCGGCGGCGGGCATCGACCTGTCCAGCCTGGCACTGGTCGCCGGCGCTCTTTCCCTCGGTATCGGCTTTGGCCTGCAGAACGTGGTGTCCAATTTCGTTTCCGGCCTGATCCTGTTGGCTGAGCGGCCGTTCAAGGTGGGCGACTGGATCGTTGCCGGCGATGTCAGCGGCACAGTCAAGAAGATCAGCGTGCGCGCAACCGAGATCGAAACCTTCCAGCGGCAATCGGTGATCCTGCCCAATTCGAACCTGATCAACAACGCCGTCGGCAACTGGACGCACCGCAACAAGCTCGGCCGCGTCGACATCAAGGTCGGCGTCGCCTATGGCAGTGACGTCAAGCAGGTTCATGCCGTCCTGCTGGAGATCGCCCGCAGCCACCCGATGGTGCTGAAGAACCCCGAACCCTTCGTGCTGTTTTCCAATTTCGGCACTGCCGCCCTGGAATTCGAGATCCGCGTGTTCCTGGCCGATGTGATGAACGGCAACATCGCGCAGAACGACATCCGTTTTGCCGTCCTCGAAAGGTTCAGCAGCGAACACATCGAGATACCCTCGACGCCGCGTGCCGTGGTCGAGGCCCACAAGGCCAAGGCCTGGCCGACAGACGACGACAAGATCGAGGCCGATTTCGCCGAACAGGAGCAGATAAGGGCCGAAGCCGAGGCGGAGAAGAAGCGACTGGTCAAGTCCCGCAAAACCAAGAAGCCGGATCCGGACTAGGCTCGGACTCCGTCGGCCTCAATCCTGCCGGAATCGATTGCGGCATGAATGGGGCATTCAGTTGCGGTTCAGCTTCCATCTCATATAAGCTCCATGCAAAGGCGAAAATGCCTTGCCAAATGCAACAGAGGCGGTGGGAACACCGATATTGCACCATGTGGAAGTCTCTCGTCGCTGCCGTCGCCCTGGTCGCCGCCATCGGCTCGGTTCATGCCGCGAGCGCGGTCAACAAGGACGCCGAGACCCGCACGCTGGTCGTGACGGAGGGCGGCAGCAAGACCGACCTTGCGTTGGCCGGTGGCGAAACGGTTGAGTTCTGCCCGAACGGCTGCTTCGTCACCTTGCCCAATGGCGACCTCGAAGCCCTGACCGGTTCGGAAACCGTCGAAATCTCGGGTGGTGTCGCCCGCATCAAGTAATACTGGCATCACGATTGCAGAGGCCGGGCATTTGCCCGGCCTTTTATCGTTTTCGGTAGCGGTTGTTTAACAATGACACCGGAAATACCGCCATGGCAGCCGTCTGCAACCGTGCGTTTTAACGTTCGCTACGCCATCGCCCGCTATATCAGCCTCAAGACGCCGAAAAGCGGTGCGCAACTCTACGCGGGCAGGGCAGGACGGACATGGATGCGCGGTCGGACAGGAACGCAATACCGCTTGCGGTCGATCTCGACGGCACGCTGATCGCAACCGACCTGTTGTGGGAAGGGCTGTTCATCCTTCTCAAGAAGAACCCGCTCTATATCTTCCTCGTACCGTTCTGGGTCGCCGGCGGGCCGGCGCGGCTGAAGCAGGCGATCGCGCAGCGCATCGACATCGATCCGGCATCGCTGCCCTATCGCGAGGTGCTGCTTTGCCGCCTCCGGACCGAGCACGCCGAAGGCCGCAAGATCGTGCTGGCGACCGGTACGCCGCGCAAGTTCGCCGACGCCATCGCGGCCCATCTCGGCATTTTCGACCAGGTGCTGGCCACCGATGGTCTCGCCAATCTCACCTCGGGCAGGAAGCGCGCCTCGCTGATCGCAGCCTATGGCGATGGCGGCTTCGACTATGCCGGCAACAGCCGCCATGATCTGCAGGTCTTCGACGCCGCGCGCAACGCGATTGTCGTCGCGCCTGACCGCCATGCCGCGCGCTGGCAGGCAGCACATGGCGCCGAGACGGTGCCGGTGCCGAAGCCGACTTTGCGGACCATCGTCAAGATGCTGCGCGTGCATCAGTGGCTGAAGAATTCGCTGATCGCCGTGCCGATGGTGCTTTCGCATGAATATTTCAACACCGACATGATCTGGGAATGCCTGCTGGCATTCGTCTCGTTCAGCGCGGTGGCATCGGCCATCTACATCCTCAACGATTTCTTCGACCTCGCGCTCGACCGCAAACACCTCACCAAGCGCAACAGGCCATTCGCCAGCGGTGCGCTGTCGATCCCGTTCGGACTTGGCGCGATCGCGGTGCTTCTGGCGATCGGCATCGGTACCGGGCTGTTCCTGTCGCCCGAATTCATGGCTGTGCTCGGCGGCTACATGGTCGTCACCACTGCCTATTCGCTGTCGTTCAAGCGCATGCTGCTGGTCGACGTGCTGACGCTCGCCGGCCTCTACACGATCCGCGTCCTGGCCGGTGCGGCGGCGACCGGCGTCGACGTCTCGTTCTGGCTGCTGGCCTTCTCTATCTTCTTCTTCCTGTCGCTGGCGCTGGTGAAGCGCTTTGTCGAATTGCGCACCACCGCCATCCCGCCGGGCGAGCGCATTGCCGGTCGCGGCTATCGCACCGAAGACCAGGAGATCGTCGCCCAGGCCGGCATGGCCTCGGCCTTCTCCTCGGCGCTGGTGCTGGCGCTCTACATGGACAGTGTCGCGGTGCGGGAGCTCTATCCGCATCCATGGCTGATCTGGCCGCTGGCGCCGATCGTGCTTTATCTCACCATGCGCGTCTGGATCCTGGCGCGCCGCAACGAGATGCATGACGATCCGGTCGTGTTCATCATCCGCGACTGGCGCAGCCAGATCGTGGTGCTGATCGGTGCGGTGATGCTGGTCATCGGGGGCTGGTAGGCATGGCCGCCGGACGTTTCCCAAGCTTTGGCCTTGCCACACCGCCGGCGCCGCGCGCCATCGGCGCCGATGAGGCGATCGCGCTGCTGAAGGGCGGTCAGGCCAAGCCGGCGTCGCTGCTTGCCTATGGCAATGGCCGCTCCTACGGCGATTCCTGCCAGAACGAGGCCGGAGCGGTCGTCGATATGCGGTCGCTGAACCGGATCCACGCCTTCAACGCCGAAACCGGTGTTCTCGAGGCGGATGCCGGCGTGCTGTTGTCCGACATCATCGCCCAGGCTGCCCCTTACGGCTTCTTCCCCGCCGTTGTGCCAGGCACGCAATTCGTCACGCTCGGCGGCGCCATCGCCAATGACGTGCATGGCAAGAACCATCACCGGCGCGGCACCTTCGGCTGCCATGTCGAGAGCTTCACGCTGCTCAGGTCCGATGGAAAGACCCGTCGCTGCTCGGCGACAGACAATACGCGGCTGTTTGCGGCGACGATCGGCGGAATGGGGCTGACCGGCCTCATTGTGTCGGCCTCGATCCGGTTGATGCGGGTGCATTCCCTCGACATCGTCGAAAAGGCGACGCCGTTTCGCGATCTCTGCGAATTCTTCGACCTGGCCGAGGCGGCGGATCAGGCCAACGAATATGCGGTCGCCTGGATCGACCAGTTGGCCGGCGGCCGCAACAGCGGTCGCGGCCTGCTGTTGTCGGGCAATCACGCCGAGCACGGCTCGCATGCCGCCTCGCGCGTCGGCGGCAATTTCTCGGTACCGGTCCAGCCGCCGTTCAATGTGCTCAACCGGCCGTTCCTGACCGCCTTCAACGCTGCCTACAGGTGGAGGAAGAGCCGGGCAACGGTGCCGCACCAGGCCGGATATCAGGGCTTCTTCTTTCCACTTGACGGCGTGCGCGACTGGAACCGGCTTTATGGGCCGAAAGGGCTTTTCCAGCACCAGAGCGTGGTGCCGGAAGAGACGGCGCGGGAGGCCGTGCCGGCATTGCTGGCGGCTGCAAGGCAAGCCGGGCAGGGCTCGTTCCTCACGGTGCTGAAACGCTTTGGCTCCATCCGCTCGCCGGCGCTGCTGTCGTTTCCGCGTCCCGGCTACACGCTGACACTGGATTTCCCCAACAGGGGCGCCGCGACGCTGACACTGCTGCGGGAACTCGACCGCATCACGGTCGAAGCCGGCGGCGCGGTCAATCCGTACAAGGACGCCCGCATGGGGGCCGAAATCTTCGCTTCGTCCTTTCCCGAATGGCAGCGGCTGGAAGCGCTCCGAGACCACGCCTTCATGTCTGACTTCTGGGCGCGCACTGCGAAGAGATTGGATGCGCGACGAGGCTCGGTCGAGGCGGCTGAATAGATAAAATTTGAATAATTCTTGGTTAATTGATGACTAATAACGGGATTCACTCAAAATATTGTTGGGACTTCACCAAATGTTTGCGGGTTTATAATAGGAAACGCGAAGGGGTGGCTTGGAACACATGAAATACATCGTCTTCATTCTCTTTACCGTCATGACCAATGCCGCCGCGCAGCTGATGCTGAAGCAAGGCATGATGTCGCTTGGGCCGATCTCGTTCGAGGGCGTCAATCCGCTCGTCAAGCTGCTGCAGATCGTCTTCAGCCCCTGGGTGTTCCTTGGTCTGTGTACCTTCGTCATCTCGATGGCCTCGCATCTCTATGTGCTGTCCAAGGTCGAGCTCTCCTTCGCTTATCCGTTCCTCAGCCTCGCCTATGTTGCTGTCGCCATCTTCGCTTATTTCGTCTTCCGCGAGGACCTCAATGGCTGGCGGATCGCCGGCATCGCCTTCATCTGCGTCGGCACGGTGCTGATCGCGCAGAGTGGCAGAGATTTGGGTGGGCGAGGGCATGAGGACCAGACCGCTTCCATCACGCCCGACAAGATCCAAGCAAACGAGATCGTTCGATGAGACATGTGATTTTCGGCGGTGACGGTTTCGTCGGCCGCCATCTTGCCCCGAAGCTTGTGGCCGATGGTGAAGAGGTTGTCGTCGCCGACATCGTCAAAAGCGACCTGCCGCACTATCGCAGCGTCCGCTTTATCCAATGCGATGTCACCGATCCGGCGTCGGTCGCGGCGGTTGGGCTGAAGGCCGATGATATGGTCTACAATTTGTCGGCCAAGATGCTGTCGCCGATCCAGGTGCGGGCCAAGCGGCACGATTTCTTCTTCCCAGTGAATTTCCATGGCACCGAGCACATCATGCAGGCCATGGACGGAGCCGGTGCGTCAAAACTCGTCCACTACACGACCGACATGATCTACGGCCACACGGTCACGCAGCCGATGACCGAGGAGCACCCGGTGGCGCCGCTGGGCGAATATGGCTGGTCGAAGCAGAAGACAGAGGAGCTTGCCGCCGAATGGCGCAAGCGCGGCATGTCGATCTCGCTGTTTCGCCCGCGCCTGATCATCGGCCCCGGTCGGCTCGGCATTCTGGAAAAACTGTTCAAGCTGATCGACTGGAACCTTCCCGTGCCGATGATCGGTTCGGGCAGGAATCCTTATCAGTTCATCTCGGTGTTCGACTGCGCCGAGGCCGCGCGCGCGGCCTGGAAGGCCGGCGTGCCAAACGAGGCCTATAATCTCGGTTCGCTCAATCCCCCGCCGGTCAGGAAATTGCTCGGCGATCTGATCGGGCATGCCGGCTCGAAATCGATCCTGATCCCGACACCGGGTTGGGCGGTCAAGCGCACGCTGGACCTGCTTGATCTGATGAACATGCCGATCATGGACCCGGAACAGTATCTGATCGCCGACGAGGACTGCGTGCTCGACGTGTCCAAGGCCGGGCGTCAGCTCGGCTGGGTGCCGCAATATCGCGACGAGGACATGCTGATCGCCGCCTACAGCGAGTACCGCGCAAAGAAAGCCGGTCACGCAGTCGCTACCAAACATGTGCCCGCCGAATAGCGGCTCGCAAAACAGCTTTCGTTGCGCTCGATCCTGGTCGTGCGCGCAGACAGGAGATTGAAATGACCGTCATGGCCAAGCCAGAACAGACGAACGTCCGCACCATGGTCAGCGCGCCGTCGCTGTCGCCCGCCACCATCGCCAAGCCCGATTTGATCAGCGTCGAGCAGGCCAAGACGATGGATGTCGCCCGCATGACTGACCTTTTCAAGGCGCATCTCAACCCCGGCCAGCTGCACTTCATGAAGCTGCTCGGCTTCCACAAGATCAAAATCGAGCGTGCCGAAGGCATGTTCTACATTGACCAGAACGGCCGCAAGATCCTCGATTTCTTCGGCGGCTTCGGTTCGCTGGCCTTTGGCCACAACCATCCGCGCATTCTGGAAGCACGCAAGAAATTCCAGGAAGAGAAGCGCCAGGAAATCGCCATCGCCTTCATGTCGCAATATGCGGCGGCACTTGCGCACAACGTCGCCAAATGCTCGCCCGGCGATCTCGATATGGTGTTTCTGGGCTCGTCCGGCTCGGAAGCCATGGAAGCGGCGGTGAAGCTCGCCGAGCGCGCTGCCGGCCCGAAGCGGCCGAAGATCGTCTATGCCGAGAATTCCTTCCACGGCAAGACCAAGGGCGTGCTGGGCATCACCGACGGCCAGCTTTACCGCGCCGACTTCAAGGTGGCCGAAAATACGGTCCGCATCCCGTTTGCCGACATCGAGGCGGTCGAGCGTCTGTTCCGCTCCGACCCGGAGGTCGGCGTCATCGTGCTGGAAACCATCCAGGGCGGCGGCGGCATCATCCAGGCGCCGGCCGAATATTGGCAGAAGCTGCGTGCGCTGTGCGACCAGTATGGCGTGCTGTGGGTCGCCGATGAAGTGCAGTGCGGCTACGGCCGTTCGGGCCGCTTCTACGCCTTCGAGCACTACGGCGTCGTTCCCGATGTGACGGCGCTGGCCAAGTCGCTCGGCGCCGGCAAGGCGGCGGTCGGCGCGATGATTGCGCGGCGCGAGGTCTACATGAAGGCCTATGGCACGCCGAAAACGGCGATGATCCATGCCATGGCGACCTTCGGCGGCATGGGCGAGGCCTGCGTCACCGCGATCGAAGGGCTCAACGTGCTCTATGACGAGGGGCTGATCGACAATGCCGCCGTCACCGGCGACTATTTGCTGCAGCGCCTGCAGGCGCTCAAGGAAAAGTACCCGAAGATCATCAAGGATGTTCGCGGCAAGGGTTTTATGGTCGGCCTGGAGTTCCACGACTTCTCGCAGACCTTGCCGATGGTGCTGCGGCCGATCGTCAGCGTGCTCGACGACAAGCTGAAGGGCTCGCTGTCGGGCTTCGTCGGCGCGCTGCTGCTGCGCGATTACGACGTGCTGGTCGCCTTCACCGAGTACAACCGCAACGTCATCCGGCTGGAGCCGCCGTTGATCTGCCAGCGCGAGCATGTCGACCGCTTCGTCGACGCCTTCGACAGCCTGCTGTCGCGCGGCATCGTGTCGATCGTGAAGGACTTCGTCAAAAGCCAAGTCCGTTAGAAACGAAGTTCGCCGAGTTCGACAATGCTGACCAGATCGCCCGCACCAGACAACCCACTCGACCGGCTCACCGGGGCCGGTCTGGCGTGGGGCGAGGGGACTTATGCGCGGCTGGCGGCACCCATCGGCGCGGCGGCCTTCGCGCTCTACATCCTCCTTACAGCGTTCACGGCATGGGCGATGCCCGACGCCAATTGGGACATGCTGCCCTATCTCGCCATAGCAGAGGAGGGCACCTATCCCGATGCACGAGCGCTGCACGACTATGCCTACAACACAGTCAAATCGGGCGTGTCCGCAGGCGACTACAAGGCGCTGACCGATGATGGCGGCGGCTTCCGCAGCCACATGGCGGAGAATGCCGCCGACTTCCATTCATTGCTCGGCATGTACCGGATCAAGTTCCTCTATGCCGAGATACTGTCGACGATGAGCGCGGTGATGTCGCCGGTCGAGGCGATGCGCCTGGTCTCAGTGTTCTCGGTTCTGCTGTTCGGCGCGATCGCCCTGCTGTGGCTGCGCTCCGAGGGGGCGCTGGCCTTGGCGCCTTTGGTCGGCGCGGTGCTGATCATGGCTGATTTCGGCGATGCGGCGCGCGCTTCGACGCCGGACCTGCTCACGTCAGCGCTGCTGCTCGGCGGGCTCTACGCCTATGTCCGCGGCCGCGAGGTGGTGACGGCGACCCTGCTCTTCCTCGCTTTCATGGTGCGCCCGGACAATATTGTTTTTCTTGCGATTTTCGCGATCCTGCTGGTCGTGTTCCGGCAGAAAGCATGGGGTGCGCTGGTTGGCTTTGCCGCGTCCTTCATCGCTTACTTTGCCATCTCGCACTGGGCGCATCACCCCGGCTGGTGGCCGCATCTGTGGTTCTCCAGCATCGAGCAGCACTACAATATGGACGGGTTCGAACCACCATTCTCGGTGGGTGCCTATCTCAAGGCGTTTGCCACCTCACTGCTGCGTGCCGTCAGCCTGAACAGCTGGGTCGGCGTGTCGGTGCTGGCACTGGCCGGCTGGTTTGCCGCTTCCCGCGCCGGCTTCCGCCTCGATCGCCGCGCCGGCATCCTGTTTGCGGCACTGGTGCTCGGCGCGTTGGCGAAGTTCACGGTCTTTCCGATCCACGACACGCGCATCTATTTCCCGCATCTGATCCCGCCATTCCTGCTGCTGGCAACGCCGTTCATGGCGCTGTGGGCAGCCGTGGCCCGCGGCAAGCGTCCCGCCGCCTTGCACGCCATTTCCGGAGACAAGTCATGAGTTCGCTATCCAGCCTGGCGCGCGTTGCCCTGTCGCTTGGTCTTCCCAAGGGAGTTCTCGATCGCGGGCCGTCGCTGCGCGGAACGAAGTTCCTGGCCAAGGCGGCGCTGAAGGCGCGGTTTGGTGGGGCAGGACGGCCGTTTCAGATGGTCAATGTCGGCGCCTGCGACGGCGCGCTGTTCGACGATGTAACACCGTGGCTACACCGGATTGCCGGTGCACGGGCCATGCTGGTCGAGCCGATCCCGTACAACCAGAAGAGACTGCGCGCCAATTATCCCGACACCAGCCGGTTCATCATCGAGCCGGTCGCGGTGACGAAGACCAAGGGCACGATCACCGTCCACACTTTCGATGCCGCCGCGCTCGAGGCCGGCACGCTGCCGATCGAGTTCATCGGCTGCTCGTCGGTTACCGACACCAATCTGATGTCGGGCAAGAATGCCTGGGGCGAGGCCGACGCCAACTTCAACAAGTTCGCGCCGCATCTCAGGGACATCGAGGTGCCATCCGAGACCTTGCAGACGCTGCTCGACCGCAACGGCATCACCCATATCGACGCCTTCCTCGTCGATTGCGAGGGCGCCGACTGGATCGTCTTCGAACAGCTCGACCTCAAGCGCTACCGTCCCGGCATGATCAAGGTCGAGGTCGGCGC
>NZ_RZQL01000188.1 GCF_003997935.1 Mesorhizobium sp. M7A.F.Ca.US.006.01.1.1
CCTTAGAGGTCCTGGCGGCGTTCGATTTGCCGCCGCGGCGCGGCAGCGTCAGCGGCATCTCAGGTGCACCGTACAGCGGGCGCGCATTGGGCGCCTGCGGATCGGCGAGCGCAAACACCGCCTTGGCGGTGGCGGCGCCATAGTCGTCGTCGATCTGGTAGTTTAGCTCGAAGGCGCCGTTGGCGGCGCGCTTGGGCTCGCCGACGAAGCGGATCTGCGGCGGCTTGTCCGATACGACCGCGAAGGCCCAGCGGCCGAGCTGGTCCTCGCCCGACGTCAGCGTCAGCGTGCCGTCGCCGGTCAGCTTGCTGGTGAACTGGCGCACCTTGGACGGCGTCGCCGGGCTTGCCGCCGGCTTGGCGGCCTGCGGCCCGGCCGGGTCGATGGCGCGGGCGTTGCCATTCTTGTCGGCATAGCCGAGCGTTTCCTCGCCTGAGCCGCCCGTCACGCGCAGCGAAACGTCACTGCCTTCGGGAACCGTAAAGGTCGGGATCGCCTGGTTGGCGTCGGCGGTCAGGAAGATCGGCGGCTTGCCGGTATAGGCCGGCGGCGTCACCCATGCATCAATGCGCGGCGGCACGATATCGCGCGCGCCATGGGCATTGAAGCCGTCGCTGATCCTGCCGCCCGTCGGCCCGAAGGAGAAGGCGAAGGCGGTCACGAGCAAAAGGGCCGCCACCGCGCGCAGCCCCCAGGGGTCGCGCTCCGGCACGCGCGTGCGCGGCAGGTCGGCGCCAAGATTGTCGAGCTTTCCAGCCATGCGCTTCTGGTGTTCGCGCCACAGCGCCTGCGAGAAGCTGCTTTCCCTGCCGCTTGGCCGGTCGGTCTGCACCAGCACCGGGCTGTGCAACAATTGATTGGCGGCCTCGATGCGGCGGTCGATTTCGGCGGCGCCCGGCAGGCGGAAGAAGCGCAGCGGATAGAGCGCGGCCAGTGCCGCTATGGCAAAACCAGCGACCAGGCCGATGCGCGCCGTATCCGGCAGCCGGGAGAACAGGCCGAGCCAGGAGATGGTGAGGAACAGGCTGGCGACGATGACGAGCGGAAGCAGCAACGGCCAGCCGCGCTCGACCATCATCGAGACCCGCGTCGCCAGCCGGCTCAAGGCCAGGCGCCCGGCGAAGCCGCGATCGCTGCTGAAGGTGGGTCGTTGCGTCATCGGCCCTTCCTTGAGCCTATTGCATCCCGAAAACCGGGATGCGGCCCTATCCCTATGAGCATGATCTGGTTCCGAAAGGGATTTCACTTCTCGGGATCATGCTGTGGAGCGGGCAGGATAGCCCGACGCCTCACGACTCAAAGAATACCAGCAAACACGGCAAAGGCGAGGCAGTTCGGAAAAACGTGAAGTGGGTCGTTATAGTTCCATTCTGCAGACCTTCAGAAGGTGGTGGGCCCTTCAGAAGGTGGTGGGCCCTTTAGAAGGTAGCGGGGTCCGCATTCGCCCCGCAGACCAGCACGGCGACCCGTTCGCCCGCCGCCGGCGCATAGCGGCCGGCCAGGACGGCGGCAAAGGCGGCCGCACCTCCCGGCTCGGAGATGATGCGAGCCCGGTCCCACAGCGCCTTCTGCGCGGCGATGATGTCGTCGTCGCTGACAAGGATCGAGCGTTCGACAAAGGCCTTGGCGATCGGGAACATCATCTCGCCGACGCGCTTTGGCGCAAGCGAGTCGGCGGCGATGCCTTCGGCCGGAGCGTCGACGGGGTGTCCGGCCTCGAAGGCGCGATGCAGCGTCGGCGCGCCTTCCGGCTCGACGGCGACGATGCGGGTGCGGCCGGCAAACCAGGCAGCGATGCCGCCGATCAGGCCGCCGCCGCCGACAGCGACCAGCAGCGTGTCGATCCGAGGCAAATCGCGCTCGATTTCCAGCCCAAGCGTGCCCTGGCCGACCAGCGTTTCCTCCTGGTTGAAGGCATGGATCTGCAAGGCACCCGTCTCCTCGGCGAAACGCTCACTGGCGGCCAGCGCCTCGGCGTAGCGGGCGCCACCGACGATCAGCTCGGCGCCGTAGCTGCGGATCCGTTCCAGCTTGGCCGCCGGGCTCACTTCGGGAACGAAGATGGTCGCCTTGTGGCCCAGCCGCATGGCGGCATAGGCGACGGCCGCACCATGATTGCCGCCCGATGCGGCGACGACACCGGCCTCGGGAACGGGCCGCTCCAGGAGATTGGTGAAGGCGCCGCGCGCCTTGAACGAGCCGGAATGCTGCAGGCATTCGAGCTTCAGGTCGACGGCCAGCGGCGGCCGATCGAAGTCGGCCATGTCGACGCGCAGCACCGGCGTGTGCCTGATATAAGGGCGGATGCGCGGTTCCATCGCGGCAATGCGCTCGCGTGTGACGGTGATGCCGTTCGTCATGATTTGCTCCCTTTGACGGGTAGGTGTGTTTCCGGCGCTTCTACGCAAGCCAGTCGGGCATCGAATCCAGCCCGATCAGGTCGTCATAGGTCAGGCGTGGGCGCACGACGTGGAACCGGTCGCCGTCGACCAGCACCTCAGGAACCAGCAGACGGGTGTTGTAGGTGCCGGCCTGCACGGCGCCATAGGCACCGGCGGTGGAGACGGCAATCAGGTCGCCGGCCTTCAGCCTGGGCAGTTCGCGGTCCAGGCCGATATAATCGCCGGTCTCGCAGACCGGGCCGACCACGTCGACCGTCATGCGCGGCGTGTCGGCCGGCGGCTGCACGACTGGACGGATATCGTGGAAGGCATCGTAGAGCGTCGGCCGGATGAGATCGTTCATGGCGGCGTCGACGACGAGGAAGTTCTTGGCGTCGCCTTCCTTTACGAAGATCACTTCCGAGACGAGGATACCGGCATTGCCTACGATGAGCCGGCCAGGCTCGAACATCACCTTCAGGCCGAGCTTGGTGACATGCTTCCTGACGATCTGGGCATAGGCATCGGGCAGCGGCGGCGGGTTGTTGTCGACGCGATAGGGGATGCCGAGGCCGCCGCCGACATCGATATGTTCGATGGCATGGCCGTCCGCCCGCAACGCGCCGACCAAATCGACAAGCAGGGCGAAGGCGTCGTCGAAAGGCTGCAGTTCGGTGATCTGGCTGCCGATATGGGTGTCGATGCCGGTGATCCTGATGCCGGGAAGCGCTGCCGCGCGGCCATAGACCTGACGCGCCTTCTGCCACGGGATGCCGAATTTGTTCTCGGCCTTGCCGGTGGAGATCTTCTTGTGAGTCCTGGCGTCGACATCGGGATTGATGCGCAGCGAGATCGGCGCCAGCTTGCCAAGGGCAGTGGCTCGCGCCGACAACAGCTCGAGTTCAGGCTCGGACTCGACGTTGAAGCAGAGGATGCCGGCGGCAAGGGCAAAGTCCATTTCGCGCGCGGTCTTGCCAACGCCGGAAAACAAGATCTTGCCGGCCGGGATGCCGGCGGCCAGCGCCCGACGCAATTCACCTTCCGAAACCACGTCGGCGCCGGCGCCGAGCTTCGCCAGCGTCCGCAGGACGGCCTGGTTGGAATTGGCCTTCATGGCGTAGCAGACCAGCGCGTCGAGCCCGGCAAAGGCTTGCGCAAACACCCGGTAGTGCCGGGTCAGTGTGGCCGTCGAATAGCAGTAGAATGGCGTGCCGACCTGTGCGGCGATATCTGGTATCGCCACGTCCTCGGCATGGAGCACGCCGTCGCGGTAGTCGAAATGGTTCACGGGAGTGGTTCCGGAAAGTTGGGGCGCGATGGGATCGGGTTGGAAGGCCCCGCTCTCGTCGGCTCTATATCAGCGGGTCGAGGATGAACTTCTTGTCCTTGACCGGTTTTTCCGGCTCCGGCGGCACGGGCTGATGGGCCTTCGAGGCATCCTTGCGCGCCTGCACGGCCGCCTCATAGGGCGTGTCGAGACCGCCCCTCCTGCCGCAGGCCGAGACGGTCGCGACCGCCACCAGCAGCGTCAGCGTCACCAAAATCCTGCTTCCGGTCATCGATCCATCCGTCCGAAACGTTTGTCAGCCGCCGCTTTTAGCCGAGTTCTCGGCGCATTGCACCCCGAGATATTGCTCGTCGCAATATCTGGCGCAACGTCCGGGTATTGCCGGGATATTGCTGGCGCAACATCCGGCATTACGCCTTCGCCAGCCGCTTTTTCCAGGCGCGGATCTGCTTCCTCACTTCCGACGGCGCGGTGCCCCCGAAACTGGTGCGGCTCTTGACCGAGTTCTGCACCGCCAGCACCGAAAATATGTCGGCCGTGATGCCGGGATCGATCGACTGCAAATCCTCCAGGGAAAGCTTCTCCAGCCCCACCTTCTTGTCTTCGGCCAGCGCCACCGCCCGGCCGGTGACATGATGCGCCTCGCGGAACGGCAGGCCGAGCGTGCGCACCAGCCAATCGGCAAGGTCGGTTGCTGTCGCGTGGCCGGAGCCGGCGGCCTTCTTCATCGCGGCAGCGTTGACAGTCATGTCCGAGACCATGCCGGTCATCGCCGCCAGCATCAGGTCGAGCGTCTCGGCGGCGTCGAACACCGATTCCTTGTCTTCCTGCATGTCCTTGCCATAGGTCAAAGGCATGCCCTTCATCACGGTCAGCAGGCCGACCAGATGGCCGGTGACGCGGCCGGTCTTGCCGCGCACCAGTTCGGCGGCATCGGGATTCTTTTTCTGCGGCATGATCGACGAGCCGGTGGAAAACGAGTCCGACAGCCTGACGAAGCCGAACTGCGGCGTCGACCAGATGATGATCTCTTCGGCCAGCCGCGACAGATGCGTGGCGCAGATCGCGGCAAAAGCGAGGAACTCGAGCGCGAAATCGCGATCCGAGACGCTGTCGAGCGAATTGCGCATCGGCTCGCGGAAGCCGAGCGCCTTGGCGGTCCGGTGACGGTCGATCGGGAAGCTGGTGCCGGCCAGCGCCGCGGCACCGAGCGGGCTTTCATCCATCCGTTCGATCGCATCGCGCGCGCGCGACAGGTCGCGCGAAAACATCTCGACATAGGCCATGCAGTGATGGCCGAAAGTCACCGGCTGGGCCGCCTGCATATGGGTGAAGCCCGGCATCACGGTCGCCGCATGCTCCTCGGCCCGCTCCAGCAGCGCCTCGATCAATCCCTTCAACGCCTCGGCGATGCGAAAGCACTCCTCCTTGACCCACAGCCTCAGATCGACCGCGACTTGGTCGTTGCGCGAGCGGGCGGTGTGCAGGCGGCCGGCTGCCGGGCCGATCAGATCGGCGAGGCGCGCCTCGATGTTCATGTGGATGTCTTCGAGCCGCGTCGAGAACTCGAAGCTGCCGGCTTCGATCTCTTTCAGGATCGTGTTTAGCCCATCAGCGATTTTTTCTTGGTCGGCCGCCGAAATAATGCCCGTTTGCGCCAGCATCTCGCTATGGGCGATCGAGCCTTTGATGTCCTGCGCATAGAGTTTGCGGTCGAAGGAGATAGACGCGTTGATCGCTTCCATGATGGCGGCCGGACCCGAGGCAAAACGTCCGCCCCACATCTGGTTGCTGGTTTTCTTGTCGCTCATGGCTATAACCCGTGCTTCGGAGCAGTTTTGAGAAAATGGCAGACGGTAGTAGATTCTTCCCGGCCCCGCGCCTGATCCTCGCCGCCTTGGTGGCGGGCGCGCTGGCGGGCGCGGTCGCGGTATATGTCAGCGAGAGCCGGTCTGGCAACAATGCACCGGCACAAGCTGCCCTGGGTGAAAGCAAGGACGACGTGGCCTGCGCGGCCAAGAGCGACCGCGCCAAGAAAGTCGCGGCGTCGGCCACCGGTGAGGTTGCGGCCCTTTTGCCGGCCGATCCGCCACAATCTCTGAAGAGCCTCGCCTTCAACGGTCCGGACGGCAAGCCGATGACGCTTGCCGATCATGCCGGCAAGACGGTGCTGCTCAATCTGTGGGCGACATGGTGCGCGCCGTGCCGTGCCGAAATGCCGGCGCTCGATGCGCTGCAGAAGGAAAAGGGCAGCGACGCCTTTCAAGTGGTGGCCGTCAATGTCGATGCCGGTGACGATGTGAAGCCGAAGAAGTTCCTCAGCGATACCGGTGTCGCGACGCTCGGCTATTACCGGGATTCGACGATGGCGCTGTTCAACGACCTCAAGAAGCGCGGGCTGGCGCTAGGCCTTCCCGTCACCATGCTGGTCGACGGCGAAGGCTGCCTGATCGCCCATATGAACGGCCCGGCCGAATGGTCGGGACCGGACGCCAGGCGGCTGGTCGAAACGGCACTCAAGCCCGAGAGTCTTTAAGCCCTATTCAGGCCAAGGACAGGCGCGGGCGCGAAGGCCAGAACGCTTCTGTCGCGCAAGGTGGCGGGTTTGCTGCCGACAGCGGGTGCGACGACACCGGTTAGCTCGCCGAATTCCTCGATGAGAGCTGGCCTGCCGATATAATAGCCCTGGCCGATCTCGCAGGCTTCGGCGTCCAGGAATTTCAGTTCGCCGAGCGTCTCGACACCCTCCGCCAGAACCGGCAGGCCGAGACCGCGCCCAAGTCCCAGGACGGCGCGCACGATCGCCGCGACCTGGCCGTTCTTGTCGACGGACTTGATGAAGGAGCCATCGATCTTGATCTTGTCGAAGGGGAAGGCGCGAAGGTTGGAGAGCGAGGAATAGCCGGTTCCAAAATCGTCCATGGCCACGCGCACGCCCAGCGCCTTGACCTGCCGCAAGGTGGCCAGCGCCCGCGGCATGTCCTTAACAAGCGCCGTCTCGGTGATCTCAAGCTCGAGCCTGCCGGGCGCGAGGCCGGAATTCAGCAATGTTTCGTGGACCTTGCGGCTGAAATTCGTGTTGTGGAGCTGCACCGCCGAAACGTTGACGGCCACCGTCAGCGGATTTTCCCAGCGGGCGGCTTCCTCGCAGGCAGCCGTCAGCACCCATTCGCCAATCTGGCCAATGGCTCCGCTGTCTTCGGCCACCGGGATGAATATGCTGGGCGACACGTCGCCGCGCGTCGGATGCCGCCAGCGGACCAGCGCTTCGAAGCCGACCATCTTTCCGCTGCTGATCTCTTTCTGCGGCTGGTAGACGAGGTAGAACTCCTGGCGTGCGACCGCCTGGCGCAGTTCGTGCTCCATCACGCGCTTGTCGCGGGCCTCGGCCCCCATCGAAGCTTCGAAATAACGGTAGGTGTCCTTGCCCTCGGTCTTGGCCCGGTAGAGTGCCGTATCGGCGTGGCTTATCAGGCTGGCCTGGTTTTCGGCATCCGATGGATACAGCGCAATGCCGATGCTTGCCGACACAAGGCCGCCGCCGACAGAGAGCCGGTTTTCCTCGCGCATCGCGGTCAGCACGGCGTTGGCGATACGGCCCGCCTCCAACGGGTCGGTCAGGTTCGGCGCGATGATGGCGAACTCATCGCCGCCCAGCCGCGCCACCATCTGTCCTTGACGAAGGATGCCGGTCGCGCAATGCGCAACCTTCTGCAGCATGGCGTCGCCTGCGCCGTGCCCATACAGGTCGTTGACCTCCTTGAACCGGTCGAGATCAAGCAGCAGAAGCGCAAGCTGGCCGCCTTTCCTGGTCCGGCCCATCGCGGCAATTTCCGTCTCCAGCCGACCGGAAAAGCTGCGGCGATTGGCCAGTCCGGTCAGTGGATCGAAATGGGCAAGCCGCAGGATCTCCTGTTCCGCCTTCTTGCGCTCGCGAATGTCGCGGACCGCGACCACGTTGTGCGGTTTGCCACAGTAGTCGATGCTCCTGGCGATCAGCTCGACAGGAATGCTCGTGCCATCGCGGCCGCTCAATTCGGCCTCCTGCGGCTGTTCGCCGAAGCCCGACATATCGGATCCGAAGAGATCGCCAAGCTGCATTCCGTTCAGCGTCGCTGTTGCGATGCCCGTCAGTGTCGCAATGCTGTCATTGGCACTGATGATGCGGTTGCCGTCGCAGACGATCAGCCCCTCCACGGCGGCATTGGCCAGGCCGTGCATGCGGTCGACCTCGAGCTTCTGGCGACGGAAGCGCAAATCGATCCACAGTGCCGATGCCGACAGAACCAGGATCACCAGTGTGGCGGCGGCGGCCGCGAAAGCCTGCGAGGTCGGCTCGATCGTGTATTCGGATATGACGATCGAGGGATCGGGGAAGATCGAGACGGCACCCATACCGATGAAATGCAAGGTGCAGATCGCCAGCGTCAGCAGCACCGCGCCGCCGGATGTCGCCTTCAAGGAGGGGCGACGCTGCACGACACGCAGCGCCAGCGCCGCGAGTGTCACGCCGGCCAGAAGGGAAACGGCGACAAGCAACAGGTTCCACTCGATGCGGCCCTGAACCTCGAACGCCGCCATGCCGATGTAGTGCATCGCCGCGATACCGCCGCCCAGGACGGCGCCGCCGACGAGATGATAGTCGAACTCATTCCGCAAGGTGGCGATCCACATGCCGGCTGCCGTCAGAGTGACCGAAGCAGCGAGCGAAAGCACGGAGAGTGCGGGATCGTAAGCACTGGGTATGCCCGGTGTGAATGCGAGCATGGCGATGAAGTGCGTTGCCCAGATGCCGAAGCCGGTCGAAGTGGCCGCGATCATCAGCCAGGCAAGCCGGTTCCGATCGGTGGAGCGGCTTATGTGATGAAGCAGGTTGACGGCAGAGAAACAGGAAATTCCGCAGATCAGCGCGGCGAGTGCGACCAGTCTCAGATCGTGTTCGTTGACGATACAATTGTAGACCGTCAGCATTTTATTTCACCTGATCTATTGGAAATAAACAGGGCAGCAGGATTGAGTAGCGCTTTGCCGTTGAGCGATCGATAAAGTTGCCTGCAACCTTGGCGTGTCTCTTCGGGTTGCAGCGGCTGCAATCAGGGCTGGCACGCCGAAAGCCAGCTTGGCAGTCCCGACGGTGGTTCCTGGCGCGCCTGTCGTCCCGCTGAGCCGGCTAACCGTATCGCTTTCCATGCCTCCAGGCGGAGGCGAGCGTTGCGTTAGGTAAAGGGTGAAGTTCGTCGATCTGCAACAAAACCGTTGTCTGATTGTCACGAGCGACACATATTGCCTTCGCGGGAGTGCCTCTTTCGCCAATGACAAACGGGAGATGAAACATGAAGTCCTTCGGCTTCGCGGCCGGTGTTGCCGCCACCTTTATGCTGCTTTCCTCAACCTCCGCTTTTGCTGTCACGCAGATCAGCTGGTGGCACGCCATGACTGGCGCCAATGCCGAAGTTGTCGACAAGATCTCCAAAGATTTCAATGCCAGCCAGAGCGACTATGAACTCGTTCCGGTGTTCAAAGGCACGTATCCCGAGACGCTGAATGCCGGCATTGCCGCCTACCGCGCGGGCCAGGCCCCAGACATTATCCAGGTGTTCGACGTCGGCACCGGCGTGATGATGGCAGCCGAAGGCGCGATCAAGCCGGCAGCCGATGTGTTGACCGGCGCAGGAATGACCTTCGACAAGAGCCAGTATCTGCCAGGCATAGTCGGCTATTATTCGAAGCCGGACGGCACCATGCTCTCCTTCCCCTACAACTCCTCCTCGCCGATCCTTTATTACAACAAGGATATCTTCAAGAAGGCTGGTCTCGACGTCGACAGCCCACCCAAGACCTGGAATGAGGTGTGGGAAGATGCCAAGAAGATCAAGGCGAGCGGCGCGGCCGCCTGCGGCTACACCTCGACCTGGCTGACCTGGATCCATCTGGAGAATTTCGCGGCCTGGAATGATGTGTCATGGGCCACCCAGCAGAACGGTCTGGCCGGCGGCGATGTCGAGCTCAAGATCAATGCGCCGATTTTCGTCAACCATTTCCAGGCGCTCGCAGACCTCGCCAAGGACGGCACCTTCAAATATGGCGGCCGCACCTCCGAAGCCAAGCAGATCTTCCTTGCGGGCGAATGCGGGATCATGACTGAATCCTCCGGCGGACTTGGTGATATCGTCAAGTCCGGCATGAATTACGGCATTGGCCAATTGCCCTATGACAGCGACGCCAAGGGCGCACCGCAGAACACCACGCCGGGCGGCGCCAGCCTGTGGGTTTTTGCGGACAAATCCGATGAGGAATACAAGGGAGTGGCCGCTTTCTTCGCCTATCTGTCCAAGACTGACGTTCAGGAATACCTGCACCAGAAGTCGGGTTATCTGCCGGTAACGCTGGCGGCTTATGAAGCGACCAAGAAGTCCGGTTTCTATGACAAGAACGTCGGCCGCGAGACTCCGATCCTGCAGATGACGGGTAAGGCGCCGACCGACAATTCCAAGGGCGTACGTCTGCCGAACCTGCCGCAGGTGCGCGATATCCAGAACGAGGAGTTCGAGAAGATGCTCGCCGGCCAGCAAACCGCGCAGCAGGCACTCGACAATGCGGTTACGCGTGGCAATGCCGCAATCAAGGAAGCGCTGGGGAATTAGAGCGAGCGCAGGTCCTTGCTCTACGGCGTACCCACCTGTCCTGCCAGGCATCTCCCCTCGGCGAGGGGGGTTTTGCCGTGCCTTGCGATTTCGCCAATGGTCGATGATGCCGAATCCGAAACGCTCATCAAAGCCATCCTGGCGGAGAGGGGTGCCGCATGGTGCCGCCCGCCTCATTACCTCGGAGTGGCTCCGTGACCCCTCGCGTCGTGTTTCCCAACAAGGTTCTTCCCTACCTGCTTGTGGCGCCGCAACTGGCCATCACGCTCGTTTTTTTCTACTGGCCGGCCGGTCAGGCGTTCTACCAATCCATGCTCAGGCAGGATCCGTTCGGGCTGAGGACCAAGTTCGTCTGGTTCGCCAATTTCAGGAAAGTCCTTGCCGATCCGGCCTACCTAAACTCGATCAAGGTCACGGTGGTGTTTTCCCTTGCGACCGCTATCGTCGCCATGTGCGTGGCGCTCCTGCTTGCGGTGATGGCAGAGAAGGTGGTGCGCGGCAAAGGCCTTTACCGCACGCTCTTGATCTGGCCCTACGCGGTGGCGCCGGCGATTGCCGGTATGCTGTGGCTGTTCCTCTTCAACCCGTCGATCGGGTCGCTGGCCTACATGCTGAGGAGTTTCGGCATCGCCTGGGATCCACTGCTCAACGGCACCCACGCCATGATCCTGCTGGTGTCCGCCGCTGCCTGGAAGCAGATCAGCTACAATTTCCTGTTCTTCGTCGCCGGCCTGCAGGCGGTGCCGAAAGCCTTGATCGAGGCGGCGGCCATGGACGGCGCCGGCGAGACCAAGCGATTCTGGACCATCGTCTTCCCGCTGCTTGCGCCGACGACCTTCTTCCTGCTGGTCGTCAACACCGTCTATGCCCTGTTCGACACGTTCGGCATCGTCCATGCCGTCACCGGAGGCGGTCCGGGCAAGACGACTGAGACGCTGGT
Organism: Mesorhizobium sp. M7A.F.Ca.US.006.01.1.1; assembly: GCF_003997935.1. Classification (GTDB taxonomy): domain Bacteria; phylum Pseudomonadota; class Alphaproteobacteria; order Rhizobiales; family Rhizobiaceae; genus Mesorhizobium. The sequence continues at coordinate 11,254 of NZ_RZQL01000188.1, forward strand.
CTACAAGGTCTACAATGACGGCTTCGTCAATCTGATCCTCGGTGACTCGGCGGCGCAGTCGGTCATCCTGATGGTCATCGTCATCTCGCTCACGGCCATCCAGTTCCGCTATGTGGAACGCAAAGTCCATTACGGCTGAGGGCGAGCGATGATCGGCCAGTCACCGCTCCGCACCGTCATCGCCCACGCCGTGCTGATCCTCGGCATATTGATCGTCGCCTTCCCGATCTACTACACGTTCGTTGCCTCGACGCAGACGCTGCAAACGATCCTCAGGCCGCCATTGCCGCTCCTGCCCGGCGATCAGTTCTGGAACAATTACGCCGAAGCGCTGTTCGGCGGTGTCGGCCGCATCGGCGGCGTCAGCGTTGGCAGGCTGCTGCTCAACACCACGGTCATGGCGCTCGGCATCGCGGTGGGAAAGATCTTCATCTCGATCCTGTCGGCCTACGCGATCGTATTTTTCCGCTTTCCGCTGCGCATGACCTTCTTCTGGCTGATCTTCATCACCTTGATGCTTCCCGTCGAGGTGCGCATCCTGCCGACCTACAAGGTGATGGTCGATCTCGGCATGATCGACACCTATGCCGGCCTGATCATCCCGCTGATCGCCTCGGCCACCGCCACATTGCTGTTTCGACAGTTTTTCATGACCATTCCAGGTGAGCTGGTGGAGGCGGCGCGTGTTGACGGTGCGGGGCCGTGGCGCTTCTTCTTCGATATCCTGTTGCCGCTGTCGCGGACAAATATCGCGGCGCTGTTCGTCATCCTCTTCATTTATGGCTGGACCCAGTATCTGTGGCCGTTGCTCGTCACCAACAGCAGCAACATGAACACGATCGTCATCGCGCTCAGAAAGATGGTCTCCTTCGCCGATGCCGATACGCAATGGCACCTGGTCATGGTTACAGCGATGCTGGCCATCGTGCCGCCGATCCTGGTCGTGGTGCTGATGCAACGCTGGTTCGTTCGCGGCCTCGTCGATTCCGAAAAGTGAGAAGCTGATGGCGACCGTCGATCTGAAGGATGTGAAGAAGGTCTACCCCAGCGGTTTCGAGGCCGTGAAGGGCGTTTCAATCGCAGTTCCCGACAAAGAGCTTTGCGTGCTCGTCGGCCCATCGGGTTGCGGCAAGTCCACGCTGCTCAGGATGATCGCCGGGCTCGAAACCATCTCCTCGGGAACAGTTGCGATCGACGGCAAGATCGTAAACTCAATCGGTCCCACCGAGCGTGACATCGCCATGGTGTTCCAGAACTACGCGCTCTATCCGCATATGAAAGTCTACGACAACATGGCCTATGGGCTGCGCAACCGCGGCACGCCGAAAGATGAGATCGACAGCCGGGTCCGCGCGACGGCGAAAATACTGGAACTTTCGGCGCTGCTCGACCGCCGCCCGCGCGAGCTTTCCGGCGGCCAGCGCCAGCGTGTCGCCATGGGTCGTGCCATTGTGCGCAACCCGAGGGTTTTCCTGTTCGACGAGCCGCTCTCCAATCTCGATGCCAAATTGCGCGGCCAGATGCGGGTCGAGATAAAGAACCTGCAGCGCTCGCTTGGCGTCACCTCGGTCTATGTCACACATGACCAGCTCGAGGCGATGACGCTGGCCGACATCCTCGTCGTCATGAATGCCGGACTGGTCGAGCAAATGGGGGCGCCGCTCGACATCTACGAAAGGCCGGCCTCGACGTTCGTTGCTTCCTTCATTGGCGCGCCGCCGATGAATCTCCTGGCACTGACCGAAGGCGCCTCGGGCGCGGTGCTCGCAGACGGCACGGCGATTGCTTTCGCACCTCGGGAGGCAAGAGCTGCGACCCTCGGTTTTCGGCCCGAGGATGCCGACGTCACCTTCAATGCGGAGGCGCCGTCCGGCGCGCTCGTCCTGCCGGCGCTGGTCGAGGCAGTCGAACCGGTAGGCGCTGAAAGTTTCCTTCACTGTGCGGCAGGCGGCAACCGCATTGTCGTGCGTGTCGCGGGTCGCGCCACCGCCACGGTTGGCAACCAATTGCGCGTGGTTGCCAAGGCAGAAAAGCTGCACTGGTTCGATCAGGCCGGAAAGCGCGTCGGCTAATCCAAAGGATATGCCTGGACCTCACGTGTACGGCGTTCAGGCGAAGACATGCGCCTTTCCCGATACGGTCAGCCGGACGATCTCGCCGACCGCCGGCGCGTCCATGCCCGGTTTGCGCAGGACCAGCGGCGTGTTGCCGATCGCTGCCGCATCGGGCGGATCGGCATTGTTCAAGAGCCGCACCGCGACCGTGCACATCGAGCCGGCGAATTCGGATTCCGTCACCTCGCCGAACAGCATGTCCGACGTGCCGGACATGCCCTCGCGCGACGTTCTCTTCAGCGCGATCTGCTCCGGGCGAAGCATGATGCGGGCGATATCGCGGCTGTCATTGGTGTCGACCGCGATGCGGCCGAGCGGCGAGTTGGCGAAGCCATTTGATATCTTGGCCGGCAGGATGATGGCGTCGCCCAGGAATTCGGCGATCATCCTGTCCTTCGGCTTGAGATAGAGCTCGCGCGGCGTGCCGACCTGCGAGAACTTGCCGTCGCGCATCACCGCGACCTGGCTGGCGAAGGACAGCGCTTCGGCCTGGTCGTGCGTCACCAGGATGGTGGTGATGCCGGCGGCCTCCAGAAGCTCGGCCACCGCCTTGCGCATCGAGGCGCGCAGGCCGGTATCGAGCGCCGAGAACGGCTCATCGAGAAGCATCAGCCTGGGCTTCATCGCCATGGCGCGGGCTAGCGCCACGCGCTGCTGCTGGCCGCCGGAGAGCTCGTGCGGGCGGCGTTTGAGGATCGCCTTGTCGAGGCCGACGATATAGGCGAGCTCGACAATGCGCTCAGCGCGCTTGTCCTCGCCGCGATCCATGCCGAAACCGATATTGTCGCCAATGGTCAGATGCGGAAACAGGGCACCATCCTGCGCCACCACGCCGATGCCTCGGCGATATGC
>NZ_RZQL01000189.1 GCF_003997935.1 Mesorhizobium sp. M7A.F.Ca.US.006.01.1.1
TCCGTGAGCCGGACCCGCAGCCCCTGAAGATCAAGTGTCACTTCAAGCAGGTCGCGGGTCGTGCCTGGTTCATCCGTTACTATAGCGGCATCCCGCCGCGCCAGGGCGTTGAACAGACTCGACTTACCGGCGTTGGGCGCGCCAAGGATGACGACCTCGAAGCCGTCGCGAATGATCTCGGCGGCGCGAAACCCGGCGATGTGGCGGTCGATCTCGCCGATCATTGTCCCGACATCGGACCAAACCGTGTCCGAAACGGAACCGGGAACATCGTCCTCATCGGCGAAATCGATCTCCGCCTCGATCATGGCCCGGGCATGGATAAGCCGGCGGCGCCAGCCGAGGTAAACCTCGCTCTGGACGCCTTCGGCATTTTGGACCGCAAAGCGGCGCTGCGCCTCGGTCTCCGCATTGACGAGATCGGCCAGCGCCTCGGTCTCGACCAGGTCGACCTTGCCGTTGAGAAAGGCGCGGCGCGTGAATTCGCCGGGCTCCGCGTGCCTGACGCCGTCAAAGCCAGCGATCGTCTCCAGCATTTTTGCCACAACGGCACGACCGCCATGAACATGGAATTCCGCGACGTCCTCGCCGGTGAAACTGGCCGGGCCGGGAAAGAAAACGACCAGGCCGGTGTCGAGCACAGCCCCATCGGGCGCCGTGAACCTGCGCAAGACCGCGACGCGGTCCTTAACCATACCTCCGGCAATCGTTTCGACTACGAATCGAGTCTGCGGGCCGGAAATGCGGATGACGGCGACGCCGGCCGGGAGCCGGCCGCTCGACAGTGCTACGATGGAATCGCCTGAAATCATTTGCCCGCTCACCCGAACCGCCCTAGCTTCACGCCCATCCGACCACCCGAGTTTGTTCATCGTGACGTTGCCCGCGCAAAATCTGCTTGCTGAAGAAGCCAGCCCCTATCTGCAGCAGCACAGCGGCAATCCTGTCCACTGGCGGGCCTGGTCTCCGGCCTCGCTTGACGAGGCAAAGGCGCTGGACAGGCCGATCCTGCTCTCGGTCGGCTATGCCGCCTGCCATTGGTGCCATGTCATGGCGCATGAAAGCTTCGAGAACGACGGTGTCGCCGCCGTCATGAACCGTCTGTTCGTCAATATCAAGGTCGACCGCGAGGAGCGCCCCGACATCGACCAGATCTATATGGCCGCGCTCTCCGCAATGGGCGAGCAAGGCGGCTGGCCGCTGACCATGTTCCTGACGCCGGACGGCAAGCCGTTCTGGGGCGGCACCTATTTTCCGCGCGAGCCGCGTTATGGCCGCCCCGGTTTCATCCAGGTGATGGAGGCGGTCGACAAGGCCTGGCGCGAAAAGCGAGCCAGCCTCAACCAGAGCGCCGACGGCCTGACCACACATGTCGAGGCACGGCTCGCCGGCTCGCATGCGAAAACAGGACTGGATCGCGGCACGCTGGCTGAGCTTGCCAAGGGCATAGACGGCATGATCGACCGCGATCTCGGCGGCTTGCGCGGCGCGCCGAAATTCCCCAATGCCCCGTTCATGCAAACGCTGTGGTTGTCCTGGCTGCGCGACGGCAATGCCAGCCATCGCGACGACGTCCTCAACAGCCTCGAACAGATGCTCAGCGGCGGCATCTACGACCACATCGGCGGCGGGCTCAGCCGTTACTCGACCGACGCCGAATGGCTGGTGCCGCATTTCGAAAAAATGCTCTACGACAACGCCCAGTTGATCCGCTTCTGCAACTGGGCCTATGCCGCAAGTGGCAATGAATTGTTCCGGGTACGAATCGAAGAGACGATCGACTGGCTGCTGCGCGAAATGCGCGGCGGCGGCGGCGCTTTTGCCGCCAGTCTCGACGCCGACAGCGACGGCGAGGAAGGGCTGTTCTACACCTGGAGCCGAGACGAGGTCGAAGCCGCTCTTGGCGATGATTCCGCGTTGTTTTTCAAGCACTTCACGCTATCCAGCCCGCATGGCTGGGAAGGCAAGCCGGTCGTCCACCAAACCCTGTCCCAGCAATCGCACTATGTGATCGATCGCGAAGAGATCAGCCCGCTCAAGGCGAAACTCCTTGCAGTCCGGGAAGAGCGGGTCAGGCCCGGCCTTGACGCAAAGACCCTCACCGACTGGAACGGCCAGATGATCGCAGCACTTGCCGAGGCCGGCCGGTCGCTGGCGCGGCCTGACTGGATCGATACGGCGGCAAAGGCCTTCGCCCATATCAGCACTGCCGGCCGCGACGGCCGTCTGCCGCATTCGATGCTCGGCGCCAGAAAACTGTTCCCTGCTTTGTCCGCCGACTATGCCGCCATGACCAACGCAGCGATCTCGCTGTTCGAGGCCACTGGGAATTGGAGCTATGTCGACCAGGCCGGCCAGTTTGTCGAGCAGCTCGACCATTGGCACGCCGATACCGAGAAGACAGGTTATTACCTGACCGCCTCGGACAGCACCGACGTGCCGATCCGCATCCGCGGCGATGTCGACGAGGCCATTCCCTCCGCCACCGGCCAGATCATCGAGGCACTGGTCCGGCTGGCCTCCGTCACTGGCAATCTCGACCTGCAGGAAATGGCCTGGCAAGTCGCCGAGCATGCCGCCGGCCGTGCTGCGCAGCAGGCCTACGGCCAGGCCGGCATCGTCAACGCCTGCGCGCTGGCGATCGAGCCGCTCAAACTGGTCATCGTGGATGCGCTGGACGATCCAAAGCTCGTTCCGGTAGCGAATCGATGCCTGGACCCGCGTCGCGTCGACATTGTCGTGTCGATCGGTACGGTAGCGAATCGACCCCTGCTGCCCGGTGGAATCCTGCCGCCGACTGCAAGGCCGGGCGCATGGTTGTGTACCGGGCAGGTTTGCTTACCGGTGGTGACGGATGCCGAGGAGCTGGAGCGGTTGTTGCACCGGCAATAGCGTAGCGCCGCTACTTGATCAGGCCAAAATTCTGGAACGTTGACGCCGCCCCTCATTGCCCTGCCGGGCATTTCTCCCCGTATAGTGACGGGGAGAAAGACGCGATCATCGATGGCTTCGCCAATTTTCAACGCAGAGGAAAGAACGCCGAGATAGCGGCCGCCTCTCTTCTCCCCGTCACTATACGGAGAGAAGGTGCCGGCAGGCGGATGAGGGGCAGCGCGAACAGCTGCCTATTTGCCCTCGACCCAGCCCTTACGTGTTCATCGAATCGAAGAAATCCGCATTGGTCTTGGTCTGCTTCAGCTTGTCGATCAGGAACTCGATCGCGTCGGTGGTTCCCATCGGCGCCAGGATGCGGCGCAGCACGAAGATCTTCTGCAGATCCTGCTTGGAAACCAGCAGGTCTTCCTTGCGGGTGCCGGACTTCAAGATGTCCATGGCCGGATAGATGCGCTTGTCGGCCACCTTGCGGTCGAGCTGGATTTCGCAGTTGCCGGTGCCCTTGAACTCTTCGAAGATGACTTCGTCCATGCGGCTGCCGGTATCGATCAGCGCGGTGGCGATGATGGTCAGCGAGCCGCCTTCCTCGATGTTGCGGGCGGCGCCGAAGAAGCGCTTCGGCCGCTGCAGCGCGTTGGCGTCGACACCACCGGTCAGCACCTTGCCGGATGACGGCACGACGGTGTTGTAGGCGCGGCCGAGACGGGTGATCGAATCGAGCAGGATGACGACGTCGCGGCCATGTTCGACCAGGCGCTTGGCCTTCTCGATCACCATTTCGGCGACCTGCACGTGGCGCACCGCCGGCTCGTCGAAGGTCGAGGAGATCACCTCGCCCTTCACCGAGCGCTGCATGTCGGTCACTTCTTCCGGGCGCTCGTCGATCAGCAGCACGATCAGATAGCATTCCGGATGGTTGGCGGTGATCGAGTGGGCGATGTTCTGCATCAGAACCGTCTTGCCCGTACGCGGCTGCGCGTTGATCAAGGCGCGCTGCCCCTTGCCGATCGGCGCGACCAGGTCGATCACGCGGGCCGAGATGTCCTTGGTGGTCACATTCTCGATCTCCATCTTCAGCCGCTTGGTCGGATAGAGCGGCGTCAGATTGTCGAAGTGGATCTTGTGACGGATCTTCTCGGGGTCGTCGAAATTGATGGTGTTGACCTTGAGCAGCGCGAAATAGCGCTCGCCCTCTTTCGGGCTGCGGATCGGCCCTTCGACTGTATCGCCGGTCTTCAGCGAAAAGCGCCGGATCTGCGACGGCGAAATATAGATGTCGTCGGGACCTGGCAGATAATTGGCGTTGGCGGAGCGCAGGAAGCCGAAACCGTCCTGCAGCACCTCGACCACGCCATCACCGATGATCTCGATCTCCTGGGCGGCCAGCTTCTTCAGGATCGCAAACATCAGCTCCTGCTTGCGCATGACGCTGGCGTTTTCGACCTCGAGCGATTCGGCATAAGCGATCAGCTCTGGCGGTTTCTTGTTCTTGAACTCAGCGAGTTTCATTTCTTGCATAGACGGACCTTGAATAGATGGAGTCTGGGTAGGCTTTGGGAAAATATCGGCGGGATGCGACAAATGCCGGGCGCGGCCGAAAACAACGAGGGGCGGCGCATGACGGGAAGGAAGACCCGTCTTTTATCGTCGGTCGGGTGAAAGAGCAAGCTGCGTTTTGCGTGACCTATGAAGGCTTAAAACGCATCAACGCCAGTCATTGTCTCCTGGCCGTTTTGAGCGACATGCATCAGAACGGCTTGACCACCACCAGGATGACGATTGCGATCATCAGCAATGTGGGGATCTCGTTGACCATCCGCCAGTGCCTGGCCGGTTTTTCATTGCGGTCCTCGGCGAATTTGCGCACCGCGCCGGCCAGATAGCCGTGAACGGCCGACAGCAAAAGCACCGCACCGATCTTGGCGTGAAGCCAGCCGCCCTGGAAACCAAAACCCTTCCAGGCGAGCCACAGGCCGAACACCCAGGTGACGATCATCGCCGGATTGATGATGCCGCGCAGCAGGCGCCGCTCCATCACCTTGAAGGTTTCCGACTGCACCGAGCCCTTCTCGGCATCGGCGTGATAGACCAGCAGCCGCGGCAGATAGAGCATGCCGGCCATCCATGAGATGACGGCGAGAATATGGATCGCCTTTGCCCAGGGATAAAAACTGTCGGGTGCGGCGAAATACAAAAGCGCGGTGAGAACGACCAGGACACCCAGGCCGATCGTCATCCGTATCATCGCCTGGCCGGTGCTGTTCGTGTTGTTCATCCGAGCCATCAGCGTGTCGCGCTCCGCACCTGTTTCACCATCGCCTCGACATGGGCGATCGGCGTCTCCGGCGTGATGCCGTGACCGAGATTGAAGATCAGCGGCCCATCTCCCAGCGCTTTCAGGATCGCTTCGACGCCGTCGGATAGGGCCTTGCCCCCAGCCACGAGGCGCAAGGGATCGAGATTGCCCTGAACCGCACCCGAGCGCTGCAAATCCTTCGCCGCTATCAGGGGCACCGTCCAGTCGATCCCCAGCGCCGTTACGCCGGTCTTCTGTCGATAGGTCCGGTAGCGCGAACCGGCGCCCTTGGGAAAACCGATGATAGGAACATCGGGATGAACCGCCCGCACCCGGCCAACGATCTCGGCCACCGGCTGAACGCAGAACAGGTCGAAAGTTTCATCGTCCAGCACTCCCGACCAGGAATCGAAAATCTGCACCACATCCGCTCCCGCCTCGATCTGGCGGATGAGATAGGCGGCCGAATGTTCGGCAAGCACCTTCAGCAATCGTTGAAAGGCCACCGGCTCGCGATAGGCAAAAAGCCGCGCCGGCGCCTGGTCGGGTGTGCCATGGCCGGCGATCATGTAGGTCGCCACCGTCCACGGCGCGCCGCAGAAGCCGATCAGGGTTGTCTCTTCGGGGAGTTTGGCCCGCAACCGGCGAACCGTCTCGTAGACCGGTTCGAGATTCACGTGAAACACCTCGCCTTCCAGAGCCAAAATCTCCGGCGCGGTGATCGGCGTCAGCAGCGGCCCTCTGCCCTCTTCGAAGCGGACGTCACGGCCAAGCGCATGCGGAACGACAAGGATATCGGAAAACAGGATCGAGGCATCGAAGCCGAAGCGCTCGATCGGCTGCAAGGTCACTTCGACCGCAAGGTCGGGATCATAGCAGAGGTCCAGGAACGAGCCCGCGCGTCTGCGCGTTTCCCGATATTCCGGCAGATAGCGTCCCGCCTGACGCATCATCCAGAGCGGAGGCGGAAAATGAGCCTTGCCCTTCAGGACATCCAGCATGATCCGGTTCTGGGGCATCGGGTGCTCGCTTCTCCCAGCCTCTTCTATAATCAAAGATTCTTATATCTAAGATTCTTCTGATTCTAAGAGTCTGTTGGTTCTGGTGGTTGCCACCTGTCCCGCTTTGCCCCGGAAAACACCAGCCAACATATTGTCGCGTGCTTCTCTTTCCCAGATGTAGGGTTCTGGGGATAGCTCTGAATCGATCAATCGAGTCAAAGTGTTAGGCACAGCGGTGAAAAGCAGGTCCTGTGGATGGACCGCAGTCGAAAAAAGCCGTCCCCAAACTTGTCCCCAGTCGCCCGACGAAGCTGACAGCGCATCGAATTGTGGACAAACTGCCATCTGATACAGTCGCCTCCGACCGCCCCGTCTTTTCATCCCGCTTTATCCACAGAAGCCCACAGCCCCAGGTGACCCCCTGTGAACAAACCCCAGAGCTTCTTCCATTTGCACCTGATTTCCGACGCGACTGGCGAAACGCTGCTCGCCGCCGGCCGGGCGGCTTCGGCGCAGTACAAGGATGCGCGCGCCATCGAGCACATCTATCCGCTCATCCGCACCGAAAAGCAGGTGGCGAAGGTGTTCGAGGACATCGAGGAAGAGCCGGGCATCATCCTCTATACGGTCGTCGACCAGAAGCTGGCGCGCGGCATCGACGAGCGCTGCGCGGCCATGGGCCTGCCCTGCGTATCGGTGCTGGAGCCGGTACTGACCGTGTTCCAGTCCTATCTCGGCACCCCGGCCGGCCGCCGTGTCGGTGCCCAGCATGTTCTCGACGCCGAATATTTCCGCCGCATCGATGCGCTCAATTTCACCATGGACCATGATGACGGCCAGTTGCCGCTCAACATGGACGATGCCGATGTCGTGCTGATCGGCATCTCGCGGACGTCGAAGACGCCGACCAGCATCTATCTCGCCAACCGCGGCATCAAGACCGCCAACATTCCGATCGTGCTCGGCGTGCCGGTGCCCGAAAGCCTGGTCGCCGCCAGCAAGCCGCTCATCGTCGGGCTGATCGCCACCGCCGAGCGCATCTCGCATGTCCGGCAAAACCGCATTCTCGGCAACAGCAGTTCGTATGAGGCGACCGATTATGTCGACCGCGCCGCCATCTCGGAAGAGCTCGCCTATGCCCGCAAGATCTGCACGCGCCATGGCTGGCCGATGATCGACGTCAGCCGCCGCTCGATCGAGGAAACGGCGGCGGCGATCGTTGCCCTGCGGGGGAAGAACAGATAGTTCGTGCTGTGCGATGCGTTGCTAACACCCACCGCTGCGTCGCTTGAAAGGTCACGGCATGGATCCTAGGGTCTCCGCGACGGAGCTTCGCTCCTGCTTCGCCCTAGGATGACGAATGGAAGGATCGTTTCTGCCAATGTCCAACGCGTGTAGTTAGCGTCAGCCCACTGTGCCTTCGTCATCCTAGGGCGGAGCAAGGAGCGAAGCGACGCGGCGCAGACCCTAGGATCCATGCCGTTACGGTGACAGAGGATCGCAGCGTTCCAGAGTTTGCTCGAGCCATCTCCGGTTCGGTCTGACCGGATCATCAACCTACATCAGGCGTAAAAACCATGACCGAAAAACTCATCCTCGCTTCCGGCAGTCCGTTCCGCAAGGCGATGCTGGTCAATGCCGGCGCCGACGTCGAGGCGGTGCCGGCCGATGTCGACGAGCGCGCGCTCGAGGGGCCTTTGCAGGATAGCGGCGTCTCGCCCGAAGACGTCGCCCTGGTGCTGGCCGAGGCCAAGGCCACAGAAGTGAGCGAGCGCAGGCCGGGCGCCCTGGTGCTCGGCTGCGACCAGACGCTGTCGCTCGGCGACGAGGTGTTCCACAAGCCGGCTGACATGGAAGGCGCGCGCCGTCATTTGCTGGCGCTGTCGGGCAGGACCCATCAGCTGAACAGCGCCGCTGTTCTGGTTCGCGACGGCAAGGTTTTGTGGCGGCATGTCGGCATCGCCTCAATGACCATGCGCAAGCTCGACCCGGCCTTCATCGGCCGCCACCTCGCCCGCGTCGGCGCCAAGGCGTTATCCAGCGTCGGCGCTTATCAGATCGAAGGCGAAGGCATTCAATTGTTCGAGAAAATCGAGGGCGATCATTTCACCATTGTCGGCCTGCCGCTTCTGCCGCTGCTGGCCGAACTGCGTGACCTGGGGGCGATCGATGGCTGAGTCGTCAAAGAAAGCGTTCGTCACCGGCCATCCGGTCAAGCATTCGCGCTCGCCGAAGATCCATGGCCACTGGCTGGCCAGGCATGGCATCGACGGAAGCTACCAGGCGATCGACGTGGCGCCGCAGGATTTTGCCGTGTTCGTGAAAACGCTGCAGGCAAACAATTACCGCGGTGGCAACGTCACCATACCGCACAAGGAGGCCGCCTTCGCGTTGGCCGACCAGCGCGACCAGGCGGCGCAAGAAATCGGCGCCGTCAACACGCTGTGGTTCGAGGACGGCGTCCTGTGGGGCGGCAACACCGACGGTCACGGCTTTGCCGCCAACCTCGACGATCATGCGCCGGGCTGGGCGAGCACGGGACCGGCGGTGGTGCTCGGCGCCGGCGGCGCGTCGCGCGCCGTCATCCATGCGCTGAAGGAGCGCGGCGTTGCCGACATCCGCATCGTCAACCGCACTCTGGCCCGGGCGCAAGAATTGCGCGATCGTTTCGGCGCCGGCGTGTCGGCGCATGGCATGGCGGCTACGGATGAACTGCTCGGCGATGCCGGCCTGCTGGTCAACACCACCGCGCTCGGCATGCACGGCAATGAAGGCCTGTCGGCTGATCCCGCCCGGCTGCCGGACCACGCCATCGTCACCGACATCGTCTATGTGCCGCTGGAGACGCCGCTGCTCGCGGCCGCCCGCGCGCGAAATCTGAAGACGGTCGACGGCCTCGGCATGCTGCTGCATCAGGCCGTGCCCGGCTTCGAACGCTGGTTCGGCATCAGGCCGCGGGTGACGGGGGAATTGCGCGCGCTTATCGTTGCCGATCTGGTGCCGAAGCCATGATCGTGCTCGGCCTCACCGGCTCGATCGGCATGGGCAAGTCGACCACGGCCAGGATGTTCACTGACGCCGGCGTGCCGGTCCATGATTCCGACGAGACGGTGCATCGCCTCTACGCCGGCAAGGCAGCCCCCCTGGTCGAGGCCGCCTTTCCCGGCACCACACTTGCCGGCGTGGTCGATCGTGCCAAACTTGGCGCGCGCGTGCTCGGCGATGCTGTCGCGCTGAAGCGGCTCGAGGCGATCATTCACCCGCTGGTGCGCGCCGACGCCGATGCCTTTCTGGCCAGGCATCGTAACGCCGGCGCGCCGATCGCTGTTCTCGACATTCCCCTGCTGTTCGAAACCGGCGGCCGCAACCGCGTCGACAAGGTCGTCGTCGTCACAGCACCAGCCGAGATCCAGCGCCAGCGTGTGCTGGCGCGGCCGGGCATGACGGAAGAAAAATTGGCATCGATCCTGGCCAAGCAGGTGCCGGACGCGGAAAAACGCCGCCAGGCCGATTTCATCGTCGACACCGGCCAGGGGATGGAAGCCGCGCGCGCTCAAGTGAATGCGATCATTGCAGAATTGATCGGGGTGTCTGGTCGCTGACGCTTTCCTTCTCCCACAAGGGAGAAGGGAAAAGAGGCATTGCCATTTTGTTCCGGTCTCACGATTCTGCTCCTTTGGAGCGACTGATTCGATGCGTGAGATCATCTTCGACACGGAAACCACCGGCCTCGATTCGCGCGACGACCGCGTCATCGAGCTGGGCGGCGTCGAGCTGGTCAACCGCTTCCCGACCGGCAGGACCTTCCACCATTACATCAACCCGCAAGGCCGCGCGATCCACGCCGAGGCACAGGCGGTGCACGGCATCAGCGCGACGGACCTCGCGGGCAAGCCGACCTTTGCCGAGATTGCGCAGGAGTGGCTGGACTTCACCGACGGCGCCAAGCTGGTCGCCCACAATGCCACTTTCGACGTCGGCTTCCTCAACGTCGAATTCGGCCGGCTGGGCCACCCGGTCATCGATAACGGCCTCGTCGTCGACACGCTGGCGCTGGCGCGCCGCAAGCACCCGATGGGCCCCAATTCGCTCGATGCGCTCTGCCGGCGCTACGGCATCGACAACACCAAGCGCACCAAGCACGGCGCCCTGCTCGATTCCGAATTGCTGGCCGAGGTTTATATCGAGCTGATCGGCGGCAAGCAGGCGGCCCTCATCCTCGACAGCGCCACCGCGCCGGCGCAAGGCGAAAATGTCCGCCAGATCGAGATCATCATCAGCCAGCGCCCGGCACCCCTGCCGCCGCGCGTCACCGAAGCCGAACGCGCCGCGCACGCCGGCATGGTCGGGACACTTGGGGAAAAGGCGCTTTGGCTGAAGGTTGCGGCCGGCTGAGCGACAAGGTGAAGGCCGGTTGGCAGCGAGGTTGGTAGAGCCGACCCTCGAAATTGGCCGCAGAGCCCCACGCCTTCGTCATCCTAGGGCGGAGCAAGGAGCGAAGCGACGCCACGCAGACCCTAGGATCCATGCCGTGACGTTTGCCTTAGAATGTAACGGATCAGGATGTTCTCCCGACGCATTGCCCGGTAGCACTAATCTATGACCGGCTATGTCTACATGACCGCAAGCCAAAAGCGTGGCACCATCTACATCGGTGTCACCAACGATCTCGGCCGCCGCATACCGGAGCACAAATCCGGCGATGGTGCAGGTTTTACCAGCCGTTACGGCGTTCAACGATTGGTCTGGTACGAAGAATTTTTCGACGTCACTGATGCCATCCAGCGTGAGAAATCGCTTAAACGCTGGCCTCGTCAATGGAAGATTGAATTGATCGAAAAGATCAATCCGGAGTGGTTCGAGCTTTTTCGTGGGACGGGGTGGTAGCGCTCGATCCTGGTCCGCTTTGACCCGTCGCTTGAGTCACGGCATGGATCCTAGGGTCTGCGCCGCGTCGCTTCGCTCCTTGCTCCGCCCTAGGATGACGAAGGCGTGGGGAGCTTGCAGCCAACCTCGAGCAGGTGCTGTCCCACCAGCACCCAAAACAAAAAACCCGGCGCGAGGCCGGGCTTTTCAAACGCTTCCGAGACAGCAGGTCTCAGCTCACCTTGACCTTGGACGCCTCGTCCTCGGCCAACTTCTGCTGGAACATCTGAGCGAAGTCGATCGGGTCGAGCATCAGCGGCGGGAAGCCGCCATTGCGGGTTGCCTCGGCGATGATCTGCCGGGCGAACGGGAACAAAAGGCGCGGGCATTCGATGAACAGGATCGGCAGCATGTGCTCCTGCGGAAAGCCTGCGATGGCGAACACGCCGCCATAGACCAGCTCGACATTGAACAGCACTTCCTGATCGAAGGACGCCTTGGCGTTCAGCGTCAGATTGACGTCGAACTGCTTGTCCGAGAGCGGGTTGGCGTTGACGTTGACGTTGATGGCGATGCCCGGCGCCTTGTCGCGGCCGCGCAGCGAATTCGGGGCGCCGGGGCTTTCGAAGGACAGGTCCTTCACATATTGCGCCAGAACGTTGAGCGACGGCTGCGCCGCATTGCCGTTTCCGTTGGCTGCGCCGACCGGCGCGTCATCTTTGCTGGCCATAAGCCTTGTCCTCTTGCCTGGGCAGCGTCGCTGACCGAATTGAAATCGGGCGTTCGCTACCATGGCGGGGATGACAAGACAAGGTTTGCCGCCTTGCTTGCCGGCTGCGGGATGGAGATGGGACGGGGCGCTAATCGTCCTTCAGGCGGCGCCAGGGCGAGTTGTGATCCGGGCCGCGCTTCAGATCGTCCTCGCGCGAATAGTCGCCGTCCTCGAGGTCGATGACCCTGTCGCGCTGGCGGCCGCGAAAACCGCCGGTCGAGAAATCGGTGGCGACGACAATGCGGCCCTTGAACCGGCTCCAGGCAAAGTCGCGCAATGGCGGCAGGAACAGCAGTAGGCCGATGATGTCGGTGATGAAGCCGGGGATGATCAGGAGGATCGCCGCAACCACGATCATGGCGCCGTGCGCAAGGTGGCGGCTGGGGTTCTGGCCGGCGGCCATCTCGGTGCGGATGCGGGCCATCACACCAAAACCCTGGTACCGGAGCAAAAGCACGCCGGCGATGCTCGAGGCCAGCACGAGGCCGACCGTCGCCAGCGCGCCGACCTCGCGGCCGACGATGACGAAACCGGCGATTTCCAGCAGCGGAAGCGCGAGGAGAAAGAAGGGAAGCAGCGAAATGCGCAAGTCTTGCCAGCCTTTTTCGATTGTTATGATCGTTTCGATTGTTTTGGCCGCCAGCGAGCAATCGCCGCTGGCACTGAGGCAGTTAGATAGGTATGCCTGCCTTTGATTTGAATGATTGCGCCTTGCGTTCTATATGCTTTGAATGTTGAACGCTATGCGACCGTGGCCATTGGGCCTGACGGTCCGGCCACAGGGCAGGGATTGATTGGCGGAAGATATGGGATTCTTCGACTTCGGCACGATTTTCTTCCTGATTGCGGCGGTGGTCATCTTTTTCCAGCTGCGCAATGTGCTGGGCCGCCGCACCGGCAGCGAACGGCCGCCCTTCGATCCCTATTCGGCGGCTCGCACCGGCGACAAGGATGCCGCCCAGAAATCCGAAAACGTCGTCTCGCTGCCGCGCAAGCGCCCGCCAGGCGAGCCGGCTCCCGACACCTATGCCGCGATCGACGCTTTCGCCAAGCCCGATACCGACCTCAACAAGGGCCTGCGCACGATCAAGGACAATGATCCGTCCTTCGAGCCGAAGGGTTTCGTCGACGGCGCCAAGATGGCTTACGAGATGATCGTCATGGCTTATGCCGACGGCGATCGCAAAACGCTGAAGAACCTTTTGTCGCGCGAGGTCTATGACGGTTTTGTCGCCGCCATCGGCGAGCGCGAGGCCAAGGCGGAAAAGATCCAATCCTCCTTCGTCGGCATCGACAAGGCCGACATCGTCTCGGCCGAGATGAAGGGCGGCGAGGCGCATGTCACGCTGCGCATCATCAGCGAGCTGATTTCGGCGACCCGCGACAAGGCCGGTGCCGTCATCGATGGCGATCCGGAAACCGTCGCCGAGGTCAAGGATGTCTGGACCTTCGCCCGCGACACGCGCTCGCGCGATCCGAACTGGAAGCTCGTCGCCACCGAGGAAGAAGACTAGTTCGGAAACACGCGGCGAGGCTCCGGTGTCGCTATCGCCTCTTTTTGTCGAGAAAGCCTTCGGCGATCTGCCCGGCTGGGACGATGACGACCATCAGGCAGCCTTTGCCGCCTTTCGCCGCTCGGCCTTCCATGTCCTGACCAAACCCTATCGCAGTGGTGCGCTCGGCGTCGACTTCCACGCTTTTGCCGATGCCTATGCCGAGGCCCGGATCGTTTCGCCGGCGAATCGGTCGCCGGTTTTGACCCGCGGGGAAGCCCGCGCCTTTTTCGAGCGCCATTTTGTCCCGGCGCTTATCCCTGCCGAAAATGCCGGCGCCGGGCTCGTCACCGGTTTCTACGAACCGCAAGTCGAGGCGTCACCGGTGCGCACGGACCGGTTTTCGCTGCCATTGCTGTCGCGCCCGGCCGATCTCGTCGATATCGATGACGCAAACCGGCCGCCCGGCCTGGACCCCTATCTCGCTTTCGCGCGCCAGACGCCGAACGGGCCGGTCGAGTATCCCGACCGTGGCGAGATCGAGCGCGGCGCGCTGGATGGCAAGGGTCTGGAAATCGCCTGGCTGGCCGACAAGGTCGATGCCTTCTTCATTCACGTGCAAGGTGCCGCACGCCTCGCCATGACCGACGGCCGGCTTGCCCGCGTCACCTATGCCGCCAAATCCGGCCAGCGCTTCACCGGGCCCGGCAAGATCCTGAGCGAGATTGGCGAGATCCCGCTGGCGGAGGTGACGATGCAGTCGATCCGCGCCTGGTTCAAGGCGCATCCGGACCGCGCCGACGAGATCCTGTGGCAGAACCGCTCTTACATCTTCTTCCGCCCGGCCGATGTCGAGGACGCCGCTCTTGGCC
>NZ_RZQL01000190.1 GCF_003997935.1 Mesorhizobium sp. M7A.F.Ca.US.006.01.1.1
CTGTGGAACGGGAACAGAGTGCTTTTTCGACGCCGTAAGCCTGATGGCCTTTATGAGCGGGTGCGTACCTACCTTTGGCCGCGAGCCGGGCACGTACCTCATCCAGTGGCCGGTCGGTGATCAGGCAGAAATCACCTGATCCTGATGTCGGCGACTTCGCCTTGGGCTCAAAAGTGCGGCCGACCTCATGCACATTGATCTTGTGGGTACCGAAAGCCAGCGCCGTCGGCCGATCCGCCGCGTCGATGCGCTCAAAACCCAGCACGCGCTGGTAAAACTCACAGGTCACTTCCAGCGAAGCGACCGTCAGCACGAAATGATCGATGCCGGCGATCATTTTCGCCTCCCCGGTTTCACACTCGTCAGATGTTGCGGCTGCCGGGCTTGATTGCCGGGATGGCGGCAAGCTCCGGCGGCAGCCGGTCGGCCGGATAGGCCGGGACCTCATACTCGGCAAGCGCGATCAGCGGCACGCCGACATCGGTCTTGCCGGCCGAACGGTCGATGATGCAGGCCGCGGCAACCACTTCGGCGCCAAGCTCGCGCAGGCACTCGATGGTCTCGCGGATCGACAAGCCGGTGGTGACGATGTCCTCGACGATGACGACACGCGAACCCCTGGCGATCTCGAAGCGGCGCAAGCGGAACTCGCCCCCTTCCCGCTCGACCCAGATTGCCGGCACGCGCAGATGACGCGAGGTCTCATAGGCCGGGATCAGCCCGCCGATCGCCGGGCCGACGACATAGTCGATCTTGCCGGGCACGACTGCGCGGATCTTCTCCGCCAACGCCTTGCACAGAAGCTCGGTCTTGTCGGCATGCATGAACACGCGTGCCTTCTGCAGGAAGACCGGACTGCGCAGGCCCGAGGTCAAAATGAAATGCCCTTCCAGAACAGCACCCGCCTCGCGGAAAATGCCAAGCACTTCATCGGTGTTCATGTCTGCCTCTTTTTGATTGACCATGATCTCTGGACAAACGGTTCCCGTGTCCGAGAAAACCGTTCCCACTTTTCGGGATCATGGTCTAGCCATTCACACGTCTCGCATCGCTGACGCTCGAATTGTCCTTGAGCTGCGACAGCAGCCGGTTGAGGTGCTTGAGATCCCAGACTTCGAGATCGATCAGCATTTCGGTGAAGTCGGGCGCGGTACGCACCATCGACAGCGTATGGATGTTGGCGTCGTTCGACGCAACCACCTGGGCAATGTCGGCGAGCGAACCCGGCGCGTTGATGGCGGTGACCGAGACGCGCGCCGGAAAGCGCTCCTTGGTGCGCTCGTCGATGTCCCAGCGCACATCGATCCAGCGCTCGGGCTGATCGTCGAACGCCTGCAGCGCCGGCGACTGGATCGGATAGATGGTGATGCCGGTGCCCGGCTGGACGATGCCGACGATGCGATCGCCAGGCACTGCCCCCTCCGGCGCGAAACGCACAGGCAGATCGCCGCGCACGCCGCGGATCGGCACGGCGCCATCGCGCGGCTGGTCCTTGTCCTTGCGCGCGGCGCGGCCCGGAATCTGGAACAGCATGCCGGCGGCATTGCGGATTTTCGACCAGCCCTCCTCGCGCGGCTTGGGGACGGCCGTGGTGACGCGCTCATCCTTGTAGTCGGGGAATACCGCCTTCATGACATCGGTGGAGGCGAGCTCGCCACGTCCGACAGAGGCCAGCACATCCTCGATATCCTTGCGCGCCAGCCTGTGCAGCACCTGCTTCAGGCTCTCCTTGGTGAAGGTCTTGCCGGCACGCTCGAAGGCGCGTTCCAGGATGCGGATGCCGAGACCCGAATATTGCTTGCGGATGGCGTTCTTGGTGGCACGGCGGATGGCCGAGCGCGCCTTGCCGGTGACGACGACCGATTCCCACGCCGCCGGCGGCACCTGCGCCTTGGAACGGATGATCTCGACCTCGTCGCCGTTCTTCAGTTCCGTCATCAGCGGCATGATGCGGCCGTTGACCTTGGCACCGACGCAGGTGTCGCCGACATCGGTGTGCACCGCATAGGCGAAGTCGATGGGAGTGGCACCACGCGGCAGCGCAATCAGCATGCCTTTCGGGGTGAAGCAGAACACCTGGTCCTGAAACAGTTCCAGCTTGGTGTTCTCGAGGAAATCCTCGGGGTTGTCGCCCTCGGCAAGCTGCTCGATGGTGCGGCGCAGCCAGGCATAGGCGTTGGTCTCCTTCGAAATCGCGTGGGCGGCGCCATTCGTCTTGCCGCCGGTGTCTTTGTAGATCGAATGCGCGGCGACGCCGTATTCGGCAATCTTGTTCATCTCTCGGGTGCGTATCTGCAGCTCGACACGCTGGCGCGACGGGCCGACAATGGTGGTGTGGATCGACCGGTAATCGTTCTGCTTCGGCGTCGAGATGTAGTCCTTGAAGCGGCCCGGCACCATCGACCACGCGGTGTGGATGGCGCCGAGCGCCCGGTAACAGTCCTCGACCGTGTCGACGACGACGCGGAAGCCGAAAATATCGGACAACTGCTCGAAGGACAGCGCCTTGGCCTCCATCTTGCGGAACACCGACCACGGCTTCTTCTGCCGGCTCTTCACGGTGGCGTTGATCGCATGCTTTTCGAACAGCGCGGACAGCGCCTTTTCAATGTCCGTGAGCACGCCCTTGTTGCGCTCGAAGATTTCGGCAAGCCGCGCGGTGACGGCGCGATAGGCTTCCGGATTGATGAAGCGGAAGGCGATCTCCTCCAGCTCCTCGCGCATGCCCTGCATGCCCATGCGCCCGGCCAGCGGCGCATAGATATCCATCGTCTCCTCGGCGATGCGCAGACGCTTGGCCTCCGGCATGTGGTCGAGGGTGCGCATGTTGTGTAAACGGTCGGCGAGCTTGACCAGCAGCACGCGGACATCTTCCGAAATCGCCAGCAGAAGCTTTCTCAGGTTTTCCGCCTGCTCGGCCTTCTTCGAGACGAGATCGAGCTTCTTCAGCTTGGTCAGGCCCTCGACCAGCTTGCCCATTTCGGGGCCGAACAGATCGTCGATCTCGGCCCGCGTGGCGGTGGTGTCCTCGATCGTGTCGTGCAGCAGGGCGACTGCGATCGTCGCCTCGTCCATATGCATTTCGGTGAGGATGGCGGCGACTTCGAGCGGATGCGAGAAATACGGATCGCCGGAAGCGCGTTTCTGGTGGCCATGCTTCTGCATGGCATAGACATAGGCCTTGTTGAGCAGCGCCTCGTTGACGTCAGGCTTGTAGCGCTGGACGCGCTCGACAAGCTCATACTGACGCATCATGGGCGGGATCTCGCAGCGGTGAAATGAATCATGCGCCGCACGGCAGTACGGCGCATGTCATAGATAGCCACGAAACTGCCGATACGGAAGTGCGGAAGATTATTCCAGCGACCTTCGCAACCGTGGCTTGCTTAGTAGTCGTCGCTCTTTTCCGGCGGCACCAGGCCCTCGATGCCAGCCAGGAGATCTTCCTCGGTCATGCGGTCGAAGGTGATGTTCTCCTCGGTGTCGTCGGCGGTGGCAGCAACAGCGGCGCCGGTCTGATCGGCAATCGCCTCGCCGTCGGCCTCGGGCTCGTCGACCTCGACATGCTTCTGCAGCGAATGGATCAGATCTTCCTTGAGGTCGTCGGGCGACAGCGTCTCGTCGGCGATCTCTCGCAGCGCCACGACCGGGTTCTTGTCGTTGTCACGCGGCACGGTGATCGGCGCGCCTTGGCTGATCTGGCGGGCGCGGTGGCCGGCCAAAAGCACCAGCTCGAAGCGGTTGTCGACCTTGTCGATGCAATCTTCAACGGTTACGCGGGCCATGGATTGCCCCTTTCATGCGATGGATTTGATGGAAAACAGGCGCGGTCCATAACCCGAACGCCGCCAAAATACAAGCATCATGGCAATGGCCGGGCTGCAGGGCGCCCAATCCTTCGTTCAAACACCCGATTCGGCAAAACCTGTCTGTGCTTATGTGTTCGGTGTCTCGATCACAATTGCTTGCAGTGCCGCACGCGCCCTTGGATTGCCGTGAATCTGGCGCTATCTCGGGTGCGTAGAGGTCAGCCAGTTTATTATGAGCCTGACCGAACGTCGCTATCGCATTTCGTTTAGACGGCCGTTTATTTCGAGAAGGAATATTTCCATGTTCGACCCTCGTGAAAAAATCGCCCTATTCATCGACGGCGCCAATCTCTATGCGACGTCGCGCGCGCTCGGCTTCGACATCGACTACCGCAAGCTTCTGTCCAGCTTCCAGAAGCGCGGCTATCTGCTGCGCGCCTACTATTACACGGCACTGGTCGAGGATCAGGAATACTCCTCGATCCGTCCGCTGATCGACTGGCTCGACTACAACGGCTTCAAGGTGGTCACCAAGCCGGCCAAGGAATTCACCGACTCGACCGGCCGCCGCAAGATCAAGGGCAATATGGACATCGAGCTTGCGGTCGATGCGCTGCAGCTTGCCGACGTCGTCGACCACTACGTCATCTTTTCCGGCGACGGCGACTTCCGCACGCTCGTCGAGGCGCTGCAGCGGCGTGGCCGCAAGGTGTCGATCGTCTCGACCATGGCCTCTCAGCCGCCGATGATCTCCGACGATCTGCGCCGCCAAGCCGACCATTTCATCGACCTGACGACCTTGAAGAACGAGGTTGGCCGCGATCCATCCGAGCGGCCGGTGCGCCGGCCCGAGCCGGCCGAAGTCGACGAGGACGATTACTGAGGCCGGTCGCCTTGACCGTCCTTTCCGCCTCTGAACCCGGCCGCGATTGCCCGCTTTGCCCGCGGCTGCATGATTTCATCGCCGAATGGCGGCAGCGCGAACCGTCCTGGTTCAATGCGCCGGTACCGACTTTTTTACCTCCCGAAGGTGACGCGGCGGTTCAGTTGCTGATCGTCGGGCTGGCGCCTGGCCTTCGCGGTGCCAATCGAACGGGCCGCCCGTTCACCGGCGACTATGCCGGCGACCTGCTCTACTCGACGATGATTTCGCACGGTCTTGCGCGCGGAGAGTTCAAGGCCCGTCCAGATGACGGATTGGAGTTGGTCGGCACCGCGATCACCAACGCGGTGCGCTGCGTGCCGCCGGAGAACAAGCCGGTGGGCGCAGAGATCGCCACCTGCCGGACATTCCTGGTGCCGACAATCGCCAGGTTCCCGAACCTGCGCGCCGTGCTGGCACTGGGATCAATCGCGCATCAGTCGACGGTGCGGGCGCTGGGCGGGCGCGTCGCCGCCTATCCGTTCAAGCATGGCGGGCAGCTGCCAGCCGGCGGCGTGACTCTGTTTTCGAGCTACCATTGCTCGCGCTACAACACCAATACGGGTGTGCTGACCGAGGCGATGTTCGTTAGCGTTTTCAGCCAGATAGTAGAGTTCCTAGGCAAGTAGCCACGATAAGCAATCAGCCTCTCCGCTTGACAATAGTCAACCATGGTTTACAGTTACCGTGATGCAGGTTTTCGAGACCGATACATTCAAACGCTAGCTCGAAGACCTCCGCGACGCGCAAGCAAAAGCCCGCATTGTTCGGCGCATCGACCGGCTGACCGCAGGCAATCCGGGAGACGTCAAGCCCGTTGGCGAGGGCATAAGCGAAATGCGGATCGACCATGGTCCTGGCTATCGCATCTATTTCCTCCAAGCAGGCAGCTTGTGCGTTCTGCTCCTTTGCGGTGGCGACAAAGGAACGCAAAGCAGGGATATCGCAGCCGCAAAAAGACTCGCCAAGGAATGGAAGGACAAGACAATATGGCAATGAAAGTCACAGCTTTTGACGGCGCCGAATATCTCGACACTCCAGAGGCAATCGAAGCATATCTGGCAGCGACGTGCGAAGATGGCACCGCAGCGGAGATTGCTCATGCGCTTGGCGTCATTGCACGTGCGCAGAACATGACGAGACTTGCCGAGAAAGCCGGTATGACGCGACAGGCTCTCTACAAGGCCCTGAGCGGCGAAGGGAATCCCGAATTCGCAACGATCATGAAAGTGACCGAGGCGCTTGGTCTGAAACTGACCTTCGTGAGCGCGCAGGCCGGACGGAACGCTGCCTAACACGGATCAGCGCGCCGATATGTGGTTCTCCATCTCGCCAGCGGAATTCGTCTGATCAAGGTGCCGCAAACAGTTCGGCTAGTTTTTCCTGCCCACCCTGCAGCACATTCAGGTCGACATCGCCGTTGATGCCGTCGACGCGCCCCCTGTTGTGGTACTGCCAGTAGACCCAGTCGTCGCGGTCCGGCTCCAGGAGCAAAGAGCGGAGCCAGAGCGGACGGGCAGCAATGCGCCCTGCATAGGTCTGCGCTGCCTCATCAGTCAGATAGACAATCGCGGGTTTGCCGAACGTCGCCTCGACAGGAGCGAGGAAGGCGGCCAGTTCGGCGTTCAATTGTTCGGGCGTTGGCCGCTGCGGGCAGTTGCCGCCGAATTCGATGTCGACCACCGGTGGCAGCAAGGGTTGATCGTGCGGTACAACCGAGATGAAATTCTTCGCCTGGTCGGCGCCAGGCCGGCAAAAGGTGAAAAAGTGATAGGCGCCGACGGCAAGACCGGCGGCGCGGGCCTCTTCCAGATTCCTCGCGAAGGCATCGTCGACATGATCGCCGCCTTCGGTCGCCTTGATGACGGCAAAGGCGACATCGTCGGCGGCAACACGCCGCCAATCGATCCGGCCCTGATGATGGGAGACATCGATGCCCCTGACCGGATATTTATCGCGGTCCGGCGAGAATGCCCTGAAATAGATGTATCCGCCTGCTGCGACGAAACACACCAAGACCAGACTGGCCAGACCAAAGAGGACAATCCGGTTCTTCAAACGAATCGCCTCAGCCTACCCACGTTCCTTCAGCAGCCGGCCCTTCTCGCGCGACCAGTCGCGCTGCTTCTCGCTCTCGCGCTTGTCGTGCAGTTTCTTGCCACGGCCGACAGCGAGCAGCAGCTTGGCGCGGCCCTGGTCGTTGAAATAGATTTTCAGCGGCACCAGCGTCATGCCTTCGCGGTCGACGCTCTGCGACAGCTTCGCCATTTCGCGCTTGTTGAGCAGCAGCTTGCGGCGGCGCCGCGGCTCGTGGTTGAAGCGGTTGGCCTGCAGATATTCCGGCAGATAGGAGTTGATCAGCCAGATCTCGCCGCCTTCGACCGAGGCGTAGCTGTCCTGGATGTTGGCCTGGCCCTGGCGCAGCGACTTGACCTCGGTGCCAGTCAGCACCAGACCGGCCTCGACCGTGTCGAGCACCTCATAGGAAAACCGCGCCTTGCGGTTTTCCGAAACGGTCTTGTTGTTGGGATCGGCTTTTCTGACTTGATTCATGATGCTTAGAGTCCGTTTCGAAACTCGCTCCTGCGAGTCAGATGATGGTGTCATCGAGAACCGGAGCGGAGCGTACATATAGTACGTGAGCACCGGAAGCGCAGGTGACGCCTTCAGATGGCCGCAGGAGTAGAGTTTCCAAACGGGCTCGCTAATTAATCAAGCCGGCGTGCTTCATAGCCGCATCGATCTTGTCAGCAGTCGACTGTTCGATCGTCACCAACGGCGAGCGCAGCACGTTTTCGACCTTGCCTAGCTTCGACAGCGCGTATTTGGCGCCGGAAACGCCAGGCTCGATGAAGATCGCCTTGTGCAGCGGCAGCAGGCGATCCTGCAGATCCAGCGCTTTGGCGCTGTCGCCGGCAAGCGTTGCCTCCTGGAATTCGGCACAGAGCCGCGGCGCAACGTTCGACGTCACCGAAATACAGCCGACGCCGCCATGCGCGTTGAAGCCAAGCGCCGAAGCGTCCTCGCCCGAGAGCTGGATGAAATCCTTGCCACACGTCGCGCGCTGCTCGGAGACCCGTTCGACCTTGCCGGTGGCATCCTTGACGCCGACGATGTTCTTGAAGTCGTGCACGAGCCGGCCCATCGTCTCCGGCATCATGTCGATGACCGAACGCGGCGGGATGTTGTAGATGATGATCGGCAGCTTGGTCGCCCTGGCGACAGCCGCGAAGTGCTCATACAGGCCGCGCTGTGTCGGCCTGTTATAGTAGGGTGTGACGACCAGGGCGGCATCGGCGCCGGCTTTCTCGGCATACTGCACGAGGCCGACCGCTTCCTCGGTGTTGTTGGAACCGGCGCCGGCGACGACCGGAACGCGGCCCTTGGCTACCTCGATACACGCCTTGACGACCTGGCGGTGCTCGTCATGCGACAGCGTCGGCGACTCGCCGGTGGTGCCCACGGGAACCAGTCCTGTAGTGCCTTCCGCGAGTTGCCATTCGACGAACGCGCGAAAGGCTTTCTCGTCGAAACGCCCGCTCTTTTCGAACGGTGTCACGAGCGCAGTAAGCGAGCCTCTCAGCATATCGTCCAACTCCTTGGCACTTCTGGTGTTTTGTGTCGGTGTTTGTGGTCGCGCCTTCTAACCGAAAGCGAAGCGGCGCACCATAGTCTCGACATGGTTGCGCGGCAAGCATTGCCATGGTGCCAGCAAGCGCAATTCGAACGGCCTCGCTAACTCTTTGTTTACGGGCTCTTCACGACCTAAGTTTAGGCTTCGAGGCATCTTCGCCAGCTTGTGGAATGCCAGGACAAGGAAAGACTTAAGGATCATGCCGGGCGGTCGGCCTCACCTTTTCGCGCTGCTTGGCGCCACGCTCGCGCTGATGCCGGGCATGGCGATCAGCGGTAGCGTGGACGTACGGGTCACCTCAGCCATTCCGATTCCAGGCGCGGCAATTGCGCTGCCAGACCTGCAGGACAGGCCGCGACAGGCGCCCTTGCCCGACGTCGCCCCCCTGAAAAGCGGGCTGGATGCGTTGGCGGCGGGCGATAGTCCCCGCGCTCGTGGCGTGCGCGATGCCCTTCCGGCTCAGTCGCTCGACCAGCATATCCTTGCCTGGGCGATCGCGCTTTATGGCGGCGACAAGGTTCCGAGCGGCGATATCACTGCTGCGGCCAAGATGCTGCCCAACTGGCCGGGGACCGTCGCCCTGCGCAAGAACAGCGAGCGCGCACTCTATCGCGAGAACCCTGCCCCCGACATCGTTGTCAGGGCGTTCGATGGCAGCCAGCCGCAGACGTTCGAAGGCGTGATGGTTCTCGCCCGCGCCTATGTGGCGTCGGGCAATACCAAAGCGGCGCTTTCCGTGCTGTCGCCCTTCTGGCGCACCGCGATCCTGGAGGCCAAGGACGAAGCGGCGCTGATCAAGGAATTCGGCAGCCTGATCCCGGCCGTCGACCACCGCTTTCGCATGGAGCGCATGTTCTATGCCGACCGTGCGAATTCCGCCCTCCGTGTCGCCGGCTTTGCGGGCGCCCAGCAACTCGCCGATGCATGGGCGGCGGCCGACAAAGGCGACAAGAACGCGCCCAAGCTGCTGAAGGCCGTGCCCGCGACGCAACGTTCGGCCGGCTACTTCTTCGCGCAGGCCGAATATCTGCGCAAGCAGGAGGATTTTGCCGGCGCCGCCGCCATTGTGATGCAGGCGCCGACCGATCGCGACGCTCTGGTCGATCCGGATGCCTGGTGGGTCGAGCGCCGGGTGTTGTCGCGCGAACTGGTCGACCAGGGCGACATGAAGACGGCCTACCGGATCGTCGCCACACACGCCGCCGAAAGTGCCGCCAATGCGGCGGACGCCGAATTCCACGCCGGCTGGTACGCGTTGCGTGGGCTGAACGACCCCAAGCTTGCCGCAACGCATTTCGCTGGCATCGCCGACCTTGCCCAAGGGCCGATGACGCTGTCGCGCGCTTATTACTGGCTCGGCCGTGCCGCCGAAGTCGGCGGCCCGGGCAACGCCAAGGATTATTTTGCGCGCGCCGCTGCCTACGGCACGACATTTTACGGCCAGCTTGCCGCCGAACGTGTCGGCCGGCAGGCGCTCAACATCGTCTATCCCTCGCCTAGTGTAGCCGACCGGCAGAATTTTGCCGGCCGCGAGGCAGTCAGCGCCATCAAGCGGCTGCAGGAGGCGGGCTACGACCGCTATGCCGAGACGCTCTATCGCGACCTTGCCGGGCAGTTGACCAGTCCAGGCGAACTGGCGCTGCTCGCTGTCCTTGCCGAAAAGCAAGGAAACCATTTCATGGCGCTGAAAATCGGCAAGATCGCCGGGGCGCGCGGCATCGATGTCGGCGCATTGTCGCATCCGCTCGGCGTCATTCCCGATTCGGCTGACATTTCCGGCTCGGGCAAGGCGCTGGCCTATGCGATCGCCCGCCAGGAAAGCGAATTCAACATCGGAGCCGTGTCGAGCGCCGGCGCGCGCGGGCTGCTGCAGCTGATGCCGGGAACCGCAAGGCAACTGGCGAAGAAGGCCGGGCTGACATTTTCGCAGACACGACTGACCACTGACGCCGGCTACAATGCGACGCTGGGCGCCGCGTTCCTTGGCGAACAGCTCGACCGCTTCAACGGCTCCTATGTGCTGACCTTCGCCGGCTACAATGCCGGCCCCAACCGGGCCAGCCAGTGGGTAGGCAGATATGGCGACCCGCGCGGCAAGGACATCGACGCGGTCGTCGACTGGATCGAGCGGATTCCCTACACGGAAACAAGAAGTTACGTTCAGCGCGTGATGGAGAACTACGAAGTCTACAAGATGCGGATTTCCGGCAAATACGACATTGTCGGGGATCTGGTGAACGGACGGAGTTGACCGACAACAAGGCGACCGCTTCGCCGAACCTGCCAATCTCCCCCCTTGCGGGGGAGATGCCTGGCAAGGCAGAGGGGGGTGCGCAGGATCGCCGCCCTTTGAGTTAACCCGTCGTTCCGATGTAAACCAACCAGAATCGCGGCTCCAACAGGTTGATGGCTTGGAGGGACAGCACCCCCCTCTGGCCTGCCGGCCATCTCCCCCGCAAGTGGGGAGATTGGGCAGCTTCGGTGTCGCGCCTTCTATTTGACCATTCCTGCCCTCACCTGTAGCTGTCCAGATCGGTACAGCGAGGTCGAGCATTCCAATGTCGAGCAACGAGGGTTTTTTCGACTTCTTCTACGCCGCACCGGATGGGTTAAAGCTCCATGCCCGCGTCTATGGCGAAGCGAATTCGGGTCATTGGCCGGTCATCTGCCTGCCAGGCCTGACTCGCAATGCTCGGGATTTTCATGAGCTCGCACTCCATCTTTCGACGCGAGCTGCGATTCCGCGAAAAGTCATTGCCTTCGACTACCGCGGGCGGGGGCAGTCAACCTATGATCCCGACGTCAAAAATTACAATGTCGGCGCGGAGGCCGGCGACATCCTGGCCGGGCTGACGGCGCTGAACATCGGAGAGGCGGCCTTCATCGGCACCTCGCGCGGCGGATTGATCATCCATGTGCTCGGGATGATGCGGCCATCCGTCCTGAAAGCCATTGTTTTCAACGACATCGGACCGGTGATCGAGACGGCCGGAATTGCCCATATCCAGTCTTATCTCGAGCGCGACCCGGCACCGAAAACCCGCACACAGGCGACCGCCGCCCAGCGCAGCGTGCATGGCAAAGACTTCCCTGCCCTTGCCGACGCCGATTGGGATCGGATGGTATGGGCTCTCTACCGCGAAATGGATGGTGGGTTGGTGCCGGATTTCGATCCGAGGCTGGTGGATACCATTGCGAGCCTCGATCTGACGCAGAAGCTGCCTGATCTATGGCCTCAATTCGAGGCGTTGGCCGCCATACCGTTGCTCGCCATACGTGGTGCCAATTCGAGATTGCTGTCCATAGACACGCTCAAGCAGATGAGAGAGCGCCATTCCATGATGGAGACGATCACTGTCGAGGGCCAAGGCCATGCGCCAATCCTCGAGACCGGCAGCCTACCGGGCGACATAGCCGCTTTTCTCGATCAAGCCGAGCGGAAGAATATCCCAAAGCAAACCCCATGACCAAACAAGGTCACGGGATAGCTACGATATATAGGCAGGGTTCTTCAGCCTACTTGGCCTTTGAACTTTTCCGAGTCGCTTTCGACGACTCCTTAGCGGCGGCGGCTGCCTCGTCCCTCTTTTTCCGCTCTGCCGTCGGCGACGAAGGCGTCGTCACGGGCGAAGAAAACACGGAGCCTTCCGTGCTGCCAGCCGGCTGAGTCGATCGAGGCGTTTCCAGCACGATGACGCAGCCGTCGAGATCGTTGGTGGCCAGATGCGCGTAGCGCATCGTCATCGACAGCGTCTGGTGGCCGAGCCACATCTGCACGCGCCTGATGTCGATGCCGCCCTGGACAAGACGCGAGGCGCAGGTATGGCGCAGTATGTGCGGCACCACCTGATCGTCGGCGCCGAGGCCGACTTCGGCCTTCGCGTCGTTCCAGATGGCGCGGAACTGTGCCTGGCTGAGCTTGGTGAACGGTCCTTTGGGCCGGCGACCCTCAGTGGGAGGCAGCTTGATGACCTCCTTGACCCGCTCAGTCATTGGAATGGTGCGGCTGCGGCCGGATTTGGTGATCCAGAAGGAGACGCGATGCTCCTGGATATCGTTCCAGATCAGCCCAAGCGCCTCGCCGAGACGGCATCCGGTGTCGACCAGGAAGACGGAAAGCCTGTAGGCATCCTCGCTGCGGCTCTTGATGGCGGCAAACAGGCGCGCCTCTTCGTCCCTTTCGAGGAAGCGAATCCGACCCGCCCGCTCCTTCTGGCGGCGGAACTCGGGCAGGCTGTGGATATCTCCCATCTTGTGAGCCTTGCGCAGCAGTTTGCTGAGGGCAGCCATCTTTCGATTGATGGTTGCGTTGCTGTTGCCGCGCTGGCGCAAGGTGCCGATAAGGCTGTCCAGGGTACTTTGGTCAAAGGCGCTGAAACGCTCCCCAAGGAGAATCTCGTCTATTTCGCCGATGAACGAGCTGACATTATACTTATGCCGCCCATCATCCCATAATATGTCCCGATATGCTGAAAAAAGATCTCCGACCCGATGCGACTTTACTTCTCTAATCTTGTTGTATGTGTATCGAATCTTCGGACTTTGAGAAGAAAACATCGAAAAATGATCAGAGGACTCGCCCTCTTGAATCGCTTCGTTAGTCATCATTTGCCACACCCCCGAGTGGGATAGGTCAGCCCTACCCGCTTGGAAGCGTCCTTTCAAGAGATTTTAATCACGCAGTTGTGATTTCATCCGCCCATCAGCGGATCCCACGAAACCACTCCACGGATTTATCCAGCTACCGTTACCCCCATCCTTCCGTTTGCCTTGATCCAGTCACGAAACGAAAACAGCCCGGGCGTTGTGCGCCCGGGCTGGATTTCACTTGTAAGGAACCAGCCCTTAGAACGAGCGCTGGAAGCGGAGGATACCGCCGACGTTGCTCTTCTTGCTGGCGTTGAACCAACCCTTGGCAAGGTCGTCACTGCCGACGTTCTGGTAGTCGACTTCGGCCGTGACCGTGAAGCCGGGAACGACGTCATAAGCAACGTTCGCCGCAATGCCGAGGTTCTTCCAGTCGTCATACGACACCTGGGCGTTGAACGAGGTCTTCTCGTTGAACTTGTAGGTGCCACCGCCCCACACAGCCCAGTTGCCGCCCCACTGCTTGTACATGCCACGGCCGCCAGCAAACCCGGTAGTCGGGGAATCGCCGAGGTTGTCGTCGGAGCCGTAGCCGCCCATGACCCACAGCGACAGTTCGTTGGAAACGTTCACGTCAAGGCGAACCTTGCCAGCAACTTCTTCGTAGTTGCTATCATACGAGAGAACGCCGGTGATCGCGCCCCAGCCCTGCGTCCACTTCACGCCACCCACAACATGCGGAACATAGCTGTCGATCGTGTAGCCGCCGTAACCTTCTTCGAGAGAGACCACTGCCGAGAAGCCGTTGCCAGCGTCGAAGTAGTACTGGATCACGTTGGTGTCGAAGCCGCCGTAAGGGACAATCGTGTCCTGAATGACGTTGCCGGCGTAGCCGATGAACGTATCGAAAGCCGATTCGTCTTTACCGACACGGAGACCACCGAGCTGGATCCAGGCGAAGTTCAGCGAAACACCGCTGTTGCGGGCCCGCCAGCTGGTGCCGGTCTTGGAACCGCCGCCATCCGGATCGCCAAATTCATAGTCGCCGGTGCTGTTGCCGAAATTGAAGCGAGTTTCAGTATAGGTCTTCAACGTGCCGAGTTCGGTTTCCTGGCCGGTCCAGGTCTTCAGCGTGAAGCGAGCCTGCTTGTAGTAGGTGTCGTGGCTGCCATCATCCATGTGGTCCGGAACCCGCTGAATACGTCAAGATTTGCGACGTCTACGGCGC
>NZ_RZQL01000018.1 GCF_003997935.1 Mesorhizobium sp. M7A.F.Ca.US.006.01.1.1
CAAGGAGGAGGGGGACGCAGCGCCAAGGGAACAGCCATGACCTCCATCGCAGCAACCACCGCCCCGCCCCGCGCCCGCAAAGTCGCCGGCCGCCAACAATGGATCGGCCTGCTCTATGTCGCGCCGGCTGTTGCGCTGGTCGTCGTCTTCTTCCTGATCCCGCTCGGCATGACGGCGTGGATGTCGCTGCACAACTGGCCGCTGATGGGCGAGCACAGTTATATCGGCCTCGGCAACTATATCGCCATCCTGCGCGACACCAGGTTCTGGAACGCGCTGCGCTTTACCGCCTACTACACCGTGATCGTCACGATCGCGATCTTCGTGGTGGCGTTTCCGCTGGCGCTGTTCGTCGAACGGCCGCGGCCGCTGACCAATCTCTACCGGACCATGTTCTTCATGCCGGCGGTTGTCGGCTTCGCCTCGGCCAGCCTGCTCTGGTCATGGCTGCTGAACGTCGATTCCGGCCTGTTCAGCCCGGCCGCCTATGACCTTGGCCTGATCGACAGGAAGTTCAACCTTTTGGCCACCTTCCAGCCGGCCTTCTGGTCGATCATCGCCATGGTCGTCTGGAAGGTCGCCGGCTTCACCATGATCATCCTGATGGCCGGCCTGCAATCGATCCCGCAGGACCTGCAGGAAGCCGCCGTCATCGACGGCGCCGGCCCTTTCGCCAGGTTCCGGGCGATCACCTTGCCGCTGATGCGCCGTACGCTGGCGCTGGCGCTGATCCTCTCCGTCGCCGGCTCGATCCTCGCCTTCGACCAGTTCTATATCATCCTGCGCGGCGGCCCGCGCAACCAGACGCTGACGGCGGTCTACTGGATTTTCAACCAGTCCTTCGTGTCGTTCAAGCTCGGCTATGGCGCGGCACTTTCCATGGTGCTGCTCGTCGTCCTGGTGGCGCTCAGCCTCGTCCAACTTTGGCTGTTGCGCAAACCCGAGGGGCTCGACTGATGGCGCAGGCCGCCTCCCGCAACCGCAAGCTCGCCGCCCGCATCGCAGAGCATTCGACCGGCATCGTCGCCTCGGTGCTGTTTGCCGCGCCGATTGTTTGGGCGGTGCTGTCGGCGTTCAAGCCGGCGGCCGAAGCACGCCTGCCGCCGCTGCCGCCGTGGCCGACGTCGGGGTTCTCGCTGGAGAACTATGCCACGCTCAACAGCTTCGGCGACGGGCTGTGGGTCTCGGCGCAAAACAGCATCTATGTCTCGGTGATGACGGTGGTTCTGTCGGTCGCCGTCAGCGTGCTGGCCGGCTACGGCTTTTCGCGGTTCCGGTTTCCGTTCAAGGACCTGTTCTTCATCCTCATCCTGTCGACGATCATGATCCCGTTCCAGTCGATCCTGACGCCCATCTTCCTGGTGCTGACCAAGCTCGGCCTGCACAACACGCTGACCGGGCTGGTCGGCGTCTATGTGACGCTGCAACTGCCGTTCTCGATCTTCATGATGCGCAACGCCTTCGACGCGGTGCCGCGCGAGATCGAGGAAGCCGCTCGCATGGACGGCGCCGGCAATCTCACCATGCTTTGGAAAGTGATGCTGCCGCTGGTCTGGCCGGGCGTCGTCACCATCGCGCTGTTTGCCTTCCTCGGCGCCTGGAACGAATTCCTCGCCGCACTCGTGCTGATGACCGACCAGTCCAAATTCACGCTGCCGGTGATGATGACCGCACTGCAGTCGGGCCGCTTCGGCGCCATCGACTGGGGCGCGGTGCAGGCGGGCGTCACCGTGATGATGGTGCCGTGCCTCATCCTGTTCCTGGCGCTGCAGCGCTTCTACATCCGTGGCTTGATGGCCGGGGCCGTCAAATAGACAGACCGAATGGAGTAAGTTCATGACCGCATCGCCATCCGCAAAAACCGGAAACCCAAAGCTCGCCTTCCGCCCGTTGCCGGTGCCGCAGGTCGACGTGCACGGCTTCTGGGGCGACCGCGCCGACGCCGTAGCCACGCGCACCGCCGATATCCTCTACGAGCGCTGCGTCGAGGCCCGCATGCTGGAGCAGATCGATCCGGACCGGCCCTCGCCCGGCGTCGTCATCCCCTTCCACTCGCCCTCTCCCGACGAAGCCGACCGCCAGGGCGCGGAATTCACCGGATCGACGGTGACCACGCAGATGTTCTGGGATTCCGATCTCGGCAAGACGATCGAGACCGCGGCCTATTCGCTCTACCGGCGCAAGAATCCCGAACTGGAGAAGAAGATCGATGCCGTCATCGACATGTATGGCAGGCTGCAGCAGGAGGACGGCTATCTCTCCAGCTGGTATCAGCGCATCCAGCCCGGCAAGCGCTGGACCAATCTGCGCGACTGCCACGAGCTCTATTGCGCCGGCCACCTGATCGAGGGCGCGGTCGCCTACTACCAGGCGACGGGAAAACGCAAGCTGCTCGATATCATGTGCCGCTATGCAGACCATATCGCGTCCGTGCTCGGTCCCGAGCCCGGCAAGAAGAAGGGCTATTGCGGCCATGAGGAGATCGAGCTGGCGCTGGTCAAGCTGGCACGGGTGACCGGCGAGCGCAAATACATGGAGCTGGCGAAATACTTCATCGACCAGCGCGGGCAGCAACCGCATTACTTCGACGAGGAGGCCCGCGCTCGCGGCGCCGACCCGAAGGCCTATCATTTCAAGACCTATGAATACAGCCAGTCGCACATCCCGGTGCGCGAACAGGACAAGGTCGTCGGCCATGCTGTCAGGGCGATGTACCTCTATTCCGGCATGGCCGACATCGCCACCGAATATGGCGACGATACGCTGCGAGCAGCACTCGACCTTCTGTGGGACGATCTCACCACCAAGAGCCTCTACATCACCGGCGGACTGGGACCGTCGGCGCACAATGAGGGGTTCACCAGCGACTATGACCTGCCCAACGAGAGCGCCTATGCCGAGACCTGTGCGGCGGTCGGCCTGGTGTTCTGGGCCAGCCGCATGCTGGGCATGGGGCCGAACGCCCGCTACGCCGACATGATGGAACGCGCCCTCTACAACGGTTCGATCTCGGGCCTGTCGCTCGACGGCTCGTTGTTCTTCTACGAGAACCCACTGGAAAGCCGGGGCAAGCACAACAGGTGGAAGTGGCACCGCTGCCCGTGCTGCCCGCCCAATATCGGACGCATGGTCGCCTCGATCGGCAGCTATTTCTACAGCCTGGCCGACGATGCGCTGGCCATCCACCTCTATGGCGACTCCACCGCACGTTTCGACATATCGGGCGTCCCGGTCATCCTGACGCAGACGAGCAGGTATCCCTGGGACGGCGCCGTCGAGATCACGCTCGAACCGCAGGCGCCGGTCGAATTCACCTTGCACCTGCGCATTCCCGCATGGAGCGCCAGTGCCGGACTGAAGGTAAACGGCGAAGCCATCAAGCTGGCTGAAATCACCAGCGACGGCTACGCCGCGATCAAGCGGACATGGAAAAAGGGCGACAATGTCCGGCTAGATCTCGAAATGCCGATCGAGCGGCTCTATGCCAACCCGCAGGTGCGCCAGGATGCCGGCCGCGTCGCGCTGTCACGTGGCCCGCTGATCTATTGCGTCGAGGCATCAGACAATGAGAGCCAGCCGCATCGCCTGACGCTGCCGCGGACGGCCACCATCGAAGCGCAGCACCGGCCGGAACTTCTCGGAGGCGTGGTGACGCTGTCGACCGCGGCACTTGCCGATGTCTCCGACGGCTGGCAGGACGGGCTCTACAGGCCCGAGCCGCCGGCCACCGCGCAGACGCGCCTGACCGCCATTCCCTATTTCGCCTGGGACAACCGCGAGCCCGGCGAGATGCTGGTATGGCTCAGGGACGGGTGAGGCGCGGCACCCTTCCGATCTCCTCGGCCACCAACGCTTGCAACGCCCACAGATTGCGGTCGCGGATGCCGCACGCATCCAGGTGGCGGATGGTCTCGAAAAGATATTGCGCGCCCGAGCCCCAATGTCCGACGGCGGTGGCCAGCGTCGCAGCGATCGCCTGCTTGTCGAGCTTGCCGGCATAACGCGGATTGGCGGGATCGACGACGAAGCCGAGCGCGCGGCATGAGCCGCCTTCGGTCCTGACCTGCAGCCAGCGCGGCACGTTGACGGCGGGCAGGATGGTCATTTCGCGGCGCAGCAGCGCTTCGAGGTTAGCCGCCACCGGTTCCGCGATCTCGAACACCATACCCTGGCACTGGCCGCCGCGATCGAGCGCCATCATCAAGCCGGGCTTTTCGACCGTGCCGCGAAAACGCTGCACCGTGAAGCAGAACGAACGATGCCAGCCGCTGGCCACCGCGCGTTCTCCGCCCCTCACCTCGCCGGCGGGCTTCCACAGCAGCGAGCCATAGGCAAATAGTTTCAGCGGCCCGGCCGGAGAGCCGGCCAGCACCTCGTCGCGGATACGCGCATAGTCGGCATCGGTCATGTGAACCATGCCCGGCGTCGGCCCGGCATCCTCGACAGCACGCATGGTGCGGGCGATGAGGTCCTCGGTCAGCGCCATCGGCGCCTTGCGCGGCGGGGACGTGCGAGGTGCGGTGGAAATTGGCTTGTTCATGTTCGTGCCTCGGCCATCGTCGCCATGTTGCCCAGGGACCGGAGATTCTCAAGGCCGGCCCGACTCAAGACCTGAACGGTTGCGGCCAACCGCCTGAAAGGAATCGTAAGTATCAACTAACGTCCCGGCGCAACACTCAGTTCGCTGCGCCGCCAGGCCGCCGGCGAGATGCCCACCGAACGCTTGAACTCGCGTCCGAAATGATAGACGTCGCAAAAGCCGCAGGCCTCGGCGACCTCGGCCAGCGGCTGGTCGCCCTGCACCAGCAGCGATTGCGCCTGCATCAGCCGCTCGCGCATCAGCCATTGGTGAGGGCTCGTGCGCAGATGTTTCTGGAACAGCCGCCTTATCTGCGAGGCGCCGAGGCCGGTGACGGTGGCAAGGTCCGGCGCCGTCCAGGCGGAACCGGGCGCGGCGCGCATGGCGTCGAGTGCTGCGGCAAGCGGCTTCGGCAGATCGTCATTGCCGGCACCGTTCACCGCACGGTCGACCAGCAGCAGGAATTCGGCGACCAGCTGGTTGAGGCGCAGGTCGAGCCCGGCATCGCGCCGCCGCAATGCCGCGAACAGCCGCTCGAACCACGGCGCCGGGCCGGTGCCTTCCGTGAACACGGTCCGCAATATCCCTTCGCCGAACAGTTTGCGCCGCAGGATGGCCGGATCGGGTCCGTCGAGCCTGAACCAGAGCAGGGTCCAGGGATCGGCCGGATCGGCCGCGTGCACATGCGGCGCCTCGTTTGCCATCCACACCAGCTGGTTCGCGCGCACCTCCAGCCTTTGCCCCAGCGTCTCCACGAAACCCCGGCCGGACAGGCAATAGAGGATGTCCTGGCCGGGATAGACGGGCCGCTCGATGCGATAATCGGACGCCGCGGCAACCTTGCCGGCGCGCAGCACGCTGAACGCCGTGCGCGTCCATCCGGCCGCCGGCACATAGTGGAAACTCTCGAAAACCGATGTCTTTCCTTGCATGCGCGTTTTATACAAAGAGAGTGCCTTGCTGTCCATTTTGTTCGCTGCCAGGCGCCGCTATGGTCGTTCTCAAGAGGACGGGATCTCGGCAAGCAGTGGCCGGATCCCTCGAGTTTTGCGGGTCTCCAGGCGCTTTGCGCCAGTGGCGGCCCGATGGGACCAGGGAGGCAAGACGATGTTGGCAATGACCAAGCAGGAAACCGAGCTCTATGCCCGCGACGGGTACATTATCCGCAGGGGGCTGCTGAGCGTGGCGGAAGTGGAGGATTTCCGCGGCCATGCCCGCAAGCAGCTCGAGGCGGAAAACAAGAGCGGCGCCGTGATGGCCAAGGGCGACAAGGAGGGCAAGACCACCCTTCTGAAGATGTGGACCAAGGCCGAAGACGACAAGTACGGTCTTCTGGCCCGCGACGAGCGCATGGTCGATCTGGCCGAGGCAGCCGTTGGCAAGCCGATCTACCTCTACAGCCACAAGATGACGATGAAGCAGCCCAACGAGGGCGGCGCTTGGGAATGGCATCAGGATTTCGGCTACTGGTACAATTACGGCTGCCTGGCGCCGGAGATGATGAGCATCTATGTCGCGCTCGACAAGGCGACCCGCGAGAACGGCTGCCTGCAGGTGCTGAAAGGCACGCACAAGCTCGGCCGCCTCAACCATATCAGGGAGAACGACCAGACCAATGTCGAGCAGGAACATCTGGACGCGGCGCTGAAGCGCTTCGAGCACATCTATGTCGAGATGGAAGCCGGGGACGCCCTGATCTTCGACGGCAATCTGCTCCACCGCTCCGATGCCAACCGTTCGGACACCTATCGCTGGGGCTATATCTGCTCCTACAACGCCGTGGAGAACGCGCCCTTCAAGAAGGTGCGCGACTACGGAAACTTCGACGAGATGCGCAAGGTGCCGGCCGGCTCTTTTCGCGAGGCGTCCTGACGCTGCAAATACAGGGTATGGGCTGTGATGCCCGCACCCGGCCATGATCCGGCGAGCCGCAACGGCTTTTCGAAAAATCATGACCGAACAGGGAGATAAAGCCTGATCCTGAATCAGTTCGGGACAGGTCCTGAAGCAGCGGCCCGCGCACGAGCTCGGCTCGGGTCGATGAAAACGGAGGGTGGCCACGCTGGTGAGGACCGGCGGGCCACGCGCAGGGAGGATACTATATGGCCGATGCGGTCAGGACCGGCGCGCGCGCGCCAGCCACGGACCGATTCACGGTGGCGCGGCTGTTGCGGGCGCGCGAGGCGGGCGTGTTCATCGCGCTGCTCGTGCTGTGCCTGGTTTTGTCCTTCGCCACCGATGGATTCCTGACATCGCTGAACCTGCTCAATGTCGGGCGCCAGATCTCGTTGCTCGGGATCATGGCGGTCGGCATGACGTTCGTGCTGATCGCCGGCGAGGTCGACCTGTCGGTCGGCTCTACCTATGCGTTCTCAGGCCTCGCCACCGGTATGCTGATCATTGCCGGCTGGGCGCTGCTGCCGGCGATCGGAGTCGGCCTGATGACCGGCGTCGCCATTGGCCTCATCAATGGCGTGCTCTCCACCTATGGCCGCCTGCCCTCGCTGATCGCGACGCTGGGCATGCTATCCATCGTGCGTGGTGCCGCCCTCATCTTGACCAATGGCCAGCCGGTGACGGTCAACGCCCGCAACGGCGCACTGCCCGACGTGCTGCAGACCTTCTCTTTCATCGGCCAGGGCTATCTGTTCACCATCATCCCGATGCAGCTGGTGTTCTTCGTCATCGTCGCGGCGCTGGCCTGGATCGTGCTGTCCTTCTCCAATTTCGGCTTCCGCGTCTACGCCGTCGGCGGCAGCGCCAAGGCCGCGCGTGTCTCCGGCATCTCCGTCAACAAGGTCAAGATATCAGCCTTCATCCTGATGGGCGTGCTCGCCGCTCTCGCCGGCATTCTGGGCCTCGCCTTCCTGCCCTCTAGCCAGGCTGGGCGCACCGGGCTCGGCCTGGAGCTCGACGTCATCGCCGCCACCATCGTCGGCGGCGCCTCGCTGTCGGGCGGCGAAGGCACCATCCTCGGCACCATTCTGGGCGTGCTGATCATCGGCGTCATGCGCAACGGCCTGGTGCTGCTCGGCGTGTCGCCCTTCGTGCAGGAACTGATGATCGGCCTGGTCATCATCATCGCGGTCGGCATCGACAAATGGAGCACGCGCCGAACGGGTTAATCGCAAAAACAGAAGCAACCAAAAAGGGAGGACTATCCATGAACATCAGACACGTCATTCTCGCAGCCACGCTCGGTCTGTTTCCACTGTCGGCCCACGCCGAATCCAAGCTCGCCGATTTCGCCCTGGCGCCGCGCATCAAGGCCAAGATCGATGCCGGGCAGCCGCTCGACATCTACGTTTCCTACCATGACGTCTCCAACGAATTCGCACCGTTCATGAAGGCTGGCGTCGAGCGCGCCGCCAAGGAGGACAAGGTCGGCGCCCAGTTCATCGGCCCGGTCGGCGCCGATGCCGACGGCCAGATCTCGGAGATCGAGACGCTGATGGGCAAGATGGACGGGCTGGCGATCTCCTCCGTCTCCACCGACGCGCTGGCGCCGGTGATCGACCGCGTCATCGCCGCCGGCATCCCGGTCGTCACCTTCAACACCGACAATCCGGAGAGCAAGCGCCTCGCCTTCGCCGGCCAGGACCTCGTCCAGTCCGGCCGCGAGGCCGGCAAGCTGATGGCCAAGGTGCTGGGCGGCAAGGGCAAGGTGATGATCACCACCATCGACGCCGCCGCACAGTGGTCGCTCGACCGCGAGAAGGGCGCGCGCGAGGCGCTGAAGGCCGAGTCCGGTATCGAGGTGGTCTCGACGCTCAACACCGGCACTGACCCGCAGAAGATCTATGCGGCGATCGAGAACGCCATGCTCGCCAATCCGTCGATCACCGGCGTCCTGTCGCTCGAATGCTGCTCGACGCCGGCCGCCGGCACTTGGGTGGAACGCAACAAGGCCGCCGACAAGGTCAAGGTGGTCGGCTTCGACCTGCTCGACCAGACTGTGCAACTGGTCCAGGACGGCAATGTCGATGCCACGATCGACCAGGCGCCCGAAAAGCAGGGCTTTGCCGCGGTCGACCTGATCGTGCAGTTCCTCAGCGGCAAGCCGATCGACAATGTCGATACCGGCGTCGGCATCTACACCAAGGAAAACATCGCCGAGGTGGCCAAGAAGTAACAAGCCAGCCCTGCGGGGGCGCCGGCTTTGGGCCGGCGGACCTGCTTGGTCAGCCCGCCAATGACAGAGCAACAGACCCCCGCCCCCATCGTCGAAATCTCCGGACTGACCAAGCGGTTCCCCGGGGTGCTGGCACTCGACCGCATTTCCGTCGGCTTCCGGCCCGGCGAGGTGCATGCCGTCATCGGCGAGAACGGCGCCGGCAAGTCGACTCTGATGAATATCCTTGCTGGCGACCTGCAGCCGGACAGCGGCGAAATCCGTATCGACGGCAGCCCCGCCACCATTGCCTCGCCGCTGGCCAGCCGCGCCGCCGGCATCACGGTGGTCTACCAGGAACTGGCGCTCTGCCCGACGCTGACCATCGCCGAAAACATCATGATGTCAGACATGGCGGCGCGCTCGTCGCTGTCCTTCGTACCGCGCGACCGGATGCGGCGCGAAGCGCGCTCGGCATTGACCCGGCTGGGCATGGGCGCGCTCGATCCCGACACCAGGGTCGCGCGCCTGTCGGTGGCAGAGATGCAGCTGGTCGAGATCGCCGGCGCCATCCGCCAGCGCGCCCGCGTGCTGGTGCTCGACGAACCCAATTCGGCGCTGTCCAAGCGCGAGAGCGAGCGTCTGTTCGAGATCGTCAGGCAATTGCGCGGCGAAGGCGTCACCGTGATCTACGTCTCGCATCACCTGAAGGAAGTG
This sequence comes from Mesorhizobium sp. M7A.F.Ca.US.006.01.1.1, assembly GCF_003997935.1. Classification (GTDB taxonomy): domain Bacteria; phylum Pseudomonadota; class Alphaproteobacteria; order Rhizobiales; family Rhizobiaceae; genus Mesorhizobium. The sequence continues at coordinate 9,408 of NZ_RZQL01000018.1, forward strand.
CTCGACCTTGCCGACCGCGTCACCGTGATGCGCGACGGCCGTACCATCGAGACAATGGACAATGACGGCCTGTCGGAGGACCGGTTGATCCGCGCCATGGTCGGCCGCGATCTCGACACGGCGGCGCAATGGTCGCTGCAAGCTGAAGCGCGGTCGGATGACGCGCCCATAGTGCTGTCGGTCGAGAAGCTGACCGCGCCAGGGGTGGACAGGCTGAGCTTTCATGCCCGCGCCGGCGAAATCCTCGGCATTGGCGGCCTGCCGGATTCCGGCAAGGACATGCTGGGCGAGGCGCTGTTTGGCCTGTGCCAGCGCAGCGGCCGCGTCACCATAGACGGCAAGGAATTGCGCGCAGCCGACCCGCAAGCCTCGATCCGCAACGGCATGGCGCTGGTGCCGGCCGACCGGCGCGGCGCCGGTGCGCTGTTGTCGATGAGCGTCGCGAACAATGTCGTCTCGGCCTCGCTGCCGCGCTTCTCGCTGGCTGGCTTCATGCGGCGTGGTGCCGTGCGCCGCGAGGCCCGCGCGCAGGTCGCGCGGCTTGACGCGCGCATTTCACATCTTGGCCAGAAACTGGCGACACTGTCGGGCGGCAACCAGCAGAAAATCATCCTCGGGCGCAGCCTGGTCACAAACCCGCGCGTGCTGGTGCTGCACGAGCCGACGCGCGGCGTTGATGTCGGCGCCAAGGCCGAAATCTACGCCATATTGCGCGGCATCGCCGCCGAGGGCGTCGCGGTGGTGATGATCTCGTCGGAGATCCCCGAGTTGATCATGAACGCCGAACGCGTTCTGGTGCTGCGCAATGGTGGCATATCGGGCGAACTGACCGGAGCCGGTATCAACGAGGAAGCGATCCTGGCCCGCGCCATGGCATCCTGAACGAGGCACTGATGAGCACACCAAGAATTACAATCGTCGGCAGTTTCGCGGTCGGCCTGACCATGCGGGCGCCAAAACTGCCGATCTTCGGCGAGACGATGCTCGGCACCGATTTCGACATGGGCGCCGGCGGCAAGGGCTCCAACCAGGCGGTGGCCACGGCAAGGCTTGGTGCGCGTTCGGCGCTGGTCGCCATCATCGGCACCGACAAGCTGGCCGGCATCGCCACCGACCTCTATGCCGCCGAGGGCGTCGATGCGAGCCTGGTCACGACGAGAACCGAGCGCGCCACCGGCGTCGGTTTCATCATCCTCAACGACAAGGGTGAGAACTTCATCATCCTCGACATGGGCGCCAACGAGCTGATGGATGCCGCGACCGTCGACGCGGCCGAAGAGCGCATCGCCGGGAGCGATGTCGTCATGACCGTGCTCGAAGTGCCGATCGCCGCCGCCGCCCGCGCCATGCAGCTTGGCCGCAAGCACGGCGCCCGCACCATTCTCAATCCGGCACCGGCACGCCAGCTTCCCGACGCGATCTTCGCCTCCGTCGATTATCTGACCCCCAACGAGAGCGAGTTGCGCATCCTGCTCGGCCTGCCCGCCGACGACCCACGCTCGTCGCGCGAGCTTGCCGGCGAACTGCGCCGGCGCGGCGTGCGCAATGTGGTGGTGACGCTCGGCCGCAGCGGCGCGCTGATCCTGACCGACGATCTCGATGTGATGGTGCCAGCCGTGCCGGTCGCCGTGGTCGACACCACCGGCGCCGGCGACGCGTTCAATTCCGGCTTCGCGGTGGCGCTGGCCGAAGGACGCGACATCGTCGACGCGGTCCGCTTCGGCGTCGTCTGCGGCGGCATCGCCTGCACAAAGCTCGGAGTCATTCCGGGCCTGCCCGGGCGGGCACAGGCCGACGCGCTCTATGCCGAAGCAATGAAGACAACCTGGAAGGAAACGACATGAACCGTAACCGGCTGCTCAACGCCGAACTGTCGCACGCCATCGCCTCGATGGGCCATGACGACCTGATGATCGTCTGCGATGCGGGCTTTCCGATCCCGTCGAGCGCTTGGCGCATCGACCTCGCCATCTCCCCCGACGTGCCGGATCTCGAAACCGTGCTGGCGCCGATCGCGGCCAACCTGATCGCCGAGCGCGTCGGCTATGCCGATACGCTGCCGGCGCACAATGCACCGCTGCTGGCCAAGCTGAAGCGGCTGTTTCCCGACGCCGATTTCGAGACCACGACGCACGAGACCATCCTTGGCGAAATGGCGGCCAAGGCCAAGGTCATCGTGCGCACCGGCGCTTTCGATCCGTGGGGCAACATCCTGCTCTATTCCGGCGTCGACGTGCCGGCATGGTTCTCCAAGCCCGGTGTCGTCGCGCCCGACTACTATGCCAAGAAGCTGAAGGGCTGAGATGCCGCGCATCTTCGACTTCGGCGGCCGCGAGGTCGAGCGCAGCGTGACGGTTGCTGGCCTGCGCGCGCTGAAGGGCAGCGGACGGCGTGTCGCCCAGGTGACCGCCGAAACCGCCGAAGAGGCAGCAGCCGCCGAGGCTGCCGGCATCGAGATGGTCGTCTGCCGCGCTGCCAACGTGCCCCGCGTGCGCGAAGGGTCGCGCCGCGTCTTCGTCACCGCCGCGCTAGGCTTCGCCGACGCGGTGACATCGGACGAGATCCTGCGAACCGCCTTCTCCGCTATCACGGCGGGTGCCGACGCCGTCATCACCGGGCGTGGTCTCGACACCGTGCGCATGCTCGCCAACGAACAGATCCCGGTGATGGGCCATCTCGGTTTCGTGCCGCGCAAATCCACCTGGGTCGGCGGCATCAGGGCCGTCGGCAAGACATCAGCCGAGGCGCTCGACTTGTGGGAGCGTTTTCGCAGGTTGGAAGACGCTGGTGCCTTTGCCGTCGAATGCGAGATCATCGCTGCTGAGGTGATGGCCGAGATCAACCGCCGCACATCGCTGGTTACCGTGTCGCTCGGCTCGGGCGCCGAGGCCGACGTGGTCTTCCTGTTCACCTCGGACATTTGCGGCGAGAGTGCCCGCCTGCCCCGCCATGCGCGAGCCTGGGGTGATCTGACCGTGCTGCAAAAGGCAGTGAGGGATGCTCGGGTCGAAGCATTGTCGGGCTTCCGCAACGAGGTCGCGGGCGGCAGCTACCCCGGCAACGCCGAGGTCGCCGGCATCGCTCAGGCGGAACTTGACGGTTTTCGCGAGCGGCTGGAGTCGGAACGGGACTAGAAGCTCTATGCCCTCTCCATGCAAGGCAACGCCGCTTCGTTGATCCAGAGGCGCCCATGACCGCCTAGCACCAGGGAACAATGTTGCCGGCAAACTGTTCTGTTCCTTGCCGGAGGATGCCATGAACGACGCGTCGGCAAAGCCCGCTGGCCCCGTCCTTTCATCGGCGGAGCGCGTCAACACGCTGTCCCATTTCCACCGCGCCGAGATCGCTCGCATGGCGGGATGGCGCGACCGGCTCGACCTGACGACCAACTGGGCAATCACGGTGGCGGCGGCGCTGCTTTCGGTATCACTGTCGACGGCGAGTGCACATCACGGCGTGCTGCTGTTCGCCATGCTGCTGATCCTGCTGCTGCTGTGGATCGAGGCGCGCCGCTATCGGTTCTTCGACTTCTATCGGGCGCGCGTACGCCAGTTCGAACGCCACTATTTCGCGCAGATCTTTTCCCCACAGCCCGACTTCGCCTCGGATTGGCTGCTCATCGTCGGCGAAGGCCTGCGCGCGCCAAAATTCCTGCTGTCGCAGCGCGTCGCGCTAGCCCGTCGGCTGCGGCGAAATTACATCTACCTGTTCCTGATCCTCTTGCTGGCCTGGGTGCTCAAGATATCCACACCCAGCCTTCAAACCGTGGGCGTCAGGACCGGTTTTGCCGGCTCGCTTCGCGAAGCCGTGGACAGCGCCGCCCTTGGTCCCGTTCCCGGTGTGGCGATCGTGGTTGTCGTGGCCGCATTCTATGTCGGGTTGCTTGCCATCGTCTTTTTCACGGCCGATGACGACGGCGAACTGTCCTTTGGCGACGTGCATGTTTGACGTTGATGCCCGGCAACACGCCGCTGCAACGCAAACGGCGGCCCGCGCGCTGAGATGGCCGGTCCGCCGAGACGTTTGAGGGAACGGAACTTCGCGCCTAGATGCCGAAGAACTGCTTGCCAACCATGTAACCCAGTGCCGCCACGACCAGCGGAAACAGTGCCGGCGCCGCCTTGCCTAGAAGGGAGACCTGCTGGTCCTTCGCCGGCGTATGACGTGCATTGCCGAGATTCTTGGTCATTGCTTGCCTCAGGTTCGAAAGACTAATTAGCAAATGCTGATTAACAGCATGGCCGCATTAACGGCCTGATAGGAAATCAACTCTGATCAGATGCAAATTCTAATGATCGGCACATGGACGGCAAGGACGCGCTGCCCTATTTAGCGGCGTTCGAAGCATTGACCGGAACGCGCGGCCGTTCGCGCCGCTCGGTAAAACCGCGCCTGAACAACAAGATGGCTCAGGAACCCGATTTAGCAGGTGAACGCCAGCTCCGGAGCCGATGCAGTTCGTCCGAGCTTCGTGTTGATAGGCGCGGGGTCGAAGGGCATGCCCGCAGCGTAGGCAGGCCGCACCCCGTCAAAAAATTCGCAAACCAATGTCGGACTGGTTACGCCTCGTTCGTCCTTGGGGTATCGAACAGGCATTTATGAAAGGATCCAGCATATGCCCGGCACCGTACGTTTGCACCGCGTTCTGACGACCAGCCCTGAAAAGGTCTATCGCGCCTTCGTTGAAGCGGACGCGCTGGCCAAGTGGCTTCCGCCAAACGGCTTCACCTGCACGGTCCATAATTTCGAGGCAAAGGTCGGAGGCACGTTCAAGATGTCGTTCCGCAATTTCACCACCGGCGACAGCCACGCCTTCGGCGGTGAGTATCTCGAACTCGTTCCGGGCGAGCGCCTGCTCTACACCGACAGATTCGACGATCCCAACCTGCCCGGCGAGATACGGGTGACCGTAATCTTGAAAAAGGTGTCGGTCGGCACTGAAATCGACATCACCCAGGCCGGCATACCGGACGTCATTCCGGTCGAGGCCTGCTATCTGGGCTGGCAGGAATCGCTCAGAAATCTGGCAAAGCTCGTCGAGCCCGAGATCAATCAATAGGCTGAGGATGGCCTGGAGAACGGTCGTTTCTGGCCTGCCGAAGCCTGAAACTTGGACTGTGGCGGGAACTGCCCTTTATCGCTAGCAATTCATCATTGCGTTTGACACCCCCTGTGACTGGATGTGTCGATGAAGAATGCAGCGGAGGCTGAAAAAGCATGACTCTGACCAACCGAGACATCGTCGAGTTGACCGCGTGGCGGCGCCAGCTGCACCAGAATCCGGAAATCTCGAATGAAGAGGAGAAGACGGCAAAGGAGGTCGTCGCCTTCCTCGCCGATACAGGGCCGGACAAGGTGCTGACACAGCTCGGCGGGCACGGCGTCGCGGCCATATATGACAGCGGCAAAGCGGGGCCGACGGTGCTGTTCCGTTCGGAACTCGATGCCTTGCCTATCGAAGAACTTTCAGGCGTGCCGCATTCGTCGCACGTGCCGGGCAAGTCGCATATGTGCGGCCATGACGGACACACCGCGATCCTGGCATCCCTCGGACGGCAGTTGGGGCGCGAGCGGCCTGCAAGCGGCCGCGTCGTGCTGATGTTCCAGCCGGCGGAGGAAACCGGCAATGGCGCGGCCGGCGTCGTCGCCGATCCCCGCTTCGGCGAGATCGCGCCGGATTTCGCTTTCTCGCTGCACAACCTGCCTGGCGTGCCGTTCGGCGAGGTGCGGCTCAAGCCCGGCGTGGTCAACTGTGCGTCACGCGGCATGCGCATAATACTGGAGGGCAAGACCGCCCATTCATCCATGCCGGAGACCGGTATCTCGCCGATGCTGGCGATCAGTGAACTGATGCCGGCACTGCCGGCGCTCGGGCGCGGAACCTTCGCCGCCGACGACTTCTCCATGCTGACCGTCACCCATGCCGCGATGGGCGAGGCCGTGTTCGGCATCGCGCCGGCTCATGCGCAGGTGTGGGCAACGCTGCGCACCCGGCGTGACGAGCGCATGGCGAACCTTTGCGCTGCTGCCGAAGCACTGGTCGCCAGGATCGCGGGCGAGCATCGCCTTTCCGCCCGCTGGGACTATCACGAGATCTTCGTCGCCAGCGTCAACGCGCAGGACGCGGTGGAGCATCTGCGGCGCGCGCTCGATGAAGAGGGCGTCGCGCACGGCGAAGAAGCCCTGCCGATGCGCGCCTCGGAAGATTTCGGCCTGTTCGGCCATAGTGCCAAGTCGGCGATGTTCTTCCTCGGTGCAGGCGAGCGGCATCCTGCCTTGCACAATCCCGACTATGACTTTCCCGACGACCTGATCCCGATCGGGTCAAGGATCTTCATGCGCACGGCACGCAATCTCCTGGGCTGACCCCGCCAACTCCAACGCCGAAAGGAACCCGCAATGCCAAAGATACCAAAGAACACGATTTGCCTCTGGTTCGACAAGGACGCCGAGGCTGCGGCACGCTTCTACGCGGAGACCTTTCCCGGCACCAACGTGGGCGCCGTTCACCGTGCGCCGAGCGACTTTCCGTCCGGCAAGAAAGGCGACGTGTTGACGGTCGAATTTACCGTTGCCGGCATTCCCTGCATCGGATTGAACGGCGGCTCCACATTCAAGCAGAGCGAGGCCTTCTCGTTCCAGATCGCCACCGACGATCAGCAGGAAACCGACCGCTACTGGAACGCCATCGTCGGCAATGGCGGCCAGGAGAGCGTGTGCGGCTGGTGCAAGGACAAATGGGGCGTGTCCTGGCAAATCACGCCGCGCACGCTGACCGAGGCTATGGCCGCTGGCGGCGAGGAAGCCAAACGCGCCTTTGATGCGATGATGGAGATGACGAAGATCGACGTCGCGGCGATCGACGCAGCCCGGCGCGGCTGACCTCGATCGCAGCTGAGTTGCTATCTGACCTTGATGACGACCTTGCCCTTGGCGCGTCCTGTTTCGACATAGGCCAGCGCCTCATTGGTCGCCTCGAAGGGAAATATCCGGTCGACGACCGGGCGGATCGCGCCGGATTCGATGAGCGATGCGATCTTGCTCAGCTGCTCGCCCTGCGCCCACATGAAAAGGAACGAGAACGTCACGCCACGGCGCTTGGCTTTCGCTCGAATACCGCGGCTCAGCAGGCGAAGCACCAGCCTCAGCACCACGTTCAGTTCCTTTTCCCTGGCAAATTCCGGATCCGGTGGGCCGGAGATGGAGATGAGCTTGCCACCCGGTTTCAGCACATTCAGTGATTTTTCAAGTGTCCTGGCGTCCTGGCTGTTCAAGACGACGTCGTAGCCCGAAAGGACTTTCTCGAAATCGTCTTTCCTGTAGTCGACGACGACATCGGCGCCGAGCCCCTTGACCAGACCGGCGCTCGCCGCGCTGGAGGTGGTCGCAATGGTCGCGCCGAGATGCTTTGCCAGTTGGATGGCGAATGTCCCCACGCCGCCGGAGCCGGCTTGAATGAAGACCTTCTGTCCCTTCTTCAGGTTGGCCCTTTCGACGAGCGCCTGCCAGGCGGTCAGGCCGACCAGCGGGATCGAGGCCGCCTCCTCCATGCTGAGGTTCCCGGGCTTCAGGGCCACGTCGGCTTCATCCATGGCTATGAACTCGGCGAACGTCCCGATCCGGCCATCGCGCGGCCGCGCATAGACGTCGTCGCCCAGTTTGAACTTGCGGACTGTCGATCCCACGCGCACAACCCTCCCGGCCACGTCGTGACCCAGGATGAAGGGCCGGCGATAGGGCAGGATCAGCTTGAACTCTCCGGTTCTGACCTTGGAATCGAGCAGGTTCACCGCCGCGGCGTGGACCTCGACCAGGACATCGCTGTCCCCGAGTTTCGGCTCCGGCATTTCGGCCAGCCGCAGCGTGCCGTTCTTGCTGTATTTGTCGACGACGAATGCCTTCATGGCAGTGACTTTCCGATAGTGATTTTGGTGCGTCGCATGTGCGTGAAATCCTGTGCTCGCTGTCGTTCAAACCGGCAGGCGGAACTGTTTGCGCAGGCTCTTGTCGAAGATTCCCGCGGGGGCAAAGCGGCGCAGCAGGCTGACCTGGCGCGCAGCCTTGCCGGCGGTGTAGCGCCGTTGCGGACGGGCATCGGTCGCTGCCTTGACGACCACTTGCGCCACCACTTCCGGCCGGTCGGCTACGGGCATCACATCGCGAAGCAGCGCTTCCATCGTAGCTCGGGCCTGATCGTATTCCTGCAGCGGCGAATCCGGTTGGATCCCGTTCTGGTCGAAGACGGTGCGAACGAATGCCGGCTCGATGACCGAGACGCGGATATTGAAGGCACGAACCTCGTGGTCGAGCGATTCCGAATAGCCCTCGAGCGAGTGCTTGACCGCCGAATAATGCGCTGAATACGGCGCCGGCACCAGTCCCAGCACAGAGCCGATATTGACGATGCGCCCTTCGCCACGCCGCCGCATCGACGGCAGCACCGCATTGGTCATGCGGATGACGCCGAACAGATTGACGTCGAACAGGGCCTGCACCTGTGCAATCGAGAATTCCTCGGCGCCTCCAAGCTGGCCGACGCCGGCATTGTTGACCAAGAGATCGATCCGACCGGCCTGCGAGAGTACCGTCGAAACGAGTGCGGCAACGGCCTCACCGTCGGTCACGTCGCAGATCAGCATGGTCACCCCGTCCGGATCGTTGCCGGCCTTGCGCCGGCTGGTTCCGAAGACGGTGAACCCTGCCCGCGCCAGGGCCTCGGCGCTGGCGCGGCCGATGCCCGACGAGGCTCCGGTCACAACAGCGGTTTTTCCGGCATTCGTTTTCATTTCGTGCTCCAAACTCATGAGGGCTAGCTTTTTTGCATCCGTTAAATTACAGTCGTAATATCAGATTATGATCATAATACAATAGCAGAAAGGAATAGCAGCCATGCGCTACGAAAAGGGCAGGAAGGACGCCTCGCGCGGCCGGATCCTGGAGGTCGCCGCCGACCGTTTTCGCGGCGACGGCATCGCCGCGTCCGGACTGGCGACCATCATGAGCGACGCCGGGCTGACCAACGGCGCCTTCTATCCGCACTTTCAATCCAAGGCGCAGCTTGTCCGCGAAAGCGTGGCGGCGGCGATGGAGCTTCAGGCGCAGCAACTGGCGGAAGCATTGGCTTCGGGCGTGGGGATGGCCATCGACACGTATCTGTCGGCCGAGCACCGGGACAATCCCGGAAAGGGCTGCGCGTCAGCTGCGCTGCTGCCGGAGCTCGCCCGTCAGCCGCCTGAAACGCGTGAAGCCTATACAGACCACCTGCTGGTTTTGGTGCGCCAGTTGGCGCAAGCGCTACCGCAGGCCAGGGATCCGGAGGGCGTGGCGCTGGCTGTCTTTGCAACGCTCCTCGGCACGCTGCAAATGGCCCGCGCCGTGGGCGGAACGGAATTGTCCGACCGCATCCTCTCGGCGGGGAAAGACGCGGCCAAGACGCTGATCGAGCAGCGTTAGCGCGGCAGTGTGCAAAGCGGTTCCGCTGCGGTCAAACGACGACTCGCTGTGGGATGCCGCCCCGCGTGGGCAGTGGAGCGATTAGGGGCTGCATTGCATTAAGTGTGAAGCCCAGTTGCGCTCATGTCACTCCCAGCCCAAGAGCCGCGCCAGCCGCTTCTTGAGCGGTCGCAGGGACAGGCGCCGACGCCGGGAGAATCCCGCAATCCTCTGCCGCACCACATGCATGGCATCGGCGTGGATGGCATCGACGCTCATGGTGCCGTTGCCGAGCAAAAGGTCAAGGCCCGAGACCGGGCGCATGATGCCACGCAGAGCCCGCTCATGCATCTCGGCGTAGCGGCTGTAATCCACCCCCGCCTCCCAGCCAGGCGGCCGCGTCAGAACGGACGGGTTGTTATTGATTTCAAAGGTCTGGACCTGGCCGTCGACGATGCCGTAATCGATGCGCCCATAGTCGATGCCGGCCAGGGCGAAGACACGCCCGATCTGCTCGGCATGCGGATTGTCGTCCACGTAGGCGCGGCTTTCGGCCCTGTCGGCCTCGGTGAAGCGGGTGCTCGGAAACTTGATGTACCAGTTCTCATTGATGAAGCAGTGCTGCGGATAGACGGTTGGGCCGACCTTGTAAGCCGAGTATTTGCGGAACCGCCCATCGGCCGAGGGAGCCGCGCCATATTCGACGATCATCAGGTCCGGGTCTTGACGGACATGGCCCGGCAGACGGGCAATCGCTGCTTCCAGCGCATCCGCGCCGTCGATCAGCCCGGTCAACGGCGGCTCATGCTGGCTTTCCCAGCGCACGAAAACTGGAAACCGGCGTACAGACTTGCGCTCACCCAGCCGATGCACATCGAAATGGTTGAGGCCCGCGGCCTTCAGGCGTTTCAGCAAGTCAAAGCGGCGTGGCACGATTGCTGGATCGTTGAGCAGCAACAGGCCCGGATTGAGCGAGGCGATGCGCTCATGGAGGGAGACCGCCGCCTGCAATTGAGCCGGCGCCAGCCTTTCAAAATCCGTAAAGATGAAGGTGCCGGGAGCGAGGGGGCCGAGCCTCGCGGCCAGTTCGTAGGGAATGATCCGGACAAGATCACCAAGCCCATGCTGGTAATAGCCAAGCAGTACGCCCATCGTGTAAGCATGTTGGCGCGTGCAGAAATAGTAAATCGGCCCCTGATTGTTGGTCATGGCCGGGTGTCGATATCCGGGCGTGCACGACACACCACTGTCTTGGCCGACAAGATTGGACTTCTCGCAAGGCAATGCATACCGAATCCCCCTCCAATGCTGTGTTCAATTCCGGCCGGCATCCCTGGCAAGGGATTCGCGCCGGTGCTTTCAAAGGTGCCGCGGACACCTATGCTATCCACGATGAAATGCGACGGCGCGCTCCGGTCTGGCAGGCGCCGTGGGGCGATGTCTATCTCACCGGCTACGATCTTGTTTCGAGCAGCCTCGCCAATCGCAAGCTTTCGCACGTGCCGCCGGCCGATGTAATGGAGGATCCGGATTCCGCGATACGCGACTGGCTGATCTATCAGGAAGGCAGCGCTCACGCCGCCCTGCGCCAGGCTCTGCAGCAGCCCTTTGTCGGCAAGGGCATGCCGGCTTTGCGTCCCATTGTAGCTGAAACGATCGAAGACCTCATGGGCGATTCCGGCTTGTCCGGGACGACCGAAGTCGTGGCCGCCTTCACGCGCGCCGTGCCCGAACGTGTCATTTGCCGCCTGCTTGGCGTACCGGACCAGGACATGCCGATGATCCGGGCATGGTCGGGTTCGATCCGCGCCCTTCTCGATACCGGTTTCGATGATGCCTTCGGCGGCGCCAACTCCGCCGACGAGATGTCCTGCTACTTCGTCGAGCATTTGCGCCATCTGCTTGCCACTGGGCGAATGCCGCCGCTGCTGACCGGGCTGGCCGGCCTGGTCGATGCGTTGGGGCTGACGGCTGCCGGTCGCAACATCGCCTTCCTGGCCTTCGCCGGTCACGAGACCACGGTGCACCTCATCGGCAACATGTTGTTCCATCTTGCTCACCAGCCCGCCCAGTGGGCGGCCCTGCGGGCCGACCGCCGGCTTGCTGCCAGTGCCGTTGCCGAAACGCTGCGGCTGGAAAGCCCGGTGCAGAAGATCTGCCGCTGGCCGCTTGAGCCTGTAATCATCGGCGGCCAGGAAATCGAAAAGAACCGGCTGATGGTGCTGCTTGTCGGCGCTGCCAACCGCGACCCGGCCCAGTTTGCCGACGCATCGCGTTTCGACCTCGGCCGGGCCGGCAGGCAGAACCTGGCCTTCGGCCGGGGCGCGCATGTCTGCATCGGCAGGGCGTTGGCCGAAATGGAAGGTGTCGCGGTGCTGGAAGCCGCACTCACCCACTGGAGAACCGTCGAGCCTGTTGCTGCATGTTGGATGGACAATTCCTCGATCCGCGGCCTGGATGCGCTGACCTTGCGGCTGACGGCCTGACCGGATGGTCGCTTGTCCAGTTTTCATGCCTTTACTCGACAAGCCGGGATTTTCCGCAACACGGGATGCCGCATCATCCTAGGGTGTCCTCCTTGTCCGCCCCGAGTGCCGCTAGAAGCGCTGCGTCCGATCGAGTGAGCAGAACCGGCGCCTTCATTCCGGCGATGCCCGTGCCGCCCTTCATGCGGTGGCGCTTCAGCCTGCCATAGAGGTCGTCCACGCCGGTCGTCCGCAGCGGCCCCAACTGGCCGATGCGGCGGGCATACTCATATTGCGGATTGGCCTTGAGCGCATGGTCGAGGCCGCCGCCAAGCACCTCAACGGCCCGCCCCCGACCGGTCTCGACGAAAAGCCGGTAATGCGGGTGCGGCGTCGCGACCGCCACCAGCAGCGAATAGGTACGATGATCGAGACCGGCCTCGGCCAGCGAGCGCACGACAAAGGCTTCCGTGAGTTTTTCCCCACAGAGATCGGACACCATGCCGGTACGCCCGCTGAAACGCAGGCGCGGCGTGTCACCGGTGAACCCGGTGACTTCGACCATGTCTTGCGTGTCGTAGCGATAGAGGCCGGAGCCTGTGGTCACGATAAGCCGGTAGGTCAGGCCTGCCTCCAACTGCCACGCGAAAAGGTTGGCACCGCTTTCATCGACAAATTCAAAGAACCCGCTTTGCGATGCCAGGATGCACCCGGACCCGTCGCCATAGGGAAACGAAACGGCAGCTTCGGTAGACATCAGCCCTTTGGACTGGATGAAGACATGCGGAAATTGCGCCTGCAATGCGGCGGCAAAGCCACTGCTGGAGGCGTCTGTCCAGCAGCTGATCGTGTCGAGGCGAGGCCAGATCGCCGACAGCTGTGAACTTCCAAGCGCGCCCTCCAGCGCAGCAATGCGGCGGCGCACCACGTCCGGCGGCCGCACGGCGCCCAGCCTGTCCGCAAGCTCCGGCAACAGGCTCTCGGCATCGCGCTGCATCGCGCGCAGGATTTCGGTGAGATAGGTCGGGCTCCAGACCCAGATCAGGCTCAGATCCTCGGCCGCCAGCAGGTGCAGGCAGGTCTGCCTTTGCCATTCGGCGAAATCGCTGAGCAGCCTCAAATCCATCGGTACCGCCGAAACTTGGATCAGGCTATCGCGTAAGGCGCCGAAATAAGCAAAAGGAACAGGACTGCCCAACCTGCGCGCACCGACACGCTCGCTTGCGCCGCGGCCTACCGGGCTTAGCGCGAAATAGCTGTGCCCTTGCGCAACGCCCGGCCGGCGCCGTATCAGTTCCGACATCCAGGGATAGAGACAATCGGTGTAGGCCTGCAGGCCCGTGTCGGTATACGGGATGTATTTCGCGCCACCGGAACTGCCGCCGGTTTGCTCGATAAACCGGACCGGCTCGGCAGTCAGCACATTCTCCTCTCCGGCGACGACACGATCGATGTATGGCGACAAGGCCTCGTAGCCGCAGATCGGCACGAGATCGCGAAAGGACTCGGCCGAAGCGACGTTGGCAAAGTTGTGGTCACCACCAAACACAGTCGCGGGATTGGCTTCTACAAGCCGCCGCAAGAGGCAGCGCTGCGTGGCCTCGATCTGACCGAGCCGCGCCCGAAAACCGGCATCCCCGGCCGCGGTCGCGCCGGCAATCCGTGCCCAGGCCTCAGCGCCCATCTTGCAGCCCTTCGGCAAAACTCGCGGCAGCATAGCGCTTCAGATTGCCGAGTTCGAATTCCGCGAGGCAGGCAAGTTCGACACCTCGGAAGTAGAAGGGATTGGCCCGGAGAAAGAAGGCGGCAAAACGGTTGCGGAATGCTGTTTCCTCGACATCTGCCCACTGTTCCCGCAAGTGGCCTTGCGACAGGCCGAAGTCGATCAGTCCGGTCGACGGCTCGAATTGACGCCCGTATCGGGCAGTTGCGATAGCATCGCGGATCGTCTGCAGGCGGGCCGAAACCGGCCCATCGACGGCTGGAACGAAGTCGCAGAAAAAATTGGGGAGAATGCGGAACGTCCTATGCCCTCCGATGATGGAGAACCAGAACAACCGGCCCGCCACCGCGGCCTTGGCAGCGCCGGCCGCGCGAAAGAAACCGCGCAGCAACACGGGGTCGCCCCAACGCGCGGAATGAAGAACGGTATCGCCGGAGAAGAGATAGTGGACAGTCTCCCCGCCCATGGCCAGTGGCCTGACAAGATAAGTCGAAAAGCCGATAATCTCCCGGTCGCACCGGATGATCACGACAGCATCCTTTTCGGCGAGATCGCGTTCGAAAACATTGCGATCGACTGCCTCGTAGTAGGTTTCATACAAGGCAAACATCCGGTCGCGCTCGTCAGGCGTCAGTTCCCGCACCGGCGTGGTTGTCGAGCCAATGGAACCGATCTCATCCGCAGTACTTTGCACGCAATCTTGCCGCCTATGTGAGACCCCACCAAATCGCATATCAGTCATGGGCTCAGTAGTTCAAGCCGCACCAACCTGAATCTTTATGAACATTTGTCTCGACATTGCCGGCAATGGCCCTTGCGAGTTCGCCGTCCCACTCGACACTGTCGGCCAAAGCGGCCGCATTGGCCGCCAGGGCATAGTGCGTTGGACAGCGGCCGGCGATCACACTGCCGGTCGCCCGCGAAATTGTTCGACCGCTACTTTCGGCTTTGGTCTGCTATCTTCATCGGAAGTCCAAAACTGCCTGTCCGCTTTCGGCCTGAAATGCGATGCCCGATATTGGGCGCAGTAAGGTTAGAGGCTGCCGGGATGAAAGCGCTGCCGATGCATGCGGCGGCATCCCAGCCAATTCTGCTCAGAAGTCGAGAGCGACCATCATGCCGCGGACTTCGGCCATTTCCAGCAGCAGGTCTTGCAGTCTTTCGTCCAGCGCGGCACCGGTCAGCGCCAGAAGCTCGGTGATGCTCTCTCTCATCGATATGACGGCAGCGCCTGTCTTCTCGGCGAGCAGCCGTCCGATGGCAGCTCGGATCAGGTCGTCCTGATCAGACATTGCTTCACCTCCCGGCGCACTGCAACCTCCCCTTGCTTTCCATGCCTCACCGCCGCTTTCGACAACAGGGCGTGATTTCCCATACGGTATGATTTTTGATGCGACATCGGGCAGCTTTGCTCATGCCAACAGACCGTCTCGATGGGCCCGCCAGTCATTCAACACCGACAATGAGGACAGCAGCGAAAAAGGGCCGGGCTGGACCGTTTCAACCGCTGCAAGCAGCGCCAGCGGCACTTCGTGCCGATAAAGCCCAATGCACACGCCCCCTTCGGCCGTTGCCGGCAATTCCGTAATTGTGTCGAAAATCGAAAACGTACCCGTTGGCTCTTCCACGATTTCGAAACGCCCCACCCGAAACCTCCCTCTGCACAAAAGTCGCGACCAACGCGGACATCCCCCAAGTGGTTCCCTGAGGCCGGCACTTTTTTCGCGCCTTGGTTGTAGCGCATGCCGGCAGCACAGTCATGCCCGCAGGACGCACAGTCAAAATCGGTACGCACATTTTAAATCTTGACGCGTGTCAATTTTTTATAAAACATGCGCAAACGCCGGCATGGCATCGGCCGGCGCTCTGGGAGGAGCAATGCCTGACATCGAGAAGCGCCCGAACCGGGCTGCAGTCCGCACATCCCAAAGCGGGCAGCAACCTGTTGGCGAACCATCGCGCCGGGCATCGGGCTGGCCTTGCGCGCGGTCGGACATTGCAGTCGCCGGACAGCGACATTGATGCAGCCCATAAAACAATCAGGAGGAGGAAAACCATGCGCGTGTTCAATTGCCTGAAACTCGGCACGAGCCTGCTTGGCGCCGGCATGCTTGCAACCATCGTCTCAGCGCCCGCCCACGCCGAGGACGCGGCGAAAGTCGCGGCCATCGTCAAAGGCCTCGACAACCCGTTCTTCCAGACCATGCAGAAGGGCATCGAGGAGCAGGCCAAGGCCAACGGCGTCAATGTCAGCGTCCAGGCCGCCGCCAACATGGGTGACGCCACCGGCCAGGCCGACCGCCTGACCGCCATGGCCATGCAGGATTTCGATTGCTACCTGGTCAACCCGATCAGCGTCTCCAATCTCGTCCAGGCGCTGGTGCCGGTCGCCCAGAAGAAGAAACCGATCGTCAACATCGACTCGACCATCGACCCCGAGCAGGCCAAGGCCGCCGGCTTTGCCGTCTCGACCTATATCGGCACCGACAATGTCGCCGCAGGCGCGCTGGCCGGCGAAGAGATGCTGAAGCTGGTGCCGAAAGGTTCCAAGGTCGCGCTGGTCGCCGGCATCGTCGGCGATGTCGGCTCCAACGCCCGCATCAAGGGCTTCAAACAGGCGGTGGAAGGTAAACTCGAAATCGTGGTGATGGTCAGCGCTGACTGGGATCGCGAAAAAGCCTTGACCGCCGCTACCGATATCCTCGCCGCGCACCCGGATCTCGCCGGCTTCTTCGCTGCCAACGACATCATGGCGCTCGGCGTCGAGCGCGCCGTGCGGACATCGGGCAAGGACGTCAAGGTGATCGGCCTCGACGGCATTGTCGATGCCCTGAAGTCGATCGCATCAGGCGAACTCACCGCCACCGTCGCCCAATACCCCTATGTCGTCGGCGCCATGGGCCTCGAAGCCTGCGCTATCGCGGCCAAGGGCAAGGAACTGCCGGCCAACGTGCCGGCACCTGTGCTGTTGATCAACAAGGATAATGCCGAAGCGTCGCTGAAGAATTTTCCGCGTCCGGGCGGCGACTATCCCGATCCCTTCCGCGAGATGCTGAAGTGAGCACACCTGCAGACAACGCGCCCGCCGCCCATTCGGCGGGTGCGGAGGAGAGCCGTCCCTCCCTGGCGGCTCTCCTCCTCGATCCCTCCTTCTGGGCCGACTGGGCATCCGTCGTCGGCCTGGTCGGCCTTGTCATCGTCTTCGGCGTCGCCCAGCCGGTCTTTCTCAGCGTCGCCAATCTGCAGGCGCTGCTGCTGGCGGCGGCGATCCTGGTCGTGCTGTCGATCGGCCAGACCTTCGTCATCGCCACCTCGGGCATCGACCTGTCGCTGGCGGCAGCCGTCATGCTCGGCGCCATCATCCTCGGCCTCGTCAATGCCGCCGGCTACGGCATCTTCGTCGCCTGCGTGCTCGCGGTTCTCGCCACCAGCGCCGTTGGCTTCCTCAACGGGCTTATCATCACGGCAGGCAAGATCCCCGACTTCGTGGTGACGCTCGGCACGCTGTCGGGCATCACTGGCCTTGGCCTCATCCTGTCGGGCGGTGAACCGACCATGGTCGGCTCGACCTTCCTGCTCAAGCTCGCTTCCGGCTCGTTCGGACCGTTCGGTTATCCGGTCTGGGTAGCGATCGCAGCCGTCATCGTCGCCCATATCGCGCTCTACCACACACGCTTCGGCGTGCATTTGCTGGCGACCGGCGGCCAGGCCGAAAGCGCCGGCGCGCTCGGCATCCGCACCAACCGGGTCAAGATCGCCGCCTATACGATTTCCGGTCTCTGCGCCGGCATCGCGGCTATTCTCCTGGTCGCCCGCATCGGCTCGGCCGAACCGCAGATCAACACCAGCCTGCTGCTCAATTCGGTGGCGGCGGTGGTGCTGGGCGGCGTCAGCCTGTTCGGCGGCCGCGCCAGCATTCTGGGACCGGCGATCGGCGCGCTGATGCTTACCGCACTCGTCAACGGCCTGACCTTGCTCAACGTGTCGGCATTCTACCAACCGCTTGCCGTGGGCGCCATCGTGGTGCTGGCGGCGCTGATCATGCGGTATCAGAAATGAGCGCGCCCCATCACATCCCCGCCGCTGAGGCGATCATTGCCTGCGAAGGGCTGAGCAAGCATTTCGGCGGCATCCGCGCCTTCACCGACGTCGCCTTCCAGGCTCGTCGTGGCGAGGTCACCGCCGTCATCGGCGACAATGGCGCCGGCAAGTCGACGCTGATCCGCAGCCTCGTCGGCGTGCATCAGCCCGACGCCGGCAATCTGTTCTTCGACGGCCGCGCGCGGCCCTTCGCCAACCCCGACGAGGCGCGCAAGGCCGGCGTCGAGACCGTGCACCAGAACCTGGCGCTGATCGACGAACTGACGGTCGCGCAGAACCTGTTCCTCAACCGCGAGATCGTGCGCCGCATCGGCCCGTTCGCTTTCCTCGACCGCAAGGCGATGAAACGCGAGGCCCGCTCAATGCTGTCGCGGCTGTCGATCAACGTGCCGTCGATCAACCAGCGCGTGCGACGCCTGTCGGGCGGCCAGCGGCAGGCGATCTCGATCTGCCGCGCTGTCGGCTCCGGCGCCAAGCTGGTGGTAATGGACGAACCGACAGCAGCGCTCGGCGTGCAGGAAACGGCCAATGTCGAGGCGCTGATCCGGCGCCTGCGCGAGCAGTCGGTCTCAGTCATCCTGGTCAGCCACAATTTCGATCAGGTCTGCCGCCTGTCCGACCAGATCTGGGTGATGCGGGCGGGAAAGATGGCAGCGACCGTGCGCGCTTCCGAAACATCAGGCAACGAGCTCGTCGCGCTGGTCACCGGCGCGGCATAGTCCTGCAGCATCAGACTTGAAATCAAAAGGAGTTTGCCGGTGGCACCAATTCGTGTCGGACTTGTAGGTCTTGGAGAGGTCGCGCAGTCGATCCATCTGCCGGTGCTGAGCGATCAGCGCGAGCGCTGGGTGATCGCGGGCGTGTACGACGTCTCGCCCAGCCTGGTGTCGCTCGTCACCTCCGAATATGCGACGGCAAAAGCCTTCGAAACGGCCGAGGCGCTGATCAGTTCCCCCGACATCGACGCGGTCTTCGTGCTGTCATCCGACGACACCCACAGCCGCTTCGTGCATGCGGCGATCAAAGCCAACAAACACATCCTGCTGGAAAAGCCCGCCTGTCTGACGGTGCGTGAGATCGACGATCTGCTGGCGCTGATGCCGGGCTACGACAAGACCCTGTTCGTCGGCTATATGCGCCGCTACGCGCCGGCCTATCTGGCCGCCAGGGATGAGCTGCCGGCCTTCGCCGACATCACCCATGTCCGCATCTTCGACCTGATCTCGGAGGGCCGGCATTTCCTCAAGAAGAGCCGGAACGTCCTCTATCCCAACGACATAGACCCCGCCCTGCTGGCGCGTGGCGCCAAGGAGCGCGACGCGCTGATCCGCGAAGTCGTCGGCGCCGATGCGCCGGCCGACCTGGTGCGCGCCTATCGCGGGCTGACGGCGCTTTCCTCGCACCACATTTCGGCGATGCGCGGGCTGATCGGCGAGCCGGCGCGCGTGCTGGCCGCGCACCGCACCAATGGCGGCGCCAACACATCAGTCACCTTCGACTACGGCCATTTCGCTTGCCTCTATGACGCCGTGGTCGACGATCTCGGCCTGTTCGACGCCATGATCGAGGTGCGCTCCAACACCAGGCGCGTGCGCATCCTCTACGACACGCCCTACATCCGCAGCCTGCCGACCCGTCTGCAAGTCACCGATGCCGGCCCGCTTGGCCCGGTGACGAAGACCTTCGGCCCGCTCTATGGCGACGCCTTCTCGAATGAACTGGAAATTTTCCACCGCCACATCACCGAAGGCACGAAGCCGCTCACCGACCTCGCCGATTCCCGTCGCGACCTGGCGCTGATGGCCGAAATCATCGAGCGGATGAGAGAGAGTGGCGGGCTCTGAGGCGCTGCCTGCTGCCTACTTCCCACAGTGATGGTCGTTGATCTTGTTCACCGCATTCGCGTCCGTTCCGACGCGATGGTAGGAGCAGGCGCCGGCCGCCGTCGTCACCAACTGCTGATCGTAGTAGCGCGGGCCGCCGAACAGGATGTCGATGAGATCGCCTTCGGCGGGAACGTAGCGTTCGGAGTGGACCCGGCGGTCGTGATGCCGGTCGCCAGCCAAGGCCGGGGCGAAAACGCTTGAGCCCATGGCGACAGCGAGAGCTAGGATCGCAACGGATTTCGTGGTCATCGCCAATACCCTCCTGGCCATTCCGGAATCACACCATACATCCAAAACCGCCAGCCGGACAAAAGTTCCAACGAGGACCGCGATAGGCTCTTGCCGAAGCAGGCGGCCTCGCTCATCCATGGCGCGTGGAAATGTGGGACCTGTGATGACCGACCTTCATCTCGTCGAAGCGACGATCGACCAATTGCGCCGCGCGCTCGATGACGGCACCGTCACCAGCGTCGAACTGGTCGGGGCGTATCTGAGGCGCATCGCGCATTTCGACCGGCACGGCGTCAGCCTCAATGCCGTTCCCGTGCTCAACCCTGACATGTTTGAGGAGGCCGCCGCTTCCGACCGGCGCCGTCGCAATGGTACCGTGCTCGGGCCACTCGACGGCATCCCCTACACCGCCAAGGACAGCTACAAGGTATCAGGCCAGACGGTCGCCGCCGGCTCGCCAGCCTTCGAGCATCTCATTGCCAATGAGGATGCCTTCACCATCGCCCGGCTGCGCGCCGGTGGCGCCGTGCTGATCGGGCTGACCAATATGCCGCCGATGGCCAATGGCGGCATGCAGCGCGGCGTCTATGGCCGCGCCGAAAGTCCGTACAATGGCGACTACCTCGCCGCCGCCTTCGCGTCGGGCTCGTCCAATGGCTCCGGCACGGCGACAGCGGCCAGCTTCTGCGCCTTCGGGCTTGGCGAGGAAACCTGGTCGTCCGGCCGCGCGCCGGCCACCAACAATGCGCTGGTCGCCTACACGCCGTCGCGCGGCGTCATTTCGGTGCGCGGCAACTGGCCCCTGGTGCCGACCATGGATGTCGTGGTGCCGCACGCGCGGACAATGCCCGACATGCTCGAATTGCTTGACATCATCGTCGCCGACGATCCCGAGACCCGAGGCGATTTCTGGCGCGCGCAGCCCTGGGTCAAGCTGCCGAAAAGCGCCGATGTACGGCCGCCCCGCTATACCGATCTCGCACTGGCGGGTTCGTTGAAAGGCAAGCGGCTGGGCGTGCCCAGAATGTATATCGGCAGGGACAGCGAGGCCGATGCGCCGATCGAAACCCGCGCCTCGGTGCTTGCCCTATGGGAGCGGGCAGCGGCCGATCTGAAGCGGCTTGGCGCTGAGGTGGTCGAGGTCGATTTCCCCGTCGTCTCCAACTATGAGCACGACCGCCCCGGCGCGCGCAGCATGGTCGAGCGCGGGCTGATGCCCCCAGAGTTCGCCGAGCGCGAACTCTGGGATCTCTGCATCTGGGGCTGGGACGACTTTTTGCGCGCCAATGCCGACCCGGCCTTGCCCGATCTCGTCTCGGTCGACGGCCCAAATATCTTCCCGCAGCCGCCGGGCACGCTGCCCGACCGCTATGAGGGCGGCTTCGATCTGAGGGAATATGTCGAGCGGGCACGGTCCGGCGTCACGCCCGTCACGGAAATCCCGACGATTGAAGAAGGCCTGAAGGGCCTCGAAGCGACAAGGCGGATCGATTTCGAGGACTGGCTGGACGCGCAAGGCATCGACGCCGTGGTGCTGCCCGCCGCCGCCGATGTCGGACCGGCCGATGCAGACATCGACGAGGCGTCCGCCGCCCTTGCCTGGCGCAACGGCACCTGGGTCGCCAACGGCAATCTGGTCTGGCGCCATTTCGGCATCCCCACCGTCACCGTGCCGATGGGAACCATGGCCGATATCGGCATGCCGGTAGGCCTCACCTTCGCCGGCAAGGCCTACGACGACGAAAGGCTGCTGCGCATGGCCGGCGATTTCGAACGTGCCACGCAGCGCCGCACCAGCCCGCCCCGCACGCCGGAACTTGCCGACGATGTGTTTTCAGGCCGCCCCGCCCGAGCCGGCGACAGCAAGGCGCCAGCGTTCGCCATCACGCTTGCCGCCGAGACGCGGCCTTCCGGCGATCAGGACGAGATCGTCATCACGCTCGACCTGCCCGGCGAGGCCGCCGAAACGGCCAACATCCAGGTGCATGTCAACGGAGAGGTCGTCGTGCTGCAGCGAAGCGGTGCGCGCTTCATCGGGCATGCCCTCATTCCGGCCGCAGAGCACCAGCGGTTCCACAGCGTCTGGCGTGGCTCGTATGGCTCGATCGTGACGGCTATTGTGCGGCTGGAGGATGGGCGCAGCGCCGGCGCCTATCTGGTAACCGGAGGGATTGGATGAACGCCAGCCGCTAGGAAGGCAGCGAAGTCAGCCATTCTTCCCAAAATTCCTGCATATGGACGAAAACCGGAACCACGTCGACGCCATCATCAATATGTCGACCAGATCGCTCTCTTGCGGAAATTGCCCCGTCTTCACCTTGCAGGCTATCAATCCGCGACTTTTCTCCATCACGGTATTTTCCGGATAAACATTGGCGCTTGCTCCCTAACAGAAGGGTAGCAGGCCATCGACTTCGAGTGCCTGACGGATTTGGAACAGAGCCTCGAAAAAGTCTTCCTCTTCTGCCTCGATCACCTTGTCCCGATAACTGCATTTCAGATTGCAGGCAGCGCCGTTCACGTGCAGCGTGAACACGGCTTGCTCGTCGTCACCAACGGAACCTGCGCCGATCAGAAAAACTGTACGCTGATGGTCCATCTCATCCCCCTCGCCATGCGACGGGATGGTAGTACGACAACGGCCGCTTTTCCAGCATGGCAGGGATTGGGACGCGGCCGCACTCCCTCCCGTCGTCATCCGCTGGCCGAGCGTCCCGCCGCAAAGGCAAGGTCCCGCCGAATGGCGTTCAATTTGTCTTGCGACAGACCGGCAAGCAGCTTTTCATCGAGATATCCTGCTCGAATAAGCTACGCGAACACGAAGAGAAGCTGCGAATAGCGATAGTCGAACGTGCGATCGATTTCCCGTCGCTGTTCACGCAAATAGCCTTCGAGCACCCACATCTCGGAGGGCTGCGTCACCGCACTCGCCTTGCTTTTGAAGTCGGCCATCGTCTTTGCGAGCGCCGCCTCAAGAGCGGTATCGAAGGCATGGCGCGCGAGCTTCTTTTCGGATCCGGACCACTCGAAATCACTCATTTGATATCTCCATGGATGCCCTGTGAATTCAACCCACTTCGCCTGCTTCTACCCCCGCGCCGCCCAAAGCAAACCCCGCTCCACCATCAGCGCCATTTCCGGCACCGCGAACTCATCCGACGTGTGACCAAGGGAACTGTAGAAAACCTTCCCCGCTCCATAGCGCCGTTTCCAGACGACCGGCATGACGACGCCGCCTATCCCCGGAAAATGCGCGTCGGTGAAGGTGGTGGTCGCCAGCACCTCGTTGCTTGGGTCGACATGCATGTAGTATTGCTCCGACCGGTAGGCGAAATCGCTGATGCCTTTTGTGATCGGATCGTCCGGCCGGGTGATGGCGACGTGATAGTCGATGATATTGCCGGGATGCGCCACCCATTGGCCGCCGGTCATGAACTGATAGTCGGGCTCGTTGCGGAAACTGTCGCCCATCGTGCCATGGAAGCCGCCGAGGCCGCTGCCCTGGCGAACGGCAAGCGTCAGGTTCTGCAGCTCGGCCTTTTCGATCGTCGACATCGTGATGACAGGCACGATGAGATCGAAGGAAGCAAGCTCCGGATCAGCGAACATCGCTGTACCCTCACCCAGCGTGACGTCGAAGCCGTTTCGCTCAAGCAAGGTGCGAACGATCTTCGCGCTCTGCTCCGGCGTATGGCCCTCCCAGCCGCCCCAGGCGATCAAGGCCTTCTTTGGCATTGTGTACCTCCCTGGAAAACTCGACCCTGATCGATCCGGCGTCAGCGCCAGCCCAGCGCCGGAGCGACATGGGTCAGGATCGCCTCGATGACATGCGCATTGTAGTCGACGCCGAGCTGGTTCGGAACGGTGAGCAGCAGCGTGTCGGCCTCGGCGATCGCCTCGTCCTGCGCCAATTCCTTGATCAGCACATCCGGCTCGGCCGCGTAGCTGCGCCCGAAGATCGCCTTGGTGTTTCCCTCGATGAAGCCGATCTGGTCGCGGCTCTCGTTGCCGCGACCGAAATAGCCGCGGTCGCGATCGTCGACCAGCGCAAAGATGCTGCGGCTGACCGAGACGCGCGGCTCGCGACTGTGGCCGGCCGCCTTCCAGGCCTCGCGATAGATGCGGATCTGTTCGGCCTGCTGGATGTGGAACGGCTTGCCGCTCTCGTCGAATTTGAGCGTCGAACTCTGCAGGTTCATGCCGAGCTTGGCCGCCCATTCCGACGTAGCGTTGGTAGCCGCACCCCACCAGATCCGCTCGCGTAAACCCTCCGAATGCGGCTCGAGGCGCAAGAGGCCGGGCGGATTGGGGAACATCGGCCGAGGATTGGGCTGGGCGAACCCCTCGCCGCGCAGAGTCTCGAGGAAGACCTCGGCATGATGCCGCGCCATGTCGGCGTCGCTTTTGCCTTCCGGCGGCGCGTAGCCGAAATGACGCCAGCCATCGATCACCTGCTCGGGCGAGCCACGGCTGATGCCGAGCTGCAGGCGCCCGCCGGCGATAATGTCCGCAGCACCGGCATCTTCCGCCATGTAGAGCGGATTCTCATAGCGCATGTCGATGACGGCGGTGCCAATCTCGATGCGGCTGGTCTTCGCGCCGACCGCCGCCAGCAGCGGGAACGGCGACGCGAGCTGGCGGGCGAAATGATGCACGCGGAAATAGGCCCCGTCCGCGCCGAGCTGCTCGGCGGCGACGGCCAGCTCGATGGATTGCAAAAGCGCGTCCGAAGCCGAGCGTACTTGCGATTGCGACGAGGGCGTCCAGTGCCCGAACGACAGGAAACCGATTTTCTTCATAGCCATGCGATATAAGGATGCGCGTCAGGCTTCAATGCAAAAGAGATTTTTCGACGCGCCCGATCAAGGCTCATGCATCGCTATTCTCGAAGGCGCCGATGCCTTGTGCGATCAGATTGGTCGCCATCACCAGCGAGACGATTGCCGCGGAATTGAAGACGACGACCCACCATTTGCCGCCTGTCAGGAAGCCATAGCCGTCGGCGACGGCCAGTCCCCAGTCGGCCGATGGCGGCTGGATGCCGAGGCCGAGAAAGCTCAGCGTCGCGATCGAAAAGAACGCGTAGCCCAGCCTTGTGACGAGTTCGATAAGGATCGTTTCCCTGATGTTGGGCAGGATCTCCAGGAACATGATGGCGAGCGCGCCCTCGCCGCCGAGCCGCGCGGCGCTGACATAGTCGCGCTCTTTCTGCTCGCGCACGGCGGCGCGAACGGTGCGCGCCACCAGCGGCGCGTAGGCGATGCCGATCACCAGGATGACGGTCAGGTTCGACGGGCCGATCGCCACCAGCGTCATGGTGACGAGAACGATGAACGGAAACGCCATCAGCGTATCGAGCAGCCGCGCGCCGATGGCATCGGTGAGGCCGTCGAAATAGCCGAGCACCAGGCCGATGATGCTGCCGGCGGCAACGCCGGCCAGCGTCGCCAGCGGCGCAACCAGCAGGATGTCGCGCGATCCGATGATGATGCGGGACAGCACGTCGCGGCCGAGTTGATCGGTCCCGAACCAGTGCAGCGCATCGGGCGGCGTCAGCATCGCCAGGAAATCCTCGGCATAGGGGTCGTATGGAACGAAGAGATTGCCGAACAGCGCGCACACGACCCAGAACAGCAGCAGCAGCGATCCGACCACGACCGACGGCGGCAAACCGGCGAAAGCACTGCGGATCCGGCGCACTGCCGGAAAGCCGGCCACAACGCGCCCCGGTGCGGGAAACTCGGCCAGATCCGTCATGGCGAGGTCCGGCGGCGTTGTCGCGGATCGAGCAGCGCCAGCAAGAGGTCGCCGGCCGCCGCCGACAGCACGAAGATTGCCGCCATCACCAATACGCCGGCCTCGAGCATCGGGAAATCGCGGGCCTTGGCCGCGTTCAGAACCAGATTGCCAAGCCCCTGGATGCCGAACAAAGCCTCGATCACCACCAGCCCGCCAAGCATGTATCCGGTCTGCGTCGCCAGCACCGCGACGGTCGGCGTCAGCGCATTGCGCAGCACGTGCCGAAAGATGATCTCGCGCCGCTCGAGCCCTTTCAGGACGGCGGTGCGCGTGTAGTCAGCGGCGATCGCCTCGATCACGCCTGCCCGCGTCATCCGGGCGATGTAGCCGGAAAGGTTCAGCACCAGCGGCAGCGCCGGCAGGATCAGATAATAGCCATGCGTCCAGAAGCCCGCGCCATCGGGCGCAACGCCGGAGATCGGGAACCAGTTCAGCCACAGGCCGAAAATGATGAGCAGCATCAGGCCGGAAACGAAATCAGGCACAATGCCGAAGGAGACGCCCGCCATCACGATCAGCCGGTCGATGAGGCGACCGGCATTGAGACCGGCGATGACGCCGGCACCAACGCCCAGCGGAACGAGGAAGAGCAGAATAATGCCGGCAAGGGCCGCGGAGCGCTTGAGGCTTTCCAGCACGAAGGGCGCCACCGGCCCACGCATCGACAGCGAGGTGCCGAAATCGCCGGTCACCGCCTTGCTGAACCAGAGCCAGTACTGGACGAGAACCGGCTGGTCGGCGCCCAGCCGCTTGTTCAGTTCCGCCACCGCTTGCGCATCGGCAAAAGGCCCGAGCATGACACGGCCGACATCGCCGGGCAGGACCTGCCCGGCGAAGAACACCAGAATGCTGACCAGCCACAGCGTAAGGACAAGTGTGCCCACACGCGCTGACAGAATGCGACCGGTCAGCATGTCGCGATCATGCCTGGACGAAGGAAACGCGATCGAGCAGCAGATGCGAAATCGCGGTGAAGCGCACGCCCTCGACCTTGGAGCTGACGATGCGGCTGTATTGCGAGAAGTAGCTGATGATCGCCGGCGTCTCGTCGAGCAGCAAGGTCTGGATCTTGCCGGCAACGAGGCGCTGTGCCTGCAGGTCGCGCGCCTTCGAGTAGTCGAGCAGCAGCGCATCATAGGCCGGGTTGTTGAAATGCGCCGCGTTCCAGGCGCCCGAACTCTTCAGCGTCGCGTTGAGGAAGATGTCGGGCGTGCCGCGATGGCCGTAATCGGTGATGCCGAGCACCGAATCCAGCCAGGGCGAGCTGCCGAAGGTCGCCGAGCCGTAATAGGCGTCCTGCGGCAGGACGTTGAGTTTGATGTCGATGCCGGCCTTCTTTGCGAAGTTCTGGATGATCACCGCATAGTCGGGAATGTCATAGGCGCGTTCGGTGGTCAGCGTCACCTCGAAGCCGTTCGGCACGCCCGCCTCGCCAAGCAGGCGCTGGGCCTCGGCAATGTCTTGCTTGCGCTGCGGCACCGATGGATCGGCCGAAGGGAAGATCGGCGCGAACGGGGTGTCGTTGCCGACGATGGCACGGCCCTTCAGCAGGCCCTTGACCACCGCCTCGCGGTCGATGGTGAGCGCCAGCGCGCGGCGGATGCGCTTGTCGGTGAACGGCGCCTGGTCGGTTCTGAGATGCACCTGGTCATGCGAGCTTGCCTGCACGCTGAGCAGCTTGAAGTTGGGATTGCCCTCGATCGCCAGTTCCAGCCGCGTCGTGCTCGGGATGACGTCGAGCTGGCCGGCCTGCAGCGCCAGCACCTGCGCCTGCTCGTCGTCGAAGAACTTGATCTCGACCCGGTCGGGCAGCGCCTTGTCGCCCCAGTAATCCTCGTTGCGCACGAAGCTGGCGCCTTGCTTGGGGCGGAAGGATTCCAGCTTGAACGGACCCGTGCCGTTGAAATTCTTCTCGAAATCGCCGGCATAGTCGGCCGGCAGGATGACGGCGTTGTAGACGTCGGAGGAGACATAGAAGGGGAAGTTGCTGTTCGGGCCGTCGAGATCGAAGGCGACCGTCTCGTCGTCGACCAGCTTGGCGCCGCCCTTGGACAGGATACCCTTGTAGGCCGACAGAGCCGACGAGCCGCTGGCCGGGTCGACCAGCCGCTCGAAGCTCGCCACAACGTCTTTGGCGGTGACCGCGCGGCCATCATGGAATTTCACCCCTGGCCGCAATTTGAAGGTCCAGCGGCTGGCCGTCTCGTCGGCCTCCCAGGACAGAGCGAGCTTCGGCTGCAGACCGTCCTTCGGATCGTCGAGGATCAGATACTCACCGACCTGACTGATCACCCCGATGCTGGCCGGATCGGTGACCGAAACCGGATCGATCGCCTTGGTCGGCTGGCCGAGCCCGACACGCACCGTGCCGCCTGCTGCGGCTCCAGCGCGTGCGCCTCCTAGCCCCTGCGAGGCGGCAAAGCCGGTCAGGCCGAGCAATGCTGCGTATTTCAGGAAATCGCGGCGCTTGAGAAAGCCGCCCTGATATTCGTCGACGGCGACATTCCAGATGTCCCCCGACAGGTTACGAACTGCGTCGATATCTCTGCGTTTGGTCATGTTGAACCCCTGCTCTGAAATGAAGATGGAAAAGCTATGCGACGGGTTCGCCGTCGAGGTGGATACGGTCGACAGCCTGCGGATAGAAGGCGATGAGCCCTTTGATCTTCGGCATCTCCGCGATTGGGTCCCGGTAGCTCCAGGCGATGTCCGGACGCACTGTTCCGTCGCTCA
Organism: Mesorhizobium sp. M7A.F.Ca.US.006.01.1.1; assembly: GCF_003997935.1. Classification (GTDB taxonomy): domain Bacteria; phylum Pseudomonadota; class Alphaproteobacteria; order Rhizobiales; family Rhizobiaceae; genus Mesorhizobium. The sequence goes on from NZ_RZQL01000018.1 coordinate 37,778, forward strand.
GCAGGCCCGACCAGTAGGAGGCGATGCCCTTGTAGGGACATCGCGTCGTGGTGGCCGAGGCCGTCAACCGCTCCAGATTGATGTCTTCCGCGGGCAGATAGAAACGGGTCGGCAGATGCGTCTCGAACAGCAGCACCGGGCGGTGGCTGTCGGCGATCGGCTCGCCGTCAAACCAGATCTGCACATGGCTTGAGCTTTGCAGCACATCGATGCGTGCATAGGGGTCGCGGGCATGGACGAAGACTTCCTCTTCCTCCTCGAACCATTGGTCGACGGCCTTCCAGGTGAAGGCGATGCGGCCGGCCAGCGGCAACAGGTTTTCATCCGGCGGCGAGACGAACGACCACGCCGCGTTGGCACTGCGCCGGTCGCCGCTGTCGATATCCCAATAGGCGGTCTCGCCACCGACAGGGTGCGGCTCGCGATGCAGCGACGGCTTCAGCACCGACGGGTCGACCGCTGACGGCGGGAAGAAATAGATCGGCAGGAAATGGTTGGAACGCAGCACCAGCACGTTGCGGCTGTCGGCGACGGTGCGGCCGCCGAATTTGACGCGCACGCGCTTGGGGCTGTGCAGGACATTGACGAGCTGTGGCGCGGTGGCTTCGCGGGGCTGCAATCTTGGCGCAACGGTCATGATCGTTCTCCCGGTCAGGACACGGCGCGCGTGTTGTCGCGCTGTTCGGCGAAGCGGTTGGCGGGCCGCGCCAAGCCGAAGCGGTCACGCAGCGTTCCCGGCGCGTATTCGAGGGGGAATACGCCGCGCCGCTGCAGCTCCGGCACCACCTGTTCGGCGAAGTTCACCCAGTCCTCCGGCAGCAGCGGGAACATCAGGTTGAAGCCGTCGGCGGCACCCGAAACGAACCAGTCCTGCAACTGGTCGGCGATCTGTACCGGCGTGCCGGCGACCGTCGGCACCGAACCGCTGTTGGCGAGCTTGCGGGCGATCTCGCGCAGGCTGAGATTCTGCTTCGCCCACTGCTTGACCCGGTTGAGCGAGGTGCGTCCGCCGTTGAACGTGCTCTCGTCCGGCAGCGGCGGCAATGGCCCGTCCGGCGGGAACAGCGACAGGTCCAACCCGCTCCAACTCGACAGAAGGTCGATGCCGACCTGGTCGGGCAGCAAGGTCTGCAGGTATTCCTGCTTTTCCCGGCCTTCGGCTTCGGAAGCCGCCACGATCGGCAGGATGCCGGGCAGGATCTTGAAGCTCTCCGGTCGCCTGCCGTGGCGGGCCAGCCGCTCGTTGATATCCTGACGGTATTTGATGCCATCGTCCTTGGTGCTGTAGATGGCGAAGTGCGCATCGGCCTGGGCGGCGGCGAAGTTCTTGCCGTCCTCGGACGAGCCGGCCTGGACGATCAGCGGATGGCCTTGCGGCGGCCGCGAGACGTTGAGCGGGCCGCGCACCTTGAAATGCTTGCCCTTGTGATCGATGGGATGGACCTTGTCGGGGTCGGCGAAATAGCCTGACGCCTTGTCGATCAGCAACGCCTCGTCTTCCCAGCTGTCCCAGAGCGCCTTGACGATATCGAGGAATTCGGCCGCGCGCTCATAGCGGAACGCATGTTCGATGTTGCCGTCGCGGCCGAAATTGCGCGCCTCCTCGTCCATGGCCGAGGTGACGACGTTCCACGACGCCCTGCCCTTGCTGATATGGTCGAGCGAGGCGAACATGCGCGCCACGTTGTAGGGCTCGCTGTAGGAACTCGACGCCGTGGTGATCAGGCCGATGTGCTTGGTCACGCCGGCCAGCGCCGACAGCAGCGTCAACGGTTCGAGGCGGGCATTGGCGTAGTGGGCGACGCCGCTCTTGACCGAATCCCAGATCGACACGTGGTCGGCGACGAAGATGGTGTCGATCCTGGCGCGTTCGGCCGCCTGCACGAGATCGCGGTAGAATTCGAAATCCAGCACCTCGCGGCCCGGCGCCCGCGGATGGCGCCACGACATCCGATGATCGCCCTGCGGGTTGAAGAAAAATGCGCTGAGGATCATGTGGTCTCGAGCCATGCCGGCCTCCTTCCAGATCTGCCTCCGGAGACCGTCGCGCTGCTTGCGCAAGCGGCAACAATCTCTGCTGATCCGAGAAAGGTAGATTGCGCTTCGGCTTAATCCGAGTAATTTTATAGAGATAATGCATTGCGAAAGCGGAAGCGATTGCCCTCGATGGCGGCGCTGGAAGAAAGTGGTTTCAAGTCCCCATGTCCTCCTCGGTTCTGAACGTAGACCAGCTGTCCGTGGCCTATGACGGGCGCAAGGGATCGCATCCCGCTGTCAGCGGCGTGTCGCTGCACATCGGCGAAGGCGAGGCGCTCGGTCTGGTCGGCGAGTCGGGATCAGGCAAAAGCTCGGTGGCGCTCGCCATCCTGCGCTATCTGCCGAAAAACGCCCAGATCGCTGCGTCGGCGCTGGAATTCCAGGGCCGCGAAATCCGCGATCTCTCCGCCGAGCAACTGCGCCGGCTCAGGGGAAATCACATCGCCGCCGTCTACCAGCATCCGGGCGCGGCGCTCAATCCAAGCATGACGATCGGCCGGCAGATCACCGAGACGATCATGCGGCACCGCCGGCTTCGCCTCGACGAGGCGCGCGAACGGGCCGCCGAACTGCTGGGCCGTGTCCGCGTCAGCCATCCGGAGCGTGTGCTGGGGCTCTATCCGCACGAACTGTCCGGTGGCATGCAGCAGCGCGCCAACATCGCCATTGCGATTGCGCTTGATCCGTCGCTCCTGGTGCTGGACGAACCGACGACGGCACTCGACGCCAGCGTTCAGTCCGAGATCATTGCCATCCTGCATGACCTGCGCAAGGATCACAAAACCTCAATCCTGCTGATCAGCCACGACATCAACATGATCCGCCGCTCTTGCGACCGGGTGGCGGTGATGCAGGCGGGAACCGTGGTCGAAAGCGGCGTTGCGGGCGATGTCTTCGACAACCCCTCTCACGCCTACACCAAGGCGCTCATCGCCTCGATCCCGGCGCTCAACTACACGAAGCGGGACGGAAGACTGGCGGAGACGGACGGGCTGCCAGCGCACCCAAGAGCCCAAAGCGAAGACGCCGGCGCGCCAAAGAAACGCCGGATCGCGATCGCCTGCAAAGGCATCAGCCATGCCTTCGGCAGCCAGCCAGTGCTGCGCGGCATCGATCTCGACGTCGGCCAGGGTGAAACCTTCGGGCTGATCGGCGAGTCCGGTTCCGGCAAATCGACCTTGGCACGCATCGTCACCGGCCTGCAGACACCGGACGCCGGATGGGTCGAACTGTTCGGCAGGACGGTCGCGCCGCGCGTCGAGAAGAGAAACCTTGCCGAACGCCGCGACGTGCAGATGGTCTTCCAGTCGCCGGATCGCACGCTCAACCCGCGCCAGCGGATTGGCCGCATCCTCGGCCGCCCGCTGCGCCGGCTCACCGGCCTGCGCCGCAGCGAGGTGAGAGCCCGCGTCAGCGACCTGCTGGCCTCGGTTCGCCTCGCCGGCACTACCGCCGAGCAGAAGTCGCGATCGCTATCCGGCGGCCAGCGGCAACGGGCGGCGATCGCGCGCGCCTTCGCCGGCGTTCCGAAGGTTGTGGTGCTCGATGAACCGACCTCGGCACTCGACGTCTCCGTCCAGGCGACCGTTCTCAACCTGCTCAACGACCTGCAGCGCGACAAGGACACGACCTACCTTTTCATCAGCCACGACCTCAGGGTGGTGCGCTACATGGCCGACAGGATCGGCGTGCTCTATCGCGGACACCTGGTCGAAACCGGTTCATCCGACCAGATTTTTCGCGGCCCCAACCACCCCTACACAGCCCTGCTTCTGGCGGCATCTTCCGATGAGGCCGAGCCGAAACTATCCGCTCCAGCCGAGATCGAGGCCACCGGCATCCCGAACACCGGATGCGCCTTCGTCGATCGCTGCCCCCTGGTCCTGCCCGGCTGCCGAAAGGCCGAGCCGCCCGTCATAGAGGTCGCGGCCGGCCACCGGATTGCCTGCTGGCGGCACGGCCAGGGTTTTTGAGCGACTCAACGGCAGTCCGAAGGTCCGCCGCGGCGGGGTTTTTGCGGCAAGCAGATCGTCGATGTATGGAACCCCTCTGACGGCTGCCGCCAAGTTCACGCGGCCATGCTGGGGTTGGGCGCTTCCTCGCATACAATTACATTCGTTTGTGCTAATATACAGCGGTCATGCACATTCGTTCGTGACGAACATGTGGAGGATGCAATGAGAACCATGAATCGCAGGTCTGCAATTGCTATCGGTATGACGGCTGCTGCGATAACGCCTTTGTTCACCTTGGTGGCGTCCGCGAAGGCCAAGAAATATGGCCCGAAGGAAGGCAAGGAGATTGCGCCCGGTGTCAGGGTGGTTGAGGTCAGCACCGGCAACTCCGACATTCCCGCCTACAAGAGCATCGCAATTGTCGACGTGGTGTTTCAGCCCGCTGCACACGCGCCTCAGATGGTGATGGACAATGACATGGTCTGCACCATTACTTCAGGCGCATTCACGATCAAGAAGGCAGACAAGGAATTCAAGCTCAAGACGGGTGACATGTACACCTGCGCCAAAGGCAAGACCGACGAGGCCACGAACACAAGCAAGGAGGTCGGCGTGCATCGTATCGCCGTCTTGATACCTGCCTAGAGCATGATGCCGAAAAGTGTGAAGCGGTTTTCGGACGACATCATGCTCTATCTCTTTGATTTAGAGACGGATTCAGATTTCAGGTCGAACAGACCTGAAATCATCCGGCTCTAGCAGACCGCATTCCGGCCGGATGGAAGGTCGCACGCCGTCCGGCCGTCGCTTGCATACAGCCGGATGCTGGCCTCGTCCGGCCAACGCCCTTCGGCAAGATCGGCAGGATCCCGCCGCTGGTGCCAGCCGGGTTGCAGTCGCATGCTCGCTTTCCGTTCAGGCACAGTGCGATACCGGAATTGGCTCTTGAAGCGTCAACTCGGACGCGCGTAACATCGCGCCATCTGGATTGAGTCTGCTTTATTAGTCCGGGCTAACCTCCGGATTGGTTTGGATATTTTCCTTGAACACGCAAGCAATCGGCGGCGCGCCGGAGCGCGGCAAATCGTTTGCCCATGTGGCGGAAGCCTCCTGGGGCAAGGGCCTCAGCACCTTGCTCCGCATCGTGCGCATGACGTTGCGCCATCCCTGGCAGGTCGCCATCACCATCGTCTCGACCTTCATTGCCGCGACTTTGCAGCTTTTCATTCCACGCCTGCTGGGACGCGCCATCGACCAGGCGCAGGGCGTCATGGCCGCGGGTGCCGGGGCCGCGGCGGAACAGGCGCTGTGGAACACGGCGCTGACGCTGCTTGTCGTCTCGATCCTGCGCGGTCTCTTCACTATGGCGCAGAACTACTATGGCGAGGCCGTCGGCCATCGCACCGGCTATGAACTGCGGCTGGCTTTCTATGAGAAGATCCAGCGCCTGAGCTTCGCCTACCACGACAGGGTACACACCGGCGATTTGATCACGCTCGGCCTGCTCGATCTCGACGGCGTGCGCATGTTCTTTTCCACCGGCATCCTGCGCGTTGTTCTGCTCGGCGTGCTGATCGGCGTCGGCGCCTATCTCCTGATCAGCACCGATCTCGTGCTCGGGCTCTTGAGCCTGAGTTTTGTGCCGTTCGTCGCCTGGCGATCCTCGGTCACCCAGCTGGCGTTGCGCAGCACCTGGCTGACGCTGCAGGAGCGCCTTTCCGTGCTGAGCCGGGTGATGGACGAGAATCTCGGCGGCATCCGCGTCGTGCGGGCCTTTGCAGCACAGCGGCATGAGCTGGAAAAATTCGACCGCGCCAAAAAGTCGGCGCTGGAGCTTGCCAATCAGCGCGTCGACATCCGCGTCTCAAACACCAGCGCCATGAACTTCTCGTTCCTGGCCGCCATGGGACTGGTGCTCTGGTTCGGCGGCCAGAAGGTGATCGCAGGCCAGATCAGCGTCGGAACGCTCGCCCAGTTCCTCACCTTCATGACCATCCTGCAGATGCCGGTGCGCCAGCTCGGGCTGATGGTCAATTCCTTCGCGCGCGCCTCGACCTGCGGCACCCGCCTGTTCGAACTGCTCGACGCCGAACTCGATATCGAGGACGCGCCCGATGCCACGGACCTCGTCGTCACCGACGGCGTGCTGCGCTTCGACAATGTCGGCTTCCGCTATGAGGGCGCAGGCGACCGCCCGACGCTGTCGGGCATCTCCTTCAAGGCCCGGTCCGGCGAGACCATCGGCATCGTCGGCCCGCCAGGCAGCGGCAAGTCGACCATCGCGCACCTGATCCCGCGCTTCTACGACGTCACTTCGGGCGCGATCACCATCGACGGCCAGGACATCCGTGCGGTGACGCTGAAATCGCTGCGCAAGGCGGTCGGCGTCGTGCAGCAGGATGCGTTCCTGTTCACCACCTCAATCGAGAACAACATCGCCTATGGCAATCCCTGGGCGCGCGAGACCCGCATCGGGCAGGCCGCCGAGTACGCGCAGCTGCGCAACTACATCATGGGCCTCCCAGCCGGTTACACCACGGTCGTCGGCGAACGCGGCGCATCGCTTTCCGGCGGCCAGCGGCAGCGCCTGACCATTGCGCGCAGTCTGATGCTGCGGCCATCGGTTCTGGTCTTCGACGATTCAACCGCGGCCATCGACGCCGGCACCGAGCAGCGCATCCGGGCGGCCATGAAGCGCTTCGCCAAGGATCGCGTCACGCTGATCATCTCGCACCGGCTGAGTTCGCTGATGCATGCCGACCAGATCCTGTTCGTCGAAGTCGGCCGGATCGTCGAGCGCGGCACGCATGAGGAGCTGCTGGCGCAAGATGGACGCTATCGCGCGCTTTACGACCTGCAATTGCGGCCCGACGAGGACCGACCCTCGGGAGCAATTCCAGGAAAAGTGGAAACCGGTTTTCCCGGGAAAAGCGCGTAGCGCTTTCCCTTGGGAATTACGTCAAAACTAAAGAGATAGAGCCGCGTGATGTCGAAACACATCGACGACGACAAGGAAGACACCAGCGGCCGGCCGACGAAGGCGGTCGTAGGCTCGCACCGCGACGACGAAGAGGTTTTCGGCAAAGCCTACGACCCGCGCATCGTCAGGCGCATCTGGAGCTTCGTGAAACCATATCAGAGCCGGATCTTCATCTCGGTCGCCGCAGTGCTGGTGTTCACGCTGACGCAACTGGCGATCCCGCTGGTCATCCGCTACGCCATCGACCACGGCATGACGGCAGGCAAGCTCGACCAGTCGGTGATGATCGCCGCGATCATCACTTTCGCCGTCATCATCCTGATCAACTATGCCGCCAGCTATGTGCAGGAAAGCGTCGTCGGCAAAGTGGCCGAAAACGTGCTCTCCGATCTGCGCCGCGCCATGTTCAGCCACCTGCAGCGTGTCTCGCTGAGCTTCATGGACAAGACCGAGGTCGGGCGGCTGATGTCGCGTCTGCAGGGCGACGTCAACTCGATGCAGGAGTTCCTCGAGACCTCGGTCATGTCGGTCGGCGACATCGTGCTGCTGTTCGGCATCGTCAGCGTCCTGCTCTGGCTTGATTTCCGGCTCGGCCTGCTGACGCTGTCGACCATGCCGGTGCTGTTCATCGTGCGCCTGTTC